>JAFXJK010000079.1 GCA_017532355.1 Oscillospiraceae bacterium | reverse complement strand
GCGAGCCTTTCCCTCGCCGAGAGCGTGGTAGGGAAGAAGTTCGACAGCTTCAGGTATCCCGATTGCGTTTAAAAACGTGCATATTTTCTGCATTTCCTCCTCAGAGTCGTTGATACCGCAGATGACGGGTATGCGTATCCAAATTTTTGCGCCCGACTTAAAAAGACGCGAGAGGTTTTCAAGTATCAGGCCATTTCCGACACCAGTGTACTTCTTATGAAGCGAATCGTCCATCGTCTTTATGTCGTATAGGAACAAATCGGTAAACGGCAAAACCTTCTCAAAGCTCTCCCACGGCACGTTTCCTGCCGTATCGACCGCCGTGTGAAGTCCGTGCTCCTTGCATTTTTTGAGAATTTCCAAAAGAAAATCAAGCTGCAGCATACACTCACCGCCCGAGAACGTTACGCCGCCGCCCGAGGCCTCGTAAAAAAGCTCATCACGCAAAACGGTTTCGAAAACCTCATCGGCGGTGTAGTCGCGTCCGCAAGGCGTTGTCTTATCGGGGAAGTTGAGCGTTTCTTTCAAAAAACTCTGACTTTCGGGGTTGTGGCACCACGCGCAGGCGAGGTTGCAACCCTTGAAAAAGACGGTCGTGCGTATGCCGGGGCCGTCGTGGAAGGAGCTTCGCTGTATGTCAAAAATTGTAGCTTTTAAATCAGTCATAAAAATTCCTCGTTATAACTTCGTCCTGCCATCCGCGCGAAAGGCTTGTGAACTTTGCGGAAAAGCCTGTTACGCGGACGATGAGGTCAGGGTATTTTTCGGGGTGCTTCTGCGCATCCAAAAGCTCTTCCTTTGACGTGCAGTTAAGCTGAAGTGACTGCGTCGCAGTTTGCGCGATCGCGCGCAAGAATCCCTCGGCGCGCTCAAGCGGAATGTTCGGCGGAAGAATGATGTTCACAACAGAGTTTGCAGCCATATGCGCGCCATCAAGCGCGGCAAGGCTTCTTATAACATCGTTGACACACGGAATTCTCTTAAGGCGCGAGGGAGTAAGCCCCTGCGCGAAATATTCGCCGTTGCGTCTGCCGTCGGGAGTTGCGAGAGTCTTCTCGCCCCACCAGCGTATTTCAGTATAGGTGAGGTGTCCCATATGCACGCGACCGCCGTGAGAGCCTTCTTTTCTTCCGAAAATTTCGAAAAGGTCAGCATTGAACCGTGCGGCGAGGGCGGTTGAGTCATCTTCGCCGTCGCCCCAGCCGTGGCAGGCGACAGCGTCAGCTCTCATATCCTCCGCATCCGCCCAGTTTCTGCGGACAGCGGAGAGAAATTCCGAAAGAGTGTACTTCTTTTTATCAAAAACAAGAGTTTTTATCGCCATAAGCGAGTCAACAATATTCGGGAGTCCGAAAATAAGCTGATAATCGTCGTAGTACTTCGCGCCGCCGAGCGTATAATCGAGGTGGTTTTCAATGCAGTTCTCGATGGTCGATGAGAAAATCGGGAATGAGTCGACCTTATGGAAAATCTGACCGCCGCGGCGCTTGATTTCAAGCTTCGCGTCAAGAAGCGCTTCGCAGTTTCTGAGAGTCCTTTCATACACTTCCTCAAAGCTTTCTGCACCGTCAAAGGTCTCAAAGGTGATGCCGACGCGCTCCATCCTGTCGTTTAAGTTGTGTACGGCGTATTCAAACGGCTTTAAGAGGTTTAAGTAATCGCCGTGGTCAGCGCGCTCCTGATTGGTTACGATGTCCCAACAGCCTGCAACGTAATAGTCGCGAGCCTCGCGCTCACTTCTTCCTGCGCGGATGAGGGCAGGGATTGTGGCATCGTCGTTCTGCAAAAGAACGGTTGTCGTTCCCTTTATGATAGAGCGGTTTATCTCGTCGAGATACTCTTTCGGAGAGCTTTTAGAGAAACGGCACTTGATTTTCGGGAAGATTATCTTCTTCTCGCGGTTTGCGCGGAGGAAAAGCTCCGTGATTTCGTTATAAATCGGCTCACCGTCCTCGTCACAGCCGCCGAGAGTGTATGTATTCTCAAGCTCGTGGTCAGCGTACCACTCCATAATCATATCGTGGTCGTAGTGGCAGTCCCAGATGAGCAGGAAATGCGCGATGAGGTCATACGCCTCGTCATAGGTAAGCCTTCCGCTTTCCACATCCGCGCGGTAGAAGGGGATGAGGTCGCGGTCGAGACGACCGAAGGAGTTCATACCGATGCCTTCAATCGAGCCGACGGCGCATCGCAGAAACGCAAGCGTTGCGAGTGCTTCGTAGAGCGTCTTTGGCGCTTCCCACGGAACACGTGCGGCACACTCTGCGATACGGGAGAGGTTTTGGCGAGCCTCGCAATCAAGCTCCGCTTCAAGCATCTGCTTCGCCTTCTCGGAAAACTTCTCCGCCATCCTCCGAAGCGTGAGCATACCGTGGCACACTGCGCGGAGGAATTCACGCTCGTCATCGTTTTTTGCGTTTGCGAGTTCACGCTCCGCTTTTTCGCAAATGCCCTTCGCGCCAAGCGTCAAAAACGGACGCGAGTTCAGGTTGAAATGCTGGTGCGTGTCATTATAGCAGCCGCAGATGAGGTATAAGCTCTCGTCGATGTGGCAGGTCCGCCTTGCAAAAAGCTCGGGGTCCTGTTCTTCAAAGAGATGGCAGTTTCGGTCAAACACCCACGCGCCTGCGTGAGAAAATCCGTAAGCCTTCGCAACTCTCGAGCCGTCAGAGAGGGAAGTGAGAACGCCGGTCTCAAAAAAGTAGGGGCTAAACCTAAAGATAACAGGTTCAAACTCCTCTGCGATAACGTCATACTGCAGAAGCTTCTGTTCAGTGACGGTCATACCGTCGCGGAAGAGTCTGTTCATTTTATTGTAGCACTTTTCAGAAAACGCCTCACACCTCTCCTTATCACCCGAGAGATAGAAGGAGTACAATTCTTCACGCAGCTTTTTCTCATTCACAATAAACACCTCCTTGCTGTAAGTATATCGCAAAGAGAGGTTTGCGAAAATGTACATATACGAAATTTTGTAAATTTCGGAAATAAATATTTACAAAATCTCATACTGTGTTATAATGTTCCTTGAAAAGAAAGGAAGTGAGGCTATGACGTTTGAAGATTTGCGAGTCCGCGAAATCCGCGCAGTTGTGCGGTATAACACGACTTCTCCCTCATGGATTGCGAAAGACAGAAAAGACCATATCGTTGGTATCCAGCTTCGTGGGCGGGCTGAGCACACTTTTAAATTTGGTAATTTTGAGATATCCGAGGGAAGCCTCTACTTTTTAAACAGACGTGATGACTACAAAGCTGAGGTCATCGAGCCGTGCGAGGCGTTCTCAATCCACTTTACGACGTATGAGGAGATTGACACCCAGAGCTTCTGTACATCTGCGGCAAACCCGACTGCCATAGTTTCAATTTTGCAGAAGGCAGAGCTTGCGAAGACCTCGGGAGATGTCCTTTCTCTTCTCTCACACCTCTATCGCCTCTGTTCTGAGGTAGGTCGGGCGAGGGAAAAGGCATACGCTCCGAAGGACAGGAGAATCCTCTGTGCAAAGGAATATATCGATACGCACTTCAGCGAGGCGGGCTGCATCGATGTTGCGACGGGCGAGAGCAGCCTTTCTCTGCGTAGATTTTGCGAGCTTTTCAAGAATATTTATGGCGTAACTCCTGCAAAGTACCTCACGTCCCTCAAAATCGAACACGCAAAAGGACTTCTCATAACCGGGCGCTTCTCTGTCGGAGAGGTCAGCGAGATGTGCAACTTCTCGGATATTTACTATTTCAGCAAGGTATTCAAGCGTGAAACCGGCATGACCCCGAGCGAGTTTATAAAGAAAATATAAAATTTGGAGAAAGATATGAGTAATATTATAGAAATAACTGATTTTATGGCGGAGGAGCTGGATGTCTATGCCCGTCTTACGGAAGCACAGCTACTAAACCGCGAAGAGCCAAAGCGTGGGCAGTTTATCGCAGAAAGCCCGAAGGTCATCCACCGCGCGCTTGATGCAGGGTGCCATCCTCTTTCCTTTCTCTGCGAGAAGAGTCACATAAACGGCGAGGCGCGTGACGTCATCGCGCGTTGCGGAGATATCCCCGTCTATACGGCGGAGTTTGATGTGCTGACCCAGCTTACGGGGTATAAGCTCACGCGCGGAATGCTCTGCGCGATGCTTCGCCCGACACGCCCGACGGTGGAGGAAATCTGCCGTGATGCGAGGAGGATAGCCGTCCTCGAGGACGTAATGAACCCGACAAACCTCGGCGCAATCTTCAGATCAGCCGCCGCGCTCGGAATAGACGCGGTGCTTCTTACCTCGGGATGCTCTGACCCCCTGTACCGCCGCTCGGCGCGAGTAAGTATGGGAACGGTGTTCCAGGTGCCGTGGACGTTCTTTGAAAAGAACGAGGACTGGCAGGAAACGCTCTCACGCTTCGGCTTTAAAACCTGCGCGATGGCGCTTTTAGACGACACGCTTGATATCGACGATGAGAAGCTTCGAGGTGAAGAAAAACTCGCCATCGTCCTCGGAACAGAGGGAGACGGACTTCGAGCGAGCACGATTGCCGACTGCGACTATACGGTAAAAATCCCGATGTCCCACGGTGTCGATTCCCTAAACGTCGCCGCCGCATCCGCCGTCGCGTTCTGGGAGCTCTGTAAAAAATAGAGGCGAGGGAAGAAAATGATAATCCAAATTTCCAAAAACGAGAAAAATGCGACACCTGCCGTAATCGCAGCGCTTGATGCGTTAAAAGCGGCAGGCGGCGGTGAGATTCGCTTTGAAAAGGGAGAGTACCACTTCTTCAAAGACGGAACGCGCAAGCGTTTTTATGCGATTTCGAACAACACCTCTTGCGATAAGTATATGGTTTTTGCCATAGAGGATGCCGGAAACATAACAATTGACGGCGGCGGCTCGGTATTTGTTTTCCACGACGTCGTTTTTCCGTTTATGATATCGGAAAGCAAGAACATCACGATAAAAAATTTTATCGCGGATACAGGGAGAAATCCGCTTATCGACCTGTATTTTCACGATGCCGACGATGACGGAGTTTATATCGACATCGACAAGAACGAAAACCCGTTTTTCATAAAAGACGGCACGCTGTTTTTCATAAGAGAGAGCGAGACCATAAGCGGCGAGGAGGAGTTTTTCTCCCTGCACGAGGTCGGATGCCACAATGTGCAGTACCTTGCAACGGGTGCTTGCCGCGCGAATCTCGAAAATCTCCCTGCAAGCGTTATGAAGTGCACCGTTTCGGAAACGGAAACGGGTGTGTATGCGCGATATGTGAGCGACAGTCCCTCAAAAACAAAATTCAATAATAAAGAAGTCACGATAATTGCCGACGGCAAGAGAAAGGTTGATGTTATCTGCATCGACCGTTCCTGCGGCGTAACGGTGGAGAACGTCACCGTCGCGAGAGGAATCGGAATGGGCGTTATCGCCCAGCTTTCAAGAGATATAACGATTGACGCATTCTGCACTGACATTTCGTATCACGAAAATGCGCGCCAGACGCTTACTGCCGACTCGCTCCATTTCGTAAACTGCGGAGGATTTCTTGAGATAAAAAACTGCAAAATCTCCGAGACGATGGACGATGCGGTCAATGTACACGGAATTTACACATCACTCATTTCGGCGGATGAGACTACGCTCACGTCAAGGCTTATGCATCGCGACCAGTGGTATTTCTGCCCGTATCGCGCAGGCGACAGACTTGAGATAATCAATAGCGAAAGCTTTGAAATCGTGGCGGAGTTTATCGTCGATGAGGCGCACCTTGCGCAGATGAGCGCAACGGATCTTGTTATAAAAGGGAAATTTAACTATGGGCGCGACCGCGTAAAGGAAGGCTTCTGGGTAGAAAACCCCGACAATATGCCGCGCCTTTATATGCACCACAATGATTTCCGCCATTTCCCGAAGAGCCGAATCTCGGGAGCAGGGGAGATGCTCGTTGAGAAAAACACCTTCTGCGACTGCGGCGGCGCACTGTATGTTATGGACCTTGCGCGGTACTGGTACGAATCGGGAAGAGTGAAGCATCTCATATTCCGCGATAACACGCTTTCTGACTGCAACGCGTGGGGCGGAGATGCGTTCGTGCATATTGGCATTGACGGGGTAAGCGGCGAGGATGCGCCGAAAATTCACAAGAAGATTGAGATTACGGGAAACCGCTTTTTGAAAGTGAGAAAAGAAGCAATAAAAGCCGAGTGCATCGAGGAACTAATAGTCAAGGACAACATTGTTGAAAACAAACCGTAATATAAAGCGAAAATATAACAAAACAAAATCACCACAGATTAACTCTGCGGTGATTTTTAGCTTTATTAAGACCGATATCAGAACGTCAGGATAACAAATTCGGCAGCGGGAACGTGGATTGAATATTTTCCGTCGCCCGTCCTCTGAATGTTAACCGCATCGGAAGAAGCCTTCCATATAGTCGGCTTCGCAGCTGCGAGAAATTCAGCAGAAACGGTACGGTCAGCAGCGTGGTCGATTGTGTCTCCCTTTTCGTGAGAGCGTAGGTTTCCTTCGTTATTGAAAACGGAGAGGTAACGTGTGCCGTTTCCGTCCGTGGAGACGAGATAGGGAAGTCCATCCACACAGACGGGCATAACCTCGCGTATTTTCCGCCTGATGTCCGAAGAAAGACGGGGGATGTCTCCGCTTTCGAGAATCCTGAGGTCTTTTCCTGCGTTTTTCCTTGCAAAAGAGCCGTCGGGCGTTGCGTCGATGAGATATTCGTAGCGGCGAAGGGAATCCGTCGGGAAGTCGTCATAGACAACGTCGAACATATCACCGAAGCGCGTGTTGCAAAGAGCGTGGCCCTCGTTTCCGTAGTAGGGCTCCTTTCGTGCGAAGAAAAGCTTCAGAACGTTTTCAACGTGGCCGTAGTACGCCTTATCCTCAGCCGAGAGACGGCAGTCCAAATATACGTCGCGATATACATTAAACAGGAACTTGTGCTCCGTGTCGATGGTTGGAATCTCCGCGCAGGCATACCGCTTCGGAAGAACGATTGCAAAAGGAATGTGCGCCGTAACGTCGCAAATATCCTCGGTGGAGGAGATAAAGTCGCGTTTGAGAAGTCCGTAAGAGGAGAGTGTAAAGTCCGACATATCCGAATAGGAGCAGTTAAGCCCCCACTCTTCGGAGAGGTAATCCGCACCGCTCATAAGTACGTAGTGATAAATGCGGTTCTGTAAAAGCCGTGAGCTTCCGCCGTTTTCACCGTAGGTAGTGAAATCGTCGGCGTGGGTATCCTGTGTGAGATACCATTCGTTGACGGGGTCGGAGTTAAAGCAGGGCATAGACGAGGTCATCGTCTCGGGGTCTGAACGCCAACACTCGTAGTACGCGCCCCAGGTCTTGCCGTAAGCCTTCGCCATTCCGCGGACGGTGGCGAGCGCCTGCTGTATGCGCGTCCCCTGGCTTCCGATTTCGGGCATGAAGGAACGCATCCCGAGCTCATTCTGAAGGTGAGTAAAGAGCTGACAGCCGTCGCAGGGAAGAATGTGCCCGTCGGTGTCGGAGAGACGACGCAGGTACATATCCCGAACCTCGGAGAAGTATTCCTCGGGCTCTTCGGCATAGTGCAAGGTGGCATAGACCTCAACCGGGTCGTGAGCGAGCGCGTAAAGCCGTGTGCCGTCAGGGGTAACGGCATAGTCACTTTTGAGAAGCTTTTTCATCTGCGAAAGGTCGTACGGGCCCTTGTGTCCGAGAAGACGGGTGATAAGAGGCCAGTCGTTCTGGCGGCGGTTGTTGGTTTCGTGAAGCTGAACTCCGAGAAACCAATCTCCAAGAAGCTCGGAATATTCACGCAGAAGTGATTTGTCATAGCTGTAAGGGAAGTAGGTTATGCCGCCTGCAATTCTGTCAACGTAGAAGGGAAAGCCTCCCTCTCTGATGAGGTTGTACAGTGTGCCGCCTTTCGCGGCGATATTATTGAAAAGCCGTTTTTCGGGAACTGAAAAAACGTTCTGAATTTTAAAACCTGTGTTTTTGTTTATAAAACCGTTCTTTTCAAGTCCCCTAAAGCAATCTTCGTTGTAAACGTGAAAAAATTTCACTTTGCTCCCTCCTGATTTTACAAGCGCGGACGCGGTATTGTTATCTTCTATAATAATAGCATATTCATTTCTCTTTTCCAAGAAAGAAAGACACCCAACGCGTAATTTGGGTGCCTTTTCGGTACTTTTATCTGATTTTCTCCAAGTTTAACATATTTTCTTTTAGGATTTTAATTTGTTCAAATATATCAACCTTACAGCGGATAAATAACATAATTCCCGGTTCCAATATTAATTCTCCTTTGAATTTTCTTTGAATTTTTTTGCCAGATTGGTTATGCCGATATAGTCATCATTTTCAATCATCTTCGTGTTTACAATACCATTTCCTATACCTACACCCCAAAAACCTGCTTTTATATATGAGGCTATATTATTTTCATTTACTCCGCCAACTGCCAGAAATTTAACATTGGAAAGCGGTGCAGAAACGGCTTTTATATAATCTAATCCGCCGACTGCATTTACGGGAAAAAGCTTTATAAAATCTGCTCCGTATCTAATTGCCGAAGTGATTTCGCTGGGGGTAAGAGCACCGGGAATAGATACAAGTTCCAGGGTTTTGGTTTTTTTGATTACATCCCTATTTACATCGGGAGAAATAATAAATTTACCCCCCGCTTCCTTTGTAAGCTCAACTTGTTCTTCTGTAAGCACCGTTCCGGCACCTACTGTCATTTTCTCGCCAAATTCACTAATTATAAGTTTTATTTTATTTGCTGTTTCCACGTCCGTAGTAATGCCGCTTGCATCGTATGTACATTCCACCAAACGTATGCCGCCATCATATAATGCCCGGCAAAGCTTTATCAGTTTATCCTTTTGTACGTTACGCACAATTGCTATAATTTTTTCAGATTCAATTCTTTCTATTGTTTTTTTCATAGCTTTGTTCAACCTTTCTAAAGATTCTGGTCAATGATTTTATTAATTAATTCCAACCTTGTTTCTAAAAACGCGTCCCATTCCTTCTGACTATTTTCAATGAAAGGATTAACTTTACTGTCTTTTAAAACGCTTAGTTTTTCTTCTGTTTTGTTGTTTTCAAGGTGATTGCCAAGGAAAAGTTCAACCTTTTCGTTTTTAATTTTATTTATACTGTAAATCATCTTCTGTCTGTTGCTGAAAGGAAGGTTATGCTCAATCATAAAATCCTTACGCAAGGTATTGCTTCCTGCACCGCCAAGCTTACCATCCTGAATGATGGGACTTCCGCTCACGACTGTTGTCAATAGGGTGCAACAATATCATTTTTTTGCTTCTTTTGCAATTTCTGCGGTTATGCAAAGGAATTTATCAATATCGTCTGCGCCGTGACAATGAAGAGGAGATACCCTTATTGCTCCATTGAGACCTAACGCCTTTAAAATTCTTTCAGAATAAATACTGGTATCTACTCTTTCGTACACGGTAACACCGCGCTTCTGATACTCTGCCACACATTCCGTAAAATCAATATTGTCAATGGCAATAGCGGCAATAAGGTCGCGGTTTGTTAAATCATCCGTATCAACGCAAACCGTAACACCCGGAATATGACGAAGCCCCGGAATTTCTCGACTTCCCTCAAGCATCCTGTAAAGAAGTGCCCGTTCATGCAGATGAATACGACGCATACCCTCATCATACAAAGCTTTTTTGTCGTCAGTTTCCAAAAAGCGCTTACCTATATCGCATACATAGTTAATAATTTCCATCGCCGCCGCGAAATTGCCCGGTGCACTTGTGCCAAGCTCAAAAACACTTTGCTCTTTGGCGATGAGCTTATGATGGGGAAGAGATGCAACACGCTCGGAAACGTAGGCAAATCCGCATCCGCGCACGCCAAAAAACTTGTAAGGAGCGAAATTCATTCCGTCAATCTTAAGCTTTTCAACATTAAGAACACTGTGCGGAGCGTGCTGAACAGCATCGGAAATTATATAAAGGTCAGGCTTTATTTCTCTTGCTTTTTCAACAATCGCCTCTATGTCCATAATATTGCCCGAAATATTTGATGCCGACATAATGCTCAAAAGGCAGGTGTCTTTGTCAACAAACTTGATAACTTCCTCTACATCGATGCCGCCCGTCTTTTTGTTTGCAGGCACAACGCGCATTTCCTTACCTGTTTTTTTGCAGTAAAACTCTATGGCATCAAATGCTGACGGATGCTCAAGTGATGATACCACGGCATTTTTGCCGGGGATATTCTCCATTATCAGCCCCACCATGTGAAACATGGTCTGCGATGCCGTAAGCTCTGTTATGAGAGAACCGTCCTTTGCGCCAAAGATTATTTCAAGAATCTCTTTTGTTCCGTTATTCACCATTGCTTTGAGGTTTAAAGAGCGTTCGTGGATTCTTTCGGGGCAATCGGGAAACCGTTCGGTTTTCTCTTTTGTCTCCACGCATTTTTTGAGCCTTAAGCTGCCACCCGAGTTTTCAAAAAAGAGCCTTGCGCCATATTCGGGGTCTTCATCTGCATAATAAAATTTTTCTTTCAATTCTTTTTGAAGTTTTTCGTCAAAAAGAAGTCCGTGTGGATATTCCATTTATTTTTCTCCCTTAATTTTTGTTCGGAATAAGATTGCCAAGCTTTATATACCTTATGGCATCTTTGCTCCTGACAAGGGGGTTGCCGTTCTGATATTCAAGCGCGAGCTCGCTTGTGCTGTATGCCATATAAATATCGTTGAGTATTTCTGCAAGCCCGACATTAACGATACCGTACTCGCTGTAGAGATCTGCAACAGCGGTGCGCTCCTCGCCGTAAACCAATTTTACCGATGTTCTTCCTTGCTGAATCTTGGGACGGTGTCGGGTATCGTCATTAAAATAACTATAGCTCATGAGGATCTGGTTGTTGTAAACTATAAGTCTTGGTCTGCACTGTATGCTGTTTTCAAAAAACACAGGCTCTGACCATGTTTTTCCCATATCCTTCGAGGAGGTATATGCAACAGAGTCGATATCTTTATCGGTTCTGAATATGGCATGGATTTTTCCGTTTAAAAATTTATAATCCATCTCATACTGTGCAGTGTACGGGCAAATGGCAAAAAACTCCAGAGTCTCAAGGTTGTCGGCAGAACGGTAAAGTATGGGTTCGGCAAGAAAGCTTGTTATAGCACCATATACATATCCGTCATCACCTGAAAAGATTGTGTGGCTTCCTATGCTGATTTGCTCACACCAACGGTATGTATGATTGAAAAAACCGTTTCTTTCGAGATACGCGAACTGTTCTGTTTCGTTTAACGGAACAATACTGCCGTCATCACGCCTGAGCATAACGGTTTTTTCTTCGCTTAAGGTGTCTGACAGAAAGTCGTAATCTTTAAAGCAGGTAAAATGGTCGCAATCTGCCTTGCTGTCTTTTTCGTAAATAACTCTGACTTTGCCGTCACCAAGACCCAGAATATTATGACAATAAACATCCTTATCTTCCGATATGGTAACAAATCTTATATTGGTAGGCTGCGAAGCGGGAAAATACGATAACGATATTCTTCCTCTGGATTCCCCGTAATTACCCTGCGGCCCGGGCATATATGCACAAAACATGATGCCGTATTTTTTGTCAAAGGCAAGGGTTGCGCCGTCCGCGCTTGTTTCGTTAAGACCGTTGTTAATCTGAACAGAAGCTTCAAGATTAACCTTTTTTAAAGAATTAGTATTCATATAAGCCTCCTGATTATTTGTGTAAGTTAAAAATTATGAGGTAAACTTTTTAAAAAGATTTTTAAAGTTATCATAAGCTATTTTTTTCACGCTTTCTTCGGAATAGTTTAAAGATAAGAGGCGCTCAAGTAAATTATGGATATCTGAAGAGTTTGCAAGCCCTTCAGGAGAGGCGCCTATTCCGTCAAAGTCGCTGCCAAGACCGAGGCTCTCCTCTCCTCCGAGCGACATAAAGTGTTCGATGTGCCTGATAACCGTATTGATATCGGCCTTACCGTCACAGAGAAACGGAGGATAGAAGTTAATTCCGACGACACCCCCGCGTTTTACAATGGCCGTAAACTGTTCGTCGGTAAGATTGCGTCTGTGATGATGAACGGCGCGACTGACAGAGTGAGTTGCACAAATGGGCAGCGAATAATTTTCAAAGCTATCCCAAAAGCTCTTGTCCGACATATGTGAAACATCAAGAATAATTTTATGCTCTTCCATTTGCGAGAGCGTTTCCGCTCCTAAATCGGTCAGCCCTACGCCTACACCCTCGCATCCACCGCAGAGGATGTTGTCATTATTCCAGCAAAGGCTCATAAAACGCACTCCGACATCATAAAAGCTCTTTATGGCGCCTGTTGTAAAATCGGGTTGATTGCCGAGCCCTTCTATTGAAAGAACTGCAGAGAGCGGAGCTTTATTTTCGTCTATTTCCTTTGCAGAGGCGCATATCGAAACTTGTGATGAAAGCTTTTCTGCCTCGCCCTTGAAATATTCAAAGCAATTTATCATATTTTCTTTATTCATATCTCCGCCGTTAAAAAGAGCAAAAACCTGAATTGCGCTTTTATAAGGTTGAAGATTCGGGGTGTTCACCATAAGAGAAGGAGAATCAAGCCCAATCCTTTTTTTATACATTTTTGACATAGTGTCACAATGAGCATCAAAATATGAATACATAAATATCACCCATAAATCATTGTAGCATACAATTTATGAAATATAAATTGAAATTCAGGCAAAAAACATTGAAAAATAAGCAAACATATGATACTATGAGCATATGAAAAATTATATGGAAAATAAAATAACGAAAAATCAAATATCGTTTTGCCTGACAGACAAAGAAAATATTGAAGAGCGTGAAATTCATTCTTACCACGAAATACTCTTATATCTGGAAGGAGATGTTGAGCTTTTCACAATAGAGGGACGTCGCACCCTGAAAATGCCTTCGCTCTTG
This sequence comes from Oscillospiraceae bacterium, assembly GCA_017532355.1. The sequence goes on along the minus strand of JAFXJK010000079.1, from coordinate 41,699 downwards.
ATTATTCCTGCAGGTACGTATCATTTTTTCAAGCCGAAAAATCATCCCGACTTTATGAGGCTTAAAATAAGCTTTTCTGCAAGTGGCTTGGAAAATGAAATTTTGTCTGAAATAATGAGCGAACTGAGAATAATCGAAAGCTTTAGCGAAGAAATAAAGTATATATGTGATAAGCTTGTAAATATTTTGAGAAAAAACGGCAAAAATGCAGACTTTCACGCATATTCCGCTTTCCTGATGCTTGTAAGCGAGCTTGACCTGTATGATTTTGGTGGTGAAAAAGAGAGCAGGGAAAATAAAAGAGGACCGATGAATTTAATTGCAGAATATATTTCCGAGAACCTTTCGGAAAGCCTTGATATAAAGTCATTGGCAGAAATTGTGCATATTTCACCGTCGGGAATCACACATATGTTTAAAAAGGAATTTGGTATTCCGATACACAAATACATAATGCAGAAGAGGCTGATTTACGCAAAAAGACTTGCTGAGGAAGGCGAGGCGCTGACAAAGCTCTGTTCTGAAGCGGGATTTAAAGATTATTCGTCGTTCTATAAGGCGTATGTAAATTATTTCGGAACCGCGCCCTCAAAAGACAAAGGAGATGTAAATTAATTCGCAAGAATTAATTTACATCTCACTTTTTTATCCCCCAAAAGGGGAGCTTTGTCTATTTAAGCTTATTCCGCGATATCGAGCATATTCTCAATAAATATTCCGTAGCCCTTTGTCGGGTCGTTGACAAGAACGTGGGTCACAGCACCGACGAGCTTTCCGTCCTGAATTATCGGCGAGCCTGACATTCCGCAGACGATACCGCCTGTTTTTTCAAGAAGTGTGGGGTCGGTTGCGCGGATGAGCATATTTTTTGTCGCCTCGCCGCCGTGGTAGATGTTCATAATCTCGATTTTATATTCCTTTACCTCATCACCCTCGACGTTTGAGAGGATGGTTGCTTCTCCCTTTTTTATTTCGTTGGGTTTTGCAATCGGGAGTGCTCCGTCTCCTCGGAGAAGGTCGGGGTCTTTGATTTTTCCGAAGATACCGGCTTCCGTGTTTTTGGAAATATTTGCAAAAATCGCTGATGTGTCGAAGCTACCGATAAGCTCGCCCGGCTCGCCTGATTTTCCTCTCTTTACGCTCTGAACAGAGGAAAGAAAGAGCTCGCCGTCGGAAAGAGGAATCAGCGTGTTCGTCTTGCTGTCCGAGATGCCGTGACCGAGCGCACCGTAGGAATTATCCTCGGGGTTTAAATACGTGAGAGTTCCTATTCCTGCCACCGAGTCGCGCACCCATATTCCGAGAACGAAAGAGCCGTCTTCTGTTCTTGTGGGACAGACCTTAACGGTATGAGTTTTCCCGTTTCGGACATACTCAATAGTGACGGGGTTTCCGTCGCTTTCAAGGACTGCCGAGAGTATATCCGCGTTTTGACTGATTTTTTTGTTTTCGATTTTTTTGATAATATCGCCCGGTGCAATGCCTGCATCCCTTGCAGGGTTTGGCGTAAGGTCTTCCGAAAAACCTACGACCACCGCACCTTCGGACGAAATCGAGATTCCCGTTGTATGGCCGAGCGGAATAAGACTCTCCGCCGCGCTTGCCGCCACTATAAGTGAGAGGGAAATTATAATGGCGACAAAAATTTTCGATGAAATTTTAAAATTTTTCATCCTTTTTATTTTCGCCTCCTTTCTCTTTTAATATGCGCGCATTCAAAGGCGGATATTTTGCCACAAGCGGTAAGAAAAGTGACGACTTCCTTGTAAAAAACTGCAACGCCCGAAAATCTCGGGCGTTGCAAAGTATGTAATCCAAAAAATTTTAAACAATTTTTTTATTTAACCATCGATCGCCGCGAATGCGGAAGAAGTTAAGAATCGCGCGGAAAATCCAGTCCGCCCACATACCGAGCCAGATAGCTTCAAGCTCCATGCCGAACCCCTTTGCAAGAACAAAGGCAAGCCCGATGCGGAAAATGAACATAGACGAAAGTGAGACGATAAGAGGATATTTCACGTCGCCTGCTGCGCGGAATGCGCTCATCGGTACAAAGGCGTGGGAGTAAATGGAGAAAATCGAAACGAGAGCCGCAAAACCCGTGAAGTATGCCGACGTACGAAGTGCCTCGTCGCTAAAGCCGAAGAGAAGAACGAGCTGATTTCTGAAAATGAAGATAGTGCCGTAGAAGACGAGAACGAGGACGAACGCAACATTTGTGAGCTTCTTCGTATAATATCGTGCCTGCTCCGTCTCTCCTGCTCCGATACATTGACCGACAACGGTTAGAAGAGCCGTTCCGAGAGAGCAGATGCAGTTTGCGGCGATGTTGAAGATATTAAACGAAACGGCATACGCCGCAGTTGCGATAGTTCCAAACGACGCGATAAGGCTTGAGAGGACGAGCTTTCCTATGTAGAAAAGCGAGGTTTCAAGTCCGTTTGTTCCGCCGATGAGGAAAATCTTTTTAAGAAGCTTGAAATCGGGTTTGTAACGAAGAATTTTCTCAAGCGGAAACTCAAGTGACTTGCTTTTGAGGAAGATAATTCCGAGGAGGGCGTAAAGGAAACGAACAAGAGTGGTCGAAAGCGCCGCACCTGCAACTTCCATATCGAAAACGTAGATAAAAACCGCGTTACCGACAACGTTTAAGAGGTTGACAATCGTTCCGTGGCAAAACGCCGTTCGCGTTTTGCCCTGAGCTCGGAGAAGGGAAGATGTGCAAAGGCCGATTGCCATAGGGACATAGCCTATCGCGATGATGAAAAAGTAGCTTTTTGAATATTCAAAAACTATCAGCTCAAGGTCGGGATAAATCCAGCTTGTAATCTGTGAGACAAACGGAAGAACAACCACCGTCACAAAAAGTGAGACGAAGGTAACGGCATAAAGCACTTGCTTTGAGCTTTCCGTTGCCGCCTCCTTGTTGCCGTTTCCGATATACTGCGAAACAACAACTGTGCCGCCGTACGCAAGAGCGGAGAAAAAACCGATAATCAGTAGGTTTATCGAATCTATAAGTGATATTGCGCTTACTGCCGCCTCTCCGACGGAAGAGACCATTGCCGAGTCGACAAAGCCTGCCATAATGGAAAGGAGCCCTTCAAACATAATGGGTACCGAAAGAGAAACGAGCGCACGGTTTGTAAACATAGGCGGTTTTTGGTTGAGTGCATGATCCATAAATAAAACTCCTTGAGAGACGTGCTTTTGCATTCAATTATAATGTTCTGTGAAAAAAAGAGCAATGCAAAAACGAAAGGTTACTGAATAAAACAACGATTATTTAAATAACCTTTTTCGTAAGCCACTTGCCGCGGCGGAAGTGGATGATGTTGAGAATTGCGCGTGCAAACCAGTCTGCCCACATACCTATCCAGAGGCCGAGCAGTCCCATCTTGAAGTAGCTGCCGAGCAGGAATGCAAGGCCGACGCGGAAGACGAACATCGTTACAACCGAAACATACAGACCGTATTTGACATCTCCCGCCGCGCGGAAGCCGTTGATTGGAGTAAACGCCCAGGAATAGATTGAGAAAATTGAGAAGATAGCACCGATGCCGACGTTATTTGCCGAAAGCGCAAGCGTTTCAGACCCAAAGTCGAACATAAGAACGAGCTGATTTCTGAAGATAAAGGTGAGACCGAAAAGGATAACCATAGCGACGAGCGATGCGTTTGACATTCTCTTTGTGTAAAAGCGAGCCTGATCGGGCTTTCCTGCGCCCATACACTGACCTACAATCGGAACGAGCGCATTTGAAAACGCGCCAAGCCCCGACCAGGAGAAGTTGCAGATTGAATTTGAAACGGAAAACGCCGTGATTTCTGCTGTCGGGAAGGTCGCAGTGAGCGTTGAAATGAGAAGCTTTCCTATATAGAAAAGCGCGTTTGTAAGTCCGCTCGTGCCGCCGATTACGGTGATTTTTTTGATAATAGACCAATCGGGTTTATAGTGAAGAAGTTTTTCAAAATGAACCTTTAAGCTCTTGTTGTGCAGGAGAATTAAGCTTCCGACAGCCCAAACAACGCGGGAAATTGTGGTAGAGAGTCCTGCTCCCGCCGCACCCATATCAAAAACAAAGATGAAAATCGCGTTACCGATGACATTTAAAAGGTTTGATGCGATAAAAAGAACAACAGAGAGCGTGTTTTTTCCGATGGCACGGAGAATCGACGCCGAGCCTTCGCCTATCGCGTAGAAAGGATACCCGAGGGACAGCCAGAAGAGATAATCGCAGCAGGCTTTGAAAACATCCTCATCAACGCTGCCGTAAACGAGGCGAAGTATCGGCTCACGGAAGAAAAAGAGGATAACGGAGATGAAAAGCCCTGCCGCAGTCGCAAGGTAGATAAACTGCTTTGCCGATTCGTTGGCAAGAGTCCTATCGCCCTTGCCGACAAACTGCGAGGTAATAACGATACCGCCGCTTGTCGCCGCTGAAATGAGCATAATGAAAACGAGTGTGATGTTTCCGACGAGCGAAACGCCCGCAACCGCCGCCTCACCTGCGCTTGAGACCATTGCCGAGTCAACAAGGTTTGTGACAATAGAAAGAAGCGAGCTTAAGAAAAGCGGAACGGTGAGCCTTACAAGCTCGCGGTTTGAGAACATCCGTTTGTCAGAAAGTGTGGTACTCATTTTTACATTCTCCCTTAAAAATTTTTAAATTAAAAAACTTTTTAAAAGGTCAGCTTTCGGTGACCTTCGGGGAGAGGATCAAATAGCTCGTATTCGGTCGGGAAGTGTACTTTCCATTTTTAAAATCTCCTTTGAAAGATGTAAACAAAGCCAAGGGGAGTTTCTCCCCTTGGCTTTATATTACATTATTGACGGGATTTCTGTTGAGAAAATGTCGAGAAGAGTGAGAAGTGTCGCGCGGACAAGAGAGACGATGGAAAGCCACGATGCGCGCTCCTCTTCGTTTTCGTTTGAAAGAATCTTATTCTCAAAATAGAAGCGGTTGAAAAGACCTGCAATGTCGAACATAACCTCGCAGATTGCACTCGGTGCTTTTTCGTCAAACGCGCGGAGAAGAACATCGCCAACCGAGAAGAGCTTGATTAAAAGCTCGCGCTCTGTGTCGCTCGTCGGCGGAAGAATCTTGCCGCACTTTGCGCCCTGCTCGCTTGCCTTTGCAAGAAGCGAGGAGATTCGGACGACCGTGTACTGGAGATACGGACCGGTTTTGCCCTCTGTCGAGAGGAAGCGGTTGAGGTCGAAGATGTAATCCCTTGAGCGGTGGTTTATAAGGTCGCCGAATTTTATTGCCGCAATACCGATTTTCTCGGAATTTGCAAGCTTTTCTTCTTCGGAAAGCGTTTTCGCAATCTCGGATGCGTCAATTCTCTCGCGCGATGCGTCCATTGCGCTCTGAATGAGAACGGAAAGGCTCATAACGCCGCCCTCACGGGTCTTATATGGCTTGCCGTCGCTACCGTTCATAGTGCCAAACCCCACGTGGTAAAGAGCAGTGTCCTCATTTACGAGGCCTGCTTTTTTCGCAAGGCGGAAGACCTGCTTGAAGTGCATCGACTGACGACTGTCAACGACGTACCAGATTTCATTGGGCTCAAAGTCGCGCATACGCTGGACAATCGTCGCAAGGTCGGTTGTCGCATAGAGTGCCGAGCCGTCAGACTTTGAAATAATGACAGGCGGCATTGGCTCATCGTCTGTCTCCTCCGCAACGTCTGCAATGAGTGCACCGTCGGAGAGGTATGTGAGGTTCTTTTCGTCGAGAGTTTTAAGAAGCTCGGGGACATACGGGTCAGCATCGCTCTCGCCGAGCCACTTGTCAAAGTCAACACCGAGTCTTGCGTAGCTTTTCTTTAAGTCAGAAACCGAAACCTCGAGGAACTTCTTCCAGAGGGCGACGTATCCCGGGCGACCGTTCTGCAAATCAAAGGTCGCGCGCATGGCACGTGCGCGGAACTCCTCGTCCGTTTTCGAACGTGCGCTTGCTTCGGGGTAGAGCTTTGAAAGGTCGTCAATCGTGACGGGGCTTTCCTCGGGATAGTCATCGGTGATATTTGCATCAAAATAGGGAAGGTCGGGAGAAACTCTCTCAAGCTCGGCAATGATAAGGCCCATTTGGAGACCCCAGTCGCCGAGGTGAACATCACCGATTACGTTGTGGCCTAAAAATCTTGCAAGGCGTTTTAAGGTCTCGCCGATAATAGCGGCGCGGAGATGGCCGACGTGAAGAGGCTTTGCAACGTTCGGGCCGCCGTAGTCAACAACTATCGTCTTTTTCTCCATAAGCGGAAGAGCGAGACGGTCACTTTCCGTCATAGCTCCTGCCTCGCCTGCGATAAACTCATCAGAGAGGATGATGTTTATAAATCCGGGCGGCGCGACGGTAACGCTCTTGAAGATTTCGTTTTCCGAAAGGCGAGCGACAACGTCGTTTGCAATCATCATCGGAGCCTTTCTGTGAAGCTTTGCGCCTGTGAGCGCGCCGTTGCACTGGAACTGTGCAAGGTCGGGGCGGTCAGAGAAGGTGACAACGCCGAGTGACGCGTCATATCCTGCCGCAGTAAAGGCATCGGTTACAATTTCCGTAAGCCTTGTCTTTAAAGTACTCATAAAACACCTCGTAAAAGTTTGCTTTAAGCCTCCCTTGTGCAAAGGGAGGGGGACCGCCGTAAGGCGGTGGAGGGATTGTAGGGTTGCGACAACCCCTCAGACACTTCGTGCCAGCTCCCCTTACACAGGGGAGCCTGCTCCTTTCGAAATTGTTTAATATGCTACACCCCAGTAAATCATCGTCTTTGCAGGCTTGCCGCAAATGGGGCAGACGTCGGAAATCTTCTCCTGAGCAAACGGCATGCAACGTGAACTCATTCCTGCCTCTTCCTTGACTTTAAGTTCGCATTCGAGGTCGCCGCACCACATTGTCTTGACGAAGCCGCCCTTGGTCTGGGCGATTTCCTTCATTTCGTCGAAGGTGGTTGCGGTGTAGGTGTGCTCCTCGCGGTTAGCAAGAGCTCTGTTATAAAGTGCGGTATGGATTTCGTCCATAATTGCGTTGACTTCCGCGACGATGTTGGAAAGCGCAACAACCTTCTTCTCGCGTGTTACGCGTGAAACGAGAACGCACTGACCTGCCTCAAGGTCGCGCGGGCCGAGCTCAATGCGGACGGGAACGCCCTTCATCTCATACTCTGCAAACTTCCAGCCTGCGGAGTTGTCAGACTTGTCGCACTTTACGCGGATGCCTGCCGCAGAGAGCGTTGCCATAAGCTCATCGGATGCCTCAAGAACGCCGCCCTTGTGCGCCGCAATAGGAATGATAACAGCCTGGATGGGAGCGACCTTCGGCGGAAGAACGAGGCCGTTGTTGTCGCCGTGGGTCATGATGATACCGCCGATAAGACGGGTTGAAACGCCCCAGGATGTCTGGTGCGGATTTGTAAGCTTGTTTGTCTTGTCTGCAAACTGAATTTCAAACTGACGTGCAAAGCCGTCGCCGAAGTAGTGGGAAGTTCCTGCCTGAAGAGCCTTGCGGTCGTGCATCATACACTCGATTGTGTATGTAGCTTCAGCACCCTTAAACTTCTCTTTTTCTGTTTTCTGTCCGCGTGTTACGGGCATAGCGAGAACGTTCTCGCAGAAGTCAGCATAGACGTTAAGCATTGTTTCCGTAAACTCTTTTGCCTCTTCTGCAGTTGCGTGGATTGTGTGTCCCTCCTGCCAGAGGAATTCGCGGTGACGGAGAAACGGGCGAGAAGTCTTCTCCCAACGGAGAACGCTGCACCACTGGTTATACTTCATCGGAAGGTCGCGGTGTGACTGGAGCACGTTTGCAAAGTGCTCACAGAAGAGAGTTTCCGATGTCGGGCGGATTGCGTAACGCTCTTCAAGCGGCTCGCTTCCGCCGGTAGTTACCCACGCGCATTCGGGAGCAAAGCCTTCGACGTGGTCCTTTTCTTTCTGGAGGAGGCTTTCGGGAATGAGAAGCGGCATATAGACGTTCTCAACGCCCTGCTTTTTAAACTCCGCATCCATAATTCTCTGGATGTTTTCCCAGATAGCGTAGCCGTAAGGACGGTAGATGAAAACGCCCCTTATTGAGGAATAGTCGATGAGCTCTGCCTTTTTGCATACGTCGGTAAACCACTGGGCAAAGTCAACCTCCATATCGGTAATCTGTTCAACTTTCTTATCGTTTGCCATTTTATTCTACGTCCTTTCCAATAAACCTTTTCATAATCGTGTAAGCGAGGGGAATGAATTTTCCCGTAGCCTTTCCGTTTGCTTCGTCGTAGGGGAGATTGCTCTTATCTTCAATGCCGTTTCCATAGATTACGTACGGAACGGGCTCGATGACGTGTGTTCTCTCTTCAATCGGCGTCGGGTGGTCGGGGAGAAGGAGAATTCTGTACTCCTCGCCGAGAGAGTCGAGGTATGCCTTAACGGGACCGAGGATGTCCTCATCAATGCGCTCGATTGACTTTACCTTGAGCTCCGTGTCTCCGTCGTGGCCGCACTCATCGGGAGCTTCAACGTGGGTAAAGACGAAGTCTGCGCCGTTCTTAAATGCATTTATCGTAGCTTCTGCCTTGCCTTTATAGTTTGTGTAGTAATCGCCCGTTGCGCCCTCAACCTCATAAGTCTTAAGGCCGATACCGAGCGCAAGGCCCATAATGAGCGGAACTGCGGTGACGACCGCGCCCGAGACACCGTGCTCCTCGGGGAAGCTTGAAAGCTGAGGTTTTGTGCCCTCGCCCCAGAGCCAGAGGCAGTTTGCAGGCTTGAGGCCCTTTTCCATTCTTGCGCGGTTTACGGGATGCGCCATGAGAAGGTCATAGCTCTCTTTCATCATAGAGAGAACTTCCTTGCCGTAAGGGCCCTCGGGGAGATAGTCGCGGATACACTTTCCGAGGATGTCGTGAGGCGGCATCATCGTGTAGTTATAGTCGATGCCCGACCATATCATAATATGGCGGTAGCTTACGCCGCGGTGGAACTTTCTGTTCGGAGTTCCGAACTTCTCCTGAAGAGCATCGAGCAGCTCATACGCTTCTTCGTTTGTAATCTTGTCCGAGCTGTGGTCGAGCATAACCTTATCTTCAAACTCGCCATCAGTTGATATGCTTACTAAATTTGCGCGGAAAACCGTATCGTCGTCAGAAAGCGGGATGTTAAGCCCAAGCGCCTCAATCGGGCTTCTGCCCGTGTAGTATTTTTTGGGGTCATAGCCGAAAACGCAGAGGTTTGCGATGTCGCTTCCCGTCGGCATACCCTCAAAGAGCGTGTTGGTAAGTCCGAGCTCTCCGTTTTTTGAAATATAGTCCATATTTGGCTTATTTGCCGCGGAAAGCGGCGTTTTTCCCGAAAGCTCGGGAATAGGACGGTCAGCCATACCGTCGCCGAGCATAACAAAGTATTTCATATAAAAAACCTCCGAGGTGTTATGTACATACGTATCCAATATAATATTATCTGTAATTATACCATCTAAATTGAGAAAAATCAACGCTTTTACTTGATTTGAAGCCGAAAATAATGTATTATTTATATATAAAAATTCAAGGTGGTGGGGAGCTTGAAAATATCTTCAATGTTCGAGAGCGGAAAATGCGTTTTCTCGCTTGAAATTTTTCCGCCGAAAAAGGAAGGCTCAATCGACAGTATGTACGAAATTCTCGATGCGCTTTCTGACGTAAACCCCGATTTTATAAGCGTTACATACGGTGCAGGCGGTTCTGCCGCAACGCGTGCAACCGCTTTCCTTGCAGGGGAGATAAAGTCGCGCTGTAATATTGAGCCGCTTATGCACTTAACCTGCGTTGCCCAATCGAGAGAGGAAGTCGAGGAAACTCTCTCGTCCGTTTCAAACTACGGCATTGAGAACATTCTCGCGCTCCGTGGAGACGTTCCGCCCGACGGCGAGAGAAAGTACGATTTTCTCCATTCGTCAGACCTCGCGGCGGCGGTCTCGGCGCATGGCTTCGGCGTTTCCGGTGCCTGCTATCCCGAGGGACACGTTGAGTCGCCTGACCTTGTCACGGATACGCTAAACTTAAAATTCAAGATTGAGAACGGTGTTTCACACCTCATCTCACAGCTCTTCTTCTCAAACGACCACTTTTATCACTTCCTCGACCGCGTCCGCCTTGCAGGAATAGACGTTCCGATAGAGGCAGGCATAATGCCGATTACGAACAAGCGCCAGATAGAGAGAATGGTAACGATGTGCGGCGCATCAATTCCTGCAGAGCTTACAAAGCTTATGCAGAAGTATGAAAATGATGCGGAGAGCCTTGCGACGGCAGGTATAGAATATGCCGCCGAGCAGATATGCGACCTTGTCGATCACGGTGTTGACGGCATACATCTTTATACAATGAATAACCCGTCAACCGCGCACAGAATTTTTGACCTCGTCCGCGGAAAGATGGGTAGATAGAAATAAAACTTTTGGGGGATAAATATGCTTATCATAATGTCAGGTAGCGCAGGAGTAGGGAAGAACACAATCATAAACGAGCTCCTTAAGGAATATAACAACTTAACGCTTATGCCGACAGTCTCGACGCGTGCAATGCGCCCGGGCGAGGAGCAGGGGAGACCGTATATCTTCGTTACGCGTGAGGAATTTGACGCGATGGTTTCTCGCGGAGAGATGCTCGAAACCTGCCCGATTCACGGCAATATGTACGGCTCAAGCAGAAAAATTCTTGAAGAGAAAACCGCCGAGGGCAAGGTGCTCATAAAGGATATCGACGTTGAGGGTACGCTCAACTTAAAGAAGCTTCTTTCCGATGTCGTTGCGATTTACTTAAAACCCAAAAGCAAGGAAGTTTTGCGCGAGCGCCTTATAGGCCGCGGCGAAAAGGACATAGACCTTCGCCTGAAGAGATATGAGTACGAAGAGGAAATGTCAAAGCATTATGACTACGTCCTCGTAAACGACAAAATAGAGGATACGCTTGAAGTCCTCCGCGAAATCCTCGCAAAGGAAACAGCAAAATTTGGCGCAAGCCTTACAAAGTAGAAAACACGGCGGTGCTTCATAGGGATAAAACGCCCTGAAACCACGATTTTGGCACATAACTGCGTTAAAAAAGCTCCCAACCCGTCAGGGTTGCGAGCTTTTTTGCCTTGTTCTGTACTCAAACTTATGATTTCAGGGTGCAAAGTATTTTTTGAGATGGTCTATATTGATAACCTTTTCAGCAAGGCTGTATTTATTGAACATATAGTGGTTTGATGCCTCGTATCCTATCGCGGAGTTATGGCAAACGACATCGTAAAGCTCAAGCGCGAGAGCCTCTTCCTCATCAAGAAGCGCGAGAATTTCTTCGCGCACATCCGTCTTTCCGCCGTTATATTCATCGCGCAGGCGGTTGTATCTCGTCTGGATGTACGAGCTTCGGTAGATGCAGTAGGTTGCGCGCGCGATTTCCACAAACTCGCGAGTTGCGTCGCAGTCAATCTTAACATCCGCAAGGAGCTTTGAGAGCCCGTCCTTCCATATCTCCGAGAGCGTTTTGAGAGATTCCTCAAAAATCTCAACGGGGAAGATTGCGCGCCAGTTTTCGACATCGTCGTAGGGAAATCCCGTCATTGAGGCGGAAAGCCCCGATGCCTTTTCAAACATGAGGTTTGCGCACCCCATCTGGAACGGCGCGAGATATGCCGCACGGTGGTGGAAGGGAAGGTTTTCAAACGCGCGTGAGAACTCTGCGGTCGCGCGGCGGATTGTATCGGCGTTGCCACCGAACATCTCCGAATAAACGTCGTATCCCTCTTCGCCTACAAAGAAATATTTGCTCATCGCAGTAAGGTTCATCGACGGATAACCGCCGAGTGACCAGCTGAGCATAAGACCGTCAACGTCGGCTTCGCAGATTCCCTCCATATGCTTCTTTACGAGGTCGAGTACGGGCAGATACGGAACAGTTGAGCACTCCCAGGTGTTGTTGAACTGCACCTTTGCCATGGTGCGACCGCCGTGTCGCTTCGCTTCTGCCCAAATCTTCTTTGCCTTTTCTCCGGGACCGATGAGGCTTATGGAATAGTCACTGACGGCAGTTGTAACGCCGCCGATAGTCTTCGGAACGCCCTCTTCGCTTACGCAAAGCGTGCGAACTCCTGCCTTTGAGCATAGCTCAATTGCCGTTTCGATGTTCTTGCATTGGTTCCAGCCCCAGGTATATGCCATAACCTCAATATCTTCGCTGACAGAGCTTGCCGCGTCCTTTATAATTTTGTTTACCTCGGCATAAATCTCCTCGGGCAGGCGCTCGTTGCAGACCTTACACGGGCACTTGCCTATTTCAAAATGCGAGTGGCAGTTTGTTACGTTTTCGCTCGCCGTAATCGTGAAGAAGCCGCCGATGTTGGGCGCCGCCTCACAGACGGTTTTTATTCCGTTATACAGATAGTCGCGGACTTCTTTTTTCGATGTGCAGAGCGTGCCGACACCTGAACTCTCAAGCGCAAAGCCGAGAAGCTCGGGGTGCTTCTCAAAGAGCGATAAGTTCATGGCGCGCGGCTCGTTTATGTAGAGATAAACCTTTATGCCGTATTTTTCCGCGCGGTCGCAGAGGCTCTTGAGTCCTGCAAGGCGGGCTTTATATCCGTCTGAAACAGACTCATCCCACGGAAAGCGGCAGAGCGTATAGAGCACCGCGTGAAGCCAGATTCCGTTGATGCCGATTTTTGAGTATTCCTCTAAAATCGAGTCGGGATAGGACGAGAGACCTCCGTCAAGGAAAGGATCGCCAAAGAGCGCGCAGTATGAATAAATATAGCGGATGTCAAAGCGCGTGTCGCGCGCAAAGAACGCTTCATCAAAAGAAAAGCTTCGGTTATTTTTTATAAGCGTCTTGAGAAAATCGAGAGCGCGTAAAACGCCGACCTCATCGACGGAAATAATCTTGATTCCGTCCTTTGCGATTTTGATGCTGTGGCTCTCTGCTTTTTTTGTAAAATCCTCGCAAATTTCAATTGTGATAAACTTCTCGTTTCCCGAAAGCGAGATGCCGTAAGACGCGAGAAAATCGCAGAAAGACTTTGTGTATTTTCCGCCTGAAGCATCGCGGATGCCCCAGCTGTCATCGAGAACGACAGCACGTGGAGAGCCGTCAAAGGTTATTTTTTCCGTCTTTTTAAACTTCCCGATAAAGTCAAAGTCCTCTGCTGCGGTGTCTTTGCCGAAAACGGGGATTTTTTTGAGGAGAGTTTCCTTTATTTTTGCAGTTTCCTTCTTTTCCTCATCCGTCAGCGGACGGTAGGAAAGCGGCGGAACATCAGGCTTTATAAAGCCGAGTTTTACGTCGAAAAAGTCGTCCTCGCGAAGCGTAAAGGCAAGCTCATCTTCCGTTTTGTCAACAAGCGCAAGAAGCTGGTCATACGGGAGAAGATGCCAGTTGTTGCGGATAACGGTGAGGAAGCCGCGGTCGCGATATCCAGGGTTGTATTTTGCGGGAACGCGAAGCCCCATATCGGATGCAAGTGCGTTTACGGTCGCCTCGTCCGTGCCGAGAATTTCGGCAAGCTTCATAGTCGGGACGGACTCCCAGTTTCGGAATATAAAATTCTGGAAAAGGGTGGGGAAGTGGTTATACTCCGCCCTTTTCTCGGTGAGCTTCGGAAGAGTGATATTTGCCATAAGAATACCTCGCTGTGGTTTTTTCTTAATTTTATCATTGCCTAAAATAAATTGCAACCACAAGTTGCGGAATAAGTTGAAAATTGAAAATGATGTAAAATTGCAGGGGACGATGCCCGCATCGCCCCGAAAAGCAAAACCGCAAAGTTTGGCGCAAACCTTACGAAGTAGAAAAAAGAGCAGTGGCGTTGCCACTGCTCTTTTTTATTTCCATATAATGTTTTCTGCGCCGTCGCCGATATTTAATTCAAACGTATCCATGTCACAGAGGAGACCGTTTACAGAGATGTTCTCAAAATGCACATCACGGATTCTCGTCTCACCGTCGGTGGAGCAAATCCTCGCTCTTTTCGGGATTCTTCCGTCCTCGGTCGTGACTGAAATGTCCTTGAAATATATGTTTTTCATAACGCCCGACTCCTCGTCAATCGCCCACATCGTCTTTATTGCGATGACCTCAAAAAGAGAGGGCATATATGATTCGTCAAGGTTTTTATAAGTATCGTCGCGCGACTCTTGCAGGAGCGGAGCTTCGGCGGTTTTTCTGTATTCTGCGCGGATATCCTCAAAGCGGACATTTTCAACCGTTGCGCGGTCGCCGTGCTGAACGTCCATCATAATGTGCGTGCCGAAAACAATGTCGCAGTCGCGGAAAGTAATATTTTTCATATACGGCGCGCTTGTTTCAGCGCCGACCTCAAGAGCGCGACCCCAGTCACACCAGAGCACGCAGCCGTCTGCCAGAATGTCCTCGCAAGGGAGGTGGTTGTTTCGCTTAAAACCCTTTACGGTTATGCAATCGTCAAAGGTGCGGAGAAAGCTGTTTTTTATAACGCCGCGCTGACAGTTGCAGAAGTCAACGCCGTCGGCATTATACCGCCATTGACCGATGATTTTGATGTTCTCAACGCAAACATCCCGACAGCCGTCGAGATAAACATTCCAGCCCGATGAGTCAACAATCGTTATGCCCTCTATGAGAACATTTTCGCACCGCTCAAGGAAAATCGGGTTGCCCGAATCATCATTGCGGTCTTTTTTAAGAACAGAACAGCCGTTTATCTCGTGCTCGCGCTTCATAAGGCTGTTATCAATAATGCCGTAGCCGACGATTTTGATATTCTTTTTATCAAACGCTTCAAGCGCGCCGTAAAGAACTGCGCCCTCGTCGATAAAAACCGTCTGGTTATCTGAAAGTTCAATGCGCTTATCAAAATAATGCACGCCCGGACCGAAATAGAGAACGTCACCATCGTTTTCAAAGCTCTTTTCGGGGTTTATAAACACCGCGAGCGTGTTATGCGGATTGTCAAACTCGACGATGTACTGTCCTGTCTCGGGGAAAGTTATCTTTACCGTTCCGTCTGCGACATCGGGTGTGATTTTCCTTGAAAGCGGACGAACGGTTACCTTCTCAAAGCTTTTCTTCAGAGAAATATCAAGCGTAACCGCGTCATCCGATGAAAGAATCACGAAAGCTGCCTTTTCCGTTTGGCTCTTCGGTCGCTGATACCCCGGCCATACCTGATTTAAGGGATGTGCGGAAACATCGCAGGAGTAAACCCCGACGTTTTCGCCGCGGCAGGTTACGGTATATTCCGAAGATGCTTTCTCGTACTTTTTAGGCTTCGGGTAAAGCTTCATTTTAAGCAAAATACTCCTTTGTATTACGCTTTTTCAAAAAGGGACTTCGGAACGCCGCACATCGGGCAGGTGAAGTCATCGGGAAGCTCCGGAAGGTCTGAGACATAGCCGCAGATACCGCACTTCCACTTCGGAGAAGAAGATTCTTCCGTTTCTTCTACATACGTTGGTGCGTTCTTTGGGGCTCTGCCCTTGATGACCTTGTGGTAATACGCATAGGTCATAACCTCGCCGTCTGCGAGAACGTCCGCATCCTCTACCTCGCCGAGAAATACCGTGTGGGTAGAGGTTTCGAGCGTATCAACAACACGGCAGACGAGATAGCTTTTAGCCGTCGGGATTATGCGAAGTCCGCCTTTTTCGAGAACCTCAAGCCCCTCAAACTTATCCGTATCACGGCTTGACTTAAAGCCGAACGTACCGATGAGCGAGGGAGAAGCGGTTTCGGGAAGAATCGAGAGCGCAAAGCGGCCGCTTTCAGCTATCGCTCCGTTTGTGAAGTTATCGTGGTTTACGGAAACCGCGACCGTAGCGGGAGAGCTTGTCACCTGCATTGCGCTGTTTGCAATACAGCCGACATCTCGCGTGCCGTCCTTTGACGTAACGATATAAACTCCGTAGGAGAGGTCAAAAAGTGCCTTAATGTTCATAAAAAACACCTCAAATTACTTAAAATGAAGAAGCAAACTCCTCGCCGAGTTTTTCTGCCGCCGCAAGGTCTTCCTCACTCGGGACGAAGCAGACCTTGTAGCCGTCACCGAAGACGTTCATGCGAAGTCCCTCAAGGCGCGCACGGATGTTCGGAACAGCTTCGCCGCTCCAGCCGTAAGAGCCAAATACGAGAGCAGGTTTTTTCTTTGAGTTGATGGCGTCAACGTGTGAGAGAAGCTGCCATACGTTTGCAACCGCATCCGCGTTGATTGTCGGAGAGCCGATTGCGATAGCATCTGCCGAGTTGATTGCCGCAGCGGCCGCGCCCATATCACAGTCGGAAAGGTCAAAGAGAGTGCAGGTGCAATCGGGCTTTGCAGTCTTGATACCGCGTGCAATTGCTTCGGCAAGCTTCTTCGTGTTGCCGTATGCCGAGCAGAAGAAGACGGGGATTTCAGCCGCTGACTTTGCCTTCTCCGCGCTCCACTCTGCGTATTTCTCGAGAGCGAGATTAAGCTTTCCCTCACGTGTGAGAATAGGGCCGTGGCTTGTGCAAGCGATGTTAAAGTCAAGAGAAGAAATCTTCTCAAGTCCCTTTCTTACGTAAGACGGGAACGGGCCGAAGATGGCCGCATAGTAGTATGCAAGTGCATCCTCATATTTTTTAGGGTAAACGATGTTCGTGTCGAGCGTGTGCGGTTCGCAGTAGTGCGAGCCGAGGAAGTCGCAGGAGAAGACGACCTTCTCCTCAGGGAGATAGGTGAACATCGAATCCGGCCAATGAAGGAAAGGGGCAGGGATGAAGCGGAGAGTCTTATCGCCGAGGGAGAGCTCCTCACCGTCCGCTACCGTATGAATCGGAAAGTCTTTTCTGTTTGTGATGTTTGCAAGATACAGACTTCCTGCCTTTGTGACGTAAATTTCAGCCTTCGGGCAAAGCTCGAGAAGGCGGCGGAGCGCGCCTGAATGGTCAGGCTCGCAGTGGTTTAAGATTATATAGTCGATATCTTCAGGGTTGCACACCTCGCGGATGTTCTTTACATACTGGTCAAAATACGTGAGGTGGCAGGTTTCGATAAGAGCTGTTTTTTCGCTTCCCTTTACAATATATGAATTATAGGTTGTTCCGTAGTCCGTCTTCATAACGATGTCGAAGATGCGGAGAATGGGGTTGAGAATACCGACAGATGAAACGCTGTCGGTAATTTTAATTGCCGGCATAGTAATTATTTCCTTTCGTTAATATAGATACATCTTCCCACAAAAGCTGCAGGAAGATGTATAAAAAGTTTATTCTTCTTCAAACATATCCTTGCCTACTCCGCAGAGGGGGCAGGAAAAGTCTTCGGGAACATCTTCCCAAACCGTTCCGGGAGCGATGTCGCCGTCCGGATAGCCTTCAGCTTCGTCATAAACAAAGCCGCAAACTGAACATACATATTTTTTCATGGTCAATACCTTCCTTTAATGTAAAATAACAGAGGTATTAGTAGTTTGTCTTGAGAAGCTCAAAATATGCCTTCGGATGAGCACAAACCGGGCAAACTTCCGGAGCGTTGTTGCCGACATGGATGTGACCGCAGTTTCTGCACTGCCATACAGCATCGCCGTCTCTTGAGAATACAGCGCCTGTCTCAACGTTTGTGAGAAGCTTGCGATATCTTGCCTCATGCTCTTTCTCAATTTTAGCAACAGCGTCGAAGAGGTAAGCGATTTTGTCAAAGCCCTCTTCCTTTGCAGTCTTGGCAAAGCCTGCATACATATCTGTCCACTCGTAGTTCTCACCGTCAGCCGCATCCTTGAGGTTTACGGTAGTTGTCGGAACTTCACCGTCGTGGAGAAGCTTGAACCAGAGCTTTGCATGCTCTTTTTCGTTGCCTGCAGTCTCTGCGAAGATAGCAGCGATCTGCTCGTAGCCTTCCTTCTTAGCCTTTGATGCGTAGTAAGTGTACTTGTTTGTTGCCTGGCTCTCTCCTGCAAAAGCAGCAGCAAGATTTGCCTCTGTCTTTGAACCTTTGAATTCCATGATGAAAAACTCCTTCCAAAAAATTATTATTTACTTTTTGTTGATGTTATAGTATCATATACTTAAAGAAAATTCTGTTGCATTTGCAACAGGGGGTGGAAAAATTTTGAAACTTGAGGAAATATTTCTTTTTGACGGAATCGATGACCACGACAAGTCGCGTATGGTCTCCTGCTTCAATATCCAGAGGCAGAAATTTGAAGCGGGAGAGACGATATGGGACTTTGACCGCTCAAACGACAAAATCGGAATCGTTATGTCGGGGAGTGTGTCGCTAATGCGAATAGACGCCGACGGAAACCGTGTTCTTCTCGAAAACCTTTCGGAGAACGATGTCTTTGGCGAGATGTTCGCGTTTTCCGAGGAGAGCGAGCACGGCGTTTTTGCGATGTCGGATAAAAAGAGCGAGATTGCGATTATGAATTATGACAACATCGCAAAGCGTTGTTCAAACGCGTGCAGATGTCATACGGTTGCGGTTGAAAATATGTTCCGAATCGTAACACAAAAGACGCGCCGCCTTTCAGAGCGAATTGAGATTCTCGGAAACCGCTCGATAAGAGAAAAGCTTTTAAGTCTTTTTACGATGTATGCGAGAAAAACGGGAAGCAATTCCTTTGAGCTTCCGTTTTCCTTAAGCTACCTTGCCGACTATATCTGCGCGGACCGAAGCGCGATGATGCGTGAGCTTCGCCACATGTGCGACGAGGGAATAATTGAAACGGAAAAGAGAAAAATAACACTTTTATAAAGGGAATTTTATGAAAAAAATTCATGCCACGCTTTCGATAAACGGAATAGTGCAGGGGGTAGGTTTCCGCCCCTTTATTCACAAACGTGTCTCGGATTTTTGCCTTACGGGAAAAATCAGGAACACGTCTTTCGGCGTTGTGCTTGATATCGAGGGCGAGCGTGAAAAAGTAGAAGATTTTACAAAGACGCTGGTTGCGTCCGCACCGCCGCTTGCGGAGATTTACGGGATAAAGACGGAGTTTTCCGATACCATCTGCGGCTATACTGATTTTTCGATAGAGGAGAGCGTTTCGGGAGAGAGAAAAACGTTTATCTCGCCCGATGTTGCGGTTTGTGATGACTGCCTTTCCGAGCTTTTCGACAAAACCGACCGCCGCTACCGCTACCCGTTTATAAACTGCACAAACTGCGGCCCACGATTTACGATAACGCGCGACATCCCGTATGACAGAAAGAACACGACAATGGATGCCTTTCCGATGTGTAAAGAGTGTTCTTCGGAATATTCCGACTTGATGAGCCGCCGCTATCACGCCCAGCCCGACTGCTGCAAGGATTGCGGACCGAGCCTTTCTTTTCTCGACAAAAACGGCGATGAAGTGTCGGGAGACGCGATAGAAAACGCAAAGGCGCTTCTTCGCCGCGGCGGAATCTGTGCGATAAAGGGGCTTGGCGGGTACCACCTTGCCTGCCGCGCGGATATGGAGGGATGTGTACGTCTTCTCCGCGAGAGAAAGCGCCGCGATGAAAAACCGTTTGCCGTGATGTGCCGCGATATCGGAATTGTGAGGGAAATCGCCGAGGTAAGCGATGCGGAAGAGAAACTTCTCACCTCACGCCGCCGCCCGATAGTTCTCCTTGCAAAGCGCGACAAAAATTCATATAAATATCTGAGCGAAAACGGCTATATCGGCGTTATGCTCCCATATACGCCCGTCCACCATCTTCTCATGGAAGAGGATTTGCCGTTTCTCGTTATGACGAGTGCAAATATATCGGAGCTTCCGATTATATATAAGGAAGAAGAGGCAAGAGAAAAGCTTGCAAACGTCGCGGACGGAATTCTTTCAAACAACCGCGAGATTTATGCGCGCTGTGACGACTCGCTCCTGTGGGAATTTGAGGGGCGTGAGTATTTTGCGCGACGAAGCCGCGGCTATGCACCGCTTCCCGTGAATGTGAAGGACTGTCAGAAAAGCATCCTCGCCCTTGGCGCAGAGCAGAAAGCGTCGTTTTCGCTCTCGCGTGACGGAAAGGTTTTCCCGAGCGCACATATCGGCGACCTTAAAAACCTCGAAACGCTTGAGTGTTATGAAGAGCAGCTTCGGCATTTTGAGAGGATATTTGATATAAAGCCTGAAGTCCTCGTGTGCGATATGCACCCTGATTATCTCTCGGGCGAGTATGCAAGGACAAGAGCAAAACGCGAAAAGCTCACCCTCGTCGGAGTTTATCACCACCACGCGCATCTGGCATCGTGTATGGCAGATAACGGCCTCGAGGGAAATGTCCTCGGCGTCGTCTGGGACGGCACGGGTTTTGGTTCTGACGGGACTTCCTGGGGCGCGGAAATCCTCTATGGCGGCTACGAGAGCTTTGAGAGGGTAGCCACGATTTACAAGATAACGCTTCCGGGTGGCGACGTCGCGACAAAGGACATATTGAGGACAGGCGTCGCGCTTCTCAAAGACTCAGGCGTCAAACCCTCCACCGTCTTCGGAAACCGCGCGGAAACGGCGGAGAAGATACTCAAAGCAAACCTCAACTGCCCGACGGTTTCGAGTATGGGCAGGCTCTTTGACGGTGTCGCCGCAATCCTCGGCATCCGTGAGACTGCGTCGTATGAAGGTCAGGGGGCAACGCTCCTCGAGGCGGCGGCAGGGGAGAGCGCGAGATTTTATCCCTACAGCGTTGAAAAGAAAGACGGTTTGTACGTCTTTGACTGGCGCGAGACGATACGAAAAATCGCAGAGGACAAGGAAAGTGGCGTTTCCGTCTCCGAAATCGCAGCAGCGTTTATGAATACGCTCATAGCGTATGCCGCGGAAAGCGCAAAAAGGCTTTCCGATGAGAAAGGCTGTAAAAACGTCGTCCTTTCGGGCGGAAGTTTTCAGAATATGTATATGTTAAAGAGACTGAAAGAAAAGCTTGAAAACGCAGGACTTTCGGTTTATACCCACAGACAGGTTTCAACAAACGACGAGGGACTTTCCCTCGGTCAGCTTATGATAGCAGAAAGGGGAGGCGGAGTAAATGTGCCTTGCAGTACCACTTAAAATAACCGAGCTCTCGGGAAAAGAAGCAATCGGCGAGCGCGACGGCGTAAGAAGAAAAATCCGCGTCGATTTTATCGAAAACCCGAAAATCGGCGAGTATGTAATGGTCCACGCAGGCTTTGCTATTGAGCGCATGGGCGCGGCAGAAGCCGAAGAAAGCATAAAGGCGGCAGAGGAAGTTGAAAATGAATTGCGAAAACTTATCTAACAGCGAAATACTTGAAAAAATCGCCGCACTTCCGCTTGGAAAAGTAAAGATTATGGAAGTCTGCGGAACTCATACAATGTCTATCGCAAAATCGGGACTTCGCTCGGCGCTCCCCAAAAATATAGAGCTTCTCTCGGGCCCCGGCTGTCCCGTCTGCGTAACCCCGACGGAGACGATAGACGCAATCCTCTCCCTCGCCGAACGTGAGAATGTCATCATCGCAACCTACGGCGATATGCTCCGCGTTCCCGGAAGCGAGAGGGGAAAAAGCCTTGCAACGTCAAAGGCATACGGTGCGAGAGTAGAGGTAGTTTATTCTCCGCTTGATGCGGTGCGTCTTGCGAGTGAGACCCCCGACTCTGAAGTCGTTTTCCTCGGTGTAGGGTTTGAAACGACAGCGCCCGGCACTGCCGCGGCGATTATGGAGGCTGCGGAAAAGAAAATCCGCAATTTCTCCGTTCTTTCTATGCTCAAGACCGTTGAGCCTGCGCTTCGTGCGCTCATTGCTGACCCCGAATTTTCCGTTTCGGGTTTTCTATGCCCGGGACACGTTGCGAGCATAATAGGCGCGGACGCATTCTCCTTCCTTGCGGAGGAATTCTCGCTCCCGTGCGTTGTCGGCGGCTTTGAGCCGAGAGAAATTTTAATTGCGGTGTATAAGCTCCTTTCCCAGATTGCGGAAAGAAAACCGCATATCGAAAACGCATATCCGCAGGCGGTAAGAGAAAAAGGAAACCCAATCGCGATGAAGATGACGGAGAGGGTTTTCAAGCCGAAAACGAGCCTCTGGCGCGGCCTTTCCGAAATCCCCCAAAGCGGACTTTCGATAAGAGAAGAGTTTGCGCACTTTGACGCGGAAAAGAAATTTGAAATTGAGTATGTAACGAAAAAGGAAGCGACGCCCTGCCGCTGCGGAGACGTAATCTGCGGTCATATTTCTCCGCGCGCCTGCCCGATGTTCGGAAAGGTGTGCACGCCCGAAGACCCCGTCGGCCCGTGTATGGTTTCAAGCGAGGGTGCGTGCGCCGCGGCATATAAATACACGGAGGCGATATAGATGGACGATATTATAACACTTGACTACGGAAGCGGAGGAAAAAAGACCTCGTCGCTGATAAAAGAAATGATAGTGCCCACTCTCTCAAATTCCGCGCTTTCCGCTCTTGGTGACGGCGCGATTCTCGAGGGTGGAGAAAAGCTCGTGTTTTCAACCGACAGCTTCGTTGTCTCGCCGTGCTTTTTCCCGGGCGGAGATATAGGAAAGCTCTCTGTCTGCGGAACGGTCAACGACGTTGCGGTATCGGGCGGAATCCCGAAGTATTTAAGCCTTTCTTTCATAATCGAAGAGGGCTTTGAGAGAGAAAAGCTTGAGAAAATAATCGCTTCAATCGCAAAAACTGCCGATGCGGCAGGCGTTTCGGTCGTCACGGGAGACACGAAGGTTGTCGAGCGCGGCCACGGTGACGGAATTTATATCAACACCGCAGGTATCGGAATTCTCTCGCATCAGAAGCTCTCTCCGAAAAACATAAAGGAGGGAGACGTAGTCCTTCTTTCGGGAACCTGCGGCGACCACGGTGCTGCGATAATGCTTGAAAGGAACAAAAACCTCGTCGAGGGAGAAATTCTCTCCGACTGCGCACCGCTAAATTCCCTCTGTGAGAAGCTTTATACTCTCGGAGAAGCTCTCCGCGTGCTTCGCGACCCCACTCGCGGCGGCGTTGCGACAACGCTTTGCGAGTTCGTCGAAAATACGGAGCTCGGAATTGAGCTTTCGGGAGAGGATATCCCGATGAACAGAGCCGTTGCGGCGGCGTGCGATATATTGGGGCTTGACCCGTTATATTCGGCAAACGAGGGAAAGCTCCTTGCGGTTGTCGATGCATCGGTAGCTGAAGAAGCGCTTTCGATTATGAGAAATACCCCCGAGGGAAAGAACGCCGCAATAATCGGTCGTGTTACAAAAAAACACGGCGGTCGAGTTTCAGTACGCGGAGAATTCGGAAGCCGCGTAGTAGCAAAACTTTCGGGCGCTCAACTGCCAAGAATATGTTAAAATATTAACATATATAAATATAGCAAATTCGCTTTTCAAATGACGAAATTTGTGATATAATAGCCGAGAATGCAAAAAAACATTTAATATAAATCGTGAGGTGGAAAAATGCAGGAATACAAAAAGATTGCCATCACAAAAGACGAAGTTATTCCGACAGCAGAGCGTATGAGACGCGACGGCATTGCACTCGCAATGATCCACGGCTTCATCAACGATGAGGGAAAGCCGAACATCTCCTACGAATACGAGGTCGGAAACGGTATCGAGTCATACACCGTTGACGGGGAGAGTGTCCTTCCGTCAATTTCGGGCATTTATGACCTTGGTGCCGAGTGGGCAGAGAGAGAAATCTGCGAGCTTATGGAGATGACCTTTGAGGGTCTTGACACTTCAAAGCGCCTCTTTATGCCGGACAATATGCTCGACGGTCAGGGTCAGATTATCGTCACCCCGATGGATGAGCTTATCGACCGCGCACACGGAAAGAAAGGAGAATAAGAAATGAGCTATATTGTACCTATCGGTCCGTACCATCCTGCGCTTGAAGAGCCGGTTCACGCAAAGCTCTACACAAACGGCGAAGAGATTACAGAAGCCGAGGTTTTCATCGGCTATAACCACAGAGGTATTGAGAAGCTTGCCCAGCAGAAGAACTTCATCCAGACGATTACGCTCGTCGAGCGCGTCTGCGGTATCTGCTCCCATTCCCATGCGCTTTCCTACGCTATGGCGATTGAGAACATCGCAGGTATAAAGGTTCCGAAGCGCGGCGACTATATCCGCGTTATCATGAACGAGCTCGAGAGACTTCACTCTCACTTCCTCTGGCTTGGAATCGCGCTTCACCTCGTCGGCCACGACAGCCTCTTTATGCATACGTGGAACGAGCGTGAGGTCATTATGGATATGCTTGAGGAAATCTCGGGCAACCGCGTAAACTACGGTATGATTACAATCGGCGGCGCACGCCGTGATATTGACGACGACAAGAGAAGAAAGATTCTCGAGATGCTCGATAAGGTAGAGAAGGCGATGATTCGCCTCCGCGACATTCTCCTCACCGACAAGACCGTCGCGCTCCGTACAAAGGGCGTCGGCGTTCTCACAACAGAGGACTCCATCCGCATCGGTGCGGTAGGCCCTCACGCAAGAGCGTCAAATGTCGCAGTTGACGTCCGCAAGGACTCTCCCTACTGCTCTTATGAGGACTTTGAGTTTGACAAGGCAGTGTATGACTCCTGCGACGTTTTCTCGCGCGTCGTTGTCCGCGTTCTTGAAAACTTCGAGAGCATCAAGATTATCCGTCAGGCTCTTGAGATGCTCCCGACAGGCCCGATTAACCTCGGAACAAAAATTCCGAAGGTGCCTGCAGGGGAGTATATGGTTCGCCACGAGGCTCCGCGCGGTCAGGTTACCTACAAGGTAGTCACAGACGGCGGCGAGTTCAACAAGCGCGTAAGTATCCACGTTCCGACCTTCAAAACAGCACCGACCATCCCGACGATGCTCCGCGGCAACTCCGTTGCGGATGCAGGTCTCATCATCGCAAGCATCGACCCGTGCTTCAGCTGTATGGACAGATAATTATGCACGAGCTTGCAATAACTGAAGGAATCATCGAAGCGGCAGTTCCCGAAGCGGAGCGCGCAGGCGCAAAAAAGATTCTTGAGATTCGCCTTAAAATCGGCGAGCTTTCGGGAGTTCTTCCCGAGTGCATCCAGGAATACTTCGATATAGCGAGCCGCGGCACGATTGCCGAGGGTGCGCGCCTTAAGGTCGAGAAGATTCCGATAACCATTCACTGCAACGAATGCGGCTACGACGGAGAGATTCCGAAGAGGAGAATCCACTGTCCCGAGTGTGACTCGTCGGATTTTGTTCTCAAGTCGGGCAGGGAGTATTTCGTTGACAGTCTGGAGGTCGAATAATGGAAATTAAAATAGTAAAACAGATTCTTGAGTGGAACGAGGACGTTTCCGACGAGGTAAAAGCGACTCTCCGCGAGAATAACGTCTGCCTTATAAACGTTATGGGCTCGCCGGGTGCAGGCAAGACAAGCCTTATTACCGACATCATCAACCGTCTCCGCGACACTTACAGAATCGGCGTCATTGAGGGCGATATCGCAGGCGCGATTGACGCGGATAAGATTGATAAGATGGGAATTCCCGTCGTCCAGCTCCAGACGGACGGCGCCTGTCATATCGAGGCGATGTCCATCCGCCACATGCTCTCATTTTTCAACCTGTCAGAGCTTGACGTTCTCATTGTTGAGAACATCGGAAACCTCGTTTGCCCTGCGGAGTTCAACATCGGCGAAGACTTCCGCGTTGCAATCTTAAGCGTTCCCGAGGGTGACGATAAGGTTGAGAAATATCCGCTCATGTTCGCAACAAGCGAGGCGCTTGTTATGAATAAATATGATATGCTGCCGTATTTTGAGTTTGACGATAAGCGCGTTGAGCGAAACGTCCTCGACCTGAACGGCAAGGCAAAGGTTTTCCGCGTGTCCACCAAAACAGGCGACGGCGCGGAGGAATTTATCGAGTGGTTGTCTGCAAAGATTGCCGCGAAGATAAAAGAATAATCAGGAGGTGTTCCTTTGAAAAAGGCAAAATTTCCGGCAATACTCTCAACTGCGATTGTCTGCTACATCTTCTGGCTTGTAATCACAGGTCAGATTGCGGCAATCTTCACGGGTGATGCATCATGGCAGGTGCTCGTGGCAGGCGGTATTGTGAGCGTTCTCACAGCGCTCTTCACAGCAAGATTCTTCATCCACAAAAAGGCATTTTACCTTTTCAACCCGAAGCGATTCTTCGCAGGGCTTTACTACTGTCTCTTCGCTTTTCCGTGGGAGCTTTTGAAGGCAAACATTGACGTTGCAAAGCGTGCGCTTGCGCCGAAGCTTCCAATCAATCCGGGTATAGTAAAAATCAAGACGGACCTTGAGAGTGAGTATGCTCTCTCTGCTCTTGCAAACTCAATTACTTTTACGCCGGGAACGATTACTCTCGACATCGTTGAGGAAAAGGGCGAGAATTACTGCTACATCCACTGGATTGACGTTGCAAGTGAGGATATCGGCGAGGCATCCGACGCCATCGCAGGAACTCTGGAAAAATGGGTAAGGAGGATTTGGGGAAAATGATTATGAACGAACTTGTTTTCTTTGCAATTTGCTTTGTAGTTTTGGCCCTCTGCCTCTTCTATCGACTCATCAAGGGCCCGAGCGTTATCGACAGGGCTGTCACGGCTGACAGCATCGACATCCTTGCGGATATGGCGCTCATCCTCTTCGCTCTTCACAGCGGAAGAAGTGTTTATCTTGACATCGCAATGGTAACCGCAGTCCTCGGCTTCATCGGTTCTGTTATGGTGTCCCGTTATATGGAGGGCAAGTTATGATTCAGACAGTTATGAGATATGTAATAGATGCGTTTATCGTCATCAGCGTTTTCTTCGCATTTGCAGGCGTTGTCGGTATGATAAGAATGCCCGACTGTTTCTGCAGAATGCAGTCCTCGACTAACATCGCAACTCTCGGAGTATTGGGTGTCATCGTCGGCGGAATTTTGTATTCAATCTTTATGTTTATAACTCCCGATTGGGGAATGGTGGCAAAGCTTGCGGCAATGGGCGTGTTCTACATCGTGACAAACCCGATTGCAGGCCACGCTGTTGCGCGTGCGGCATACCGCCGTGGCGGCGCAAAGGATGCAGAGCTTAAGTGTGATAAATACGGGGAGGATATGGAAAATGCAGATTGATCTTATGTTTATTCTTAACCTTCTCGTTATCATAGGCATTATCGCCTCGGCAATCCTCGCGGTCGTATCAAAGGGAACTCTTTCCTCCGTCCTTGCTCTCGGTGCCACGGGCGCATTCATGACGCTTGAGTTCATCCTTCTCCACGCTCCCGACGTTGCGATTGCTGAAGCATCAGTCGGCGTAGTTCTCTCGACTGCAATCTTTATCGTAGCGATAAAGAAGACCACTGCAAAGGGGGATGAAGAGAAATGAAAGCTAAAAGAATAATTGCAATCGTCTCTCTCGTTGTCATCCTTGCCGCAGGCATCTTTGCAGCTGTAACAGCAGCGGGATTTGAGAGAACCTACGATGGAAAGAACGATGCAGTTGACCTTTACCTTGACCACGAAAACGGAATCAGCGACAAGCTTACAGAGGCTGACGGTATCGCAGAAGTCATCGTTGTGCAGAACCTCGCACGCGAGGAAGGTATGGGAACAATGGCACAGAACAACGTAGCCGCAGTCGTTTTTGACTACCGCGGATTCGATACTCTCGGCGAGTCCTTCATTCTCCTCACGGCGATTGCAGGAAGCTTTGTCATCCTCTCAATGGCAAAAAAGAAGAAGGAGGATGATAAATAATGAAATTCAAAAACGGAATTACCGAAAAGAACGTCATCGTAAAGTGCGGTGCGGATATGTTCCTTCCGTTCGCAATCGTTTTCGGTATTTACATCATCCTTTTCGGAACAGTTTCCCCGGGCGGTGGTTTCCAGGGCGGTGTTATGGTAGCTTCTGCCGTAATTCTCCTTTACCTCGGATATAACTACCAGACGGCAAAGAACGCAATCAATACCGAAGTTCTCCGCGTGGGCGAGGCATCGGGTGCGATTTTGTATGTTATCTTCGGCCTCTGCGGTCTTTTTGTGGGGGCAAACTTCTGCCGCAACATCTTCTTTTCAAACGGTGCGGTAGGCGACCTCATATCAGCAGGTACAATCACTTATATGGGATACTCGGTAGGCTTCAAGGTATTGACGGGTGTAGGATTCCTTCTTATGCTCCTTCTCTCACTCCTTGCTCCGGGCTCCGACGACGATGAAGAGGAGGAAGTTGAATAATGATTACTGTAAACTATATCGCTTCTATTATTCTCATCGTTCTCGGTCTCTATACCGTATGCGTGAAGAAAAATCTTATTAAAATCGTTCTCGGTCTCGGAATTATCGACTACGGTGTAAACCTTCTCATCGTAAGCATCGGCTGGAACGATGCAGGTACAGCTCCGATTTATACGATGAGCGACCTTTTAAACGGAGTCGCAAAGAGATTCTTCGTTGACCCTGTTCCGCAGGCTCTTACGCTTACGTCCATCGTTATCGGCGCTTGCGTAACCGCTATGGCAATTTCTCTTGTAATTATGATTTACCGTAAGTACAGGACTCTTGATGCAAATGAGATAAGGAGGATTCGCGGATAATGTTTGATTTCCTTACTGTTGATTTTGTGCAGCATTTTCCCGTTATTGCGGTCATGGGGCTTTTCCTCTGCGCGTTTCTCATTGAGATTTTCGGCGCAAAGAACAAGTTCATAAGAAATGCAATAACACTCGTTGCGGCTTTCGGCGCATTTGCACTTATTGCCGCGCTTATCAAGCCCGTACTTCTCGACGGCAACATCGTTACCTACTGGATGGGTAACTGGTCTCCCGTTGCAGGCTATGCAATCGGTATCGGCTACGAGATAGACGCACTCAACCTCTTCTTTGCACTCCTGGTTGTCACGACCGTCCTTCTCTCAGCTCTCTACTCAATCAAGTATATGGCCCGTGACCACCACCTCGGCCATTACTATACGCTCTTCCTTATGCTTTCGGGCTCGGTGCTCGGTCTCGTTCTCACGGGCGACATATTCAATATGTTCGTTATGATAGAGATTATGACCTTCGCATCCGTTGCTCTCACGGCATTCAGAAACAAGAAGGCAGAGAGCCTTGAGGCAGGATTCAAGTACCTCATCATCGGTTCAATCGGATCTTCCCTCACGCTTGCAGGTATTGCGCTTCTCTATGCACAGTGCAGAACGCTCAATATGGCGCAGATTTCTGCAGTCCTCTCTGCAAACTCGCTTAATCCCACAACAATCTTCGCGTTTGCGCTCATGTTTGCAGGCTTTGGCGTAAAATCTTACATCGTTCCGTTCCATACTCCTGCGGCTGATGCGTATATGACAGCTCCGTCATCCATCTCAATGGTATTCTCGGGTATGGTCAACAAAGCAGGCGTTTACGCAATGATAAGACTTACGTACGTAATCTTCCGTGCGATGGATATTCCGGCATTCAACATTCTCCTCGTCACATTCGGAACGGTTACAATGTTCGTCGGCGTAACAATGGCTCTTGCACAGCACGATTTCAAGAGACTTCTCGCCTTCCACAGTATCTCGCAGATTGGTTACGTTATCACGGCAATCGGTCTCGGAACTGTTGCAGGCCTCTCAAGCGGTCTTTTCCACGCTATGAACCACACCCTCTTCAAGGGACTTCTCTTCCTTGCAGCAGGTGCTGTTCTCTACGCTACGGGAACGACTGACCTTGACAAGCTCGGCGGTCTCTCAAAGCGTATGCCGAAGACTACAATCTGCTTCCTCATCGGCGCATTCTCAATCTCGGGCATTCCGCCGTTCAACGGCTTTGCTTCAAAGTGGATGATTTATCAGTCAACCTTTACCCACGCAACTGAAACAGGAAACTTCGCTTATGCGTTTGTTACAATCGTTGCACTCGTCGTTTCGGTTATGACCCTTGCTTCCTTTATCAAGGTTACTCAGGCGGTATTCTTCGGCCAGCTTCCGAAGCACCTCGAGGAAACAAAGGAAGTTCCGCTCTCAATGCGTGTCCCGATGTGGATTATGTCCGCGCTCTGTATCCTCGGCGGCGTGTTCTATGATTTTGTTGCAAAATACATCCTCACTCCTGCCGCGAATGCAGCGTTCAATGTTACAAACTACATCAACACAATGATGGGTGAGGGATATGCCGAAGCTCACGGTGTTGTTGATACAGCGGTTGAGGTATCATCCTTCAGTCTCTGGAACCCCATTCTCTGGCTTGTCCTCTTTGCAATCGTTCTTATTGCAGTATGCATAGTTGTTCTCACGGGTGAAAAGAGCCGTGGCGCAGTTCGCGCAAACGACAATGCAGAGAAGATTGACGGAAAGTACGCAACCTTCTTCGGCGGTGAGCAGAGCGAGCATTCCCACGTTGGAGGTTCTGACCTCTTCTGGGGCTTCAAGCACGACTTCAAGGGATACTTCAAGGTTATGCAGGGTCTCCATTCAGGAAACGTAAATGACTATGCGTCTTACGTAGTTATCGCAGCGGCGATTATAACAGTCTTTATGTTTGTTATGTACGCTTTTATCGGTTAGGGAGGTGAGTGAAAGTGGAAATTATAATGACGATTCTCGAGAACGCATTTTCCGTTCTTGTATTTCCGGGACTTTTGTTTGTCGCAATAGTCGGACTTTTGCTCGCAGGCATTGACCGTAAGATTCTTGCACGTATGCAGAAGAGAAAAGGCCCCCCGATTCTCCAGCCGTTCTACGATTTCTTCAAGCTCATGGGAAAAGAGACAATCGTTCCCGATGCGGCAAACAAGAGAGTTTTCCTTGCGGCTCCGATAGTCGGCTTTTCAAGCCTCGTCGTAATGATGCTCTTCATCCCGATTTTCGGTTACACCGCATTTTCAACTCAGGGAGATATGATAATCCTTCTTTATCTTCTCACAATCCCTGCAGTTGCAATGATTATCGGCGGTTCTGCTTCTGGCTCACCGTATGCCGGTATCGGTATTTCACGTGAGATGGTAACGATGATGGCATACGAGCTTCCGCTCGTTATCGTTCTTCTCTCGGTTGCAAAGGCAGTCGGCGGAGACGAGCTCTGCTTCTCAATGAGAGCAATCGGCGAGTTCCAGCAGGAGTCAGGCCTTCTCATAGCAAACTGGCGTCTCATCCCTGCGGCTATCGCATTCCTCCTCGTCATTCCTGCCGAGGTCGGAACACAGCCGTTTGACGTTGCCGAGGCTGAGACTGAAATCTGCGAAGGTCCGCTCGTTGAATACAGCGGCGCACCGCTTGCAATGTTCAAGCTTAACACGGCAATCAAGATGTTTATTATGACCGCGCTCTTCACCGTTCTTTTCTTCGGTGGAATCAACACGGGATACGTTGCGCTCAACGCACTTATCCTCGTTGCAATCTCGGCAGTGCTCACCGTAATCACGATGACACTTGCACACGCAATCTGCGCACGTCTCAAGATAGAGCACCTTTTCAAGTTCTATTGGACATTCGTCGCAGGCCTTGCGGCAATCAGCTTAATTCTTGTGTGGATATTCTAAGGAAGGGAGATTAGATTATGTTTAAAAAACTTATTGCAAAGAGCATGGCTAAATCCCCCTGGATTTACCACGTTAACACAGGCTCCTGCAACGGCTGTGATATTGAGCTCGTCGCAGTGCTCACTCCGCGCTATGATGCCGAGCGCTTCGGCTTCAAGCTCGCAGGCACACCGCGTCATGCCGACATCGTCGTTGTATCGGGCCCGATTACGAGCCAGTCCAAAGAGCGTCTTATAAGAACGCTCGAGCAGGTTCCGGAGCCCAGATGTGTTGTTTCAATCGGCTCCTGTCCGCGTTCCTGCAACGTTTTCAAGGGAAGCTACTCCGTAGAGGGTCCGCTTGAGAACTACACCCACGTTGACGTTTCCATCGCAGGCTGCACTCCGAAGCCTGAGGCAATCATCGAGGGCCTTGCAAAGGCTGCGGAAATTCTTAAGGAGAAAAGGGAGGCAATGAACAAATGAAGTTTTCATTCCCGTTTTTAAAAGAAGCGATTTGCAATCTCTTTTCAAAGCCGTCAACAGTAAATTTCCCTGCGGTAAATGTCGAGGCAAAGCCAAACTACCGCGGCAGAATCGCATACTATCCCGAGAAGTGTCTCAACTGCGGTATGTGCATCAAGGTCTGCGCACCTGATGCGATAACAAGAACAACCGAAGATGTCGAGGGCGGCGAGAAGATTACCTACGAGTTTGACCTCACATCCTGCACATTCTGCGGAACTTGTCAGGACTTCTGCAACGAAAAGGCAATCGAGCTTACGGGTGACTACCACATGGTAGCGACCGACCCTGCCGACCTCATCGTCCGCGGAAGCCGCATCAAAGAAAAGGTCAAAGGAAAGCTCGCGATTACGGATGCCTGCATCTACTGCGGCCTCTGTGCGAAGAACTGCCCCGAGGGTGCAATCACCGTTGACCGTGCAAGCAAGAGCTGGGTTGTCGATGAAGAGAAGTGCGTAAAGTGCGGTCTCTGTATCGGCAAGTGCCCGAAGAAGTGCCTCGACTTTGCCGAGGTCACAGAGGGCGTTATCTGCTCCGACTCCTGTGTTTACTGCACGCTCTGCGCAAAGAAGTGCCCGGCTGAGGCTATTACGGTTGACCGTGCGGCAAAGACATGGGAGATTGATCGAGAGAAGTGCACACTCTGCGGCGTCTGCGTCTCTTCCTGTCCGAAGAAGTCACTCTCAATCGGCGATATAAACGCAAGCTGTGCTGCTGAGGCAGAGGGCGTTCCTGCGCCGACACCGGTCGAGAAGAAGGAAGAAGCTCCGGCGGCTGACGGAAGCCTCAAGTGCTCCGATTCGTGCGTTTACTGCACGCTCTGTGCAAAGAAGTGCCCGGAGGGTGCAATAGAAGTTGACCGCGCAGAAAAGAAATGGGCGGTTGACGATGAAAAGTGCATCAGATGCGGCATCTGTGTTGATGCCTGCCCGAAGAAGTCACTTTCAATCGAATAATCAAAACAACAAAAAGAGTGTCCGTGAGGACACTCTTTTTTATTGTTTTTGCGATCTCATTTGAAATTCCGTGGCGAAAATTTTATATTCCGTAGGATTCATACCCATTTCTTTTTTGAAGAACTCCGTAAAATTATTTGGATAGGAAAAATTCATTCGTTCTGCAATTTCCGAAACGGAAACGCCGTCGAGCAAAAGCTGCATTGCCTCTCTCAGGCGAAGTTTCCGGTAATACTCTTTCGGGGAAATGTCGCAGTAGTTCGCAAAGAGCGTTTTGAGGTAGCTTCGGCTTATGTTTACGCGCTTCGCTATGGTATCGAGTGTTATGTTGGAATAAACTTCGTTTTCCATAGCTTCAATGATTTCCTTATACTTGCGCGCGGAATCGGTCGAGAGATATTCGCGTTGCGGCAAGGGGATGCGGTTGATATCAACAATCAGGCTCTGAAGCTCAAGTGCGGCAAGTGTTCCCACTGCGTCCTCCGCTCCGCCCTCAAGGAAACTTCGTGCAGCTCTGAATGCGGAGAGAAACTTCTCCTCCTGTTTTGAATCAAGCGAAAACGGAGTGTCATAAATTCCGTTCGGCAGATCTCCGGTTATTTCCATGGAGAGAGTATATAGCTTCAGAGAGGTGCCCTCGACACTTCTGAATTTATGGAAGTGCAACGGTTTGTAAAAAACAAGAGTTCCCCCCCCGACAAGGTAAACCTTCTCTTCGATTATGAATTCCGCCTTTCCGCTTTTTAAGTAGCACATCTCGATGAAGTTGTAGAATTCGCCTACAGAAGCGAAGGACGAGGGAAGACTGTGCTCGTGGGGATGGGCGAGGCTTTCGATTGAGAAAGACGGAGACACCTTCTTAAAAGGAGTAAGCATTTCAATCACTGTCCAAATTCGTAGTTTTTGTTTGTTTTTTTCATCTGTAATAGTATTCATATATGAAATCAGATAGAGTATAATTATTTTATCACAAAGTTGGGAAGTGTCAATAGGTGAAGAGAAAATACAAATTTTACTGCCTATGATTGCTTGACTTCACGCGTGCGGCAAGGTATAATTTTTAATACCTGAAAAATTAAGAATATATTAAGTATAAATGCAATAGGGAGGAAGAAAAATGAAGAAAGTAACAGCACTTTTGCTTGCACTTTGCATGCTCATATCGCTTATCCCTGCGACATTTGCCGCAGACGGCGATATAGTGTTTGACTTCGGTGCATGGCTCAGCGCAAACTCAAGTATTGCCCGTCATACGGAAATGACGGCAGAGCATATGGCAAATATTGCTCCGAACAAATCCACCACGGCGCAGACGTCGGGTTTCCTTTGGGAAACTGCTACAGACCCGAAAACAATGCGCCTTGCAAACCTCCGTCCCGACTGGGCAACGGAAGCTCGCGAGGGTGGCAACGGTTCAAACAACAAAATTGCGTTTGACATCACCGTTTCGGCGGTAGAAGAGGGCTGGTATTCCCTCGAGCTTCCGTTTAACGCAAACGCAGCTACGGATACGCTCTCGGTATATATGGTCTCGGGCGGAGTTGCCACATACCTCGGCGACGTAACGGGAAGTGCGCCGAAGACAAACGCGGTTTATCTTTCCGAGGGAGTAAATACGCTCGTTTTAGCTTGCATTTCCGCAAGCGGTCAGCCGACAACGACAATTTACCTCAAGAAGATTGTCCTCACGGCTCTCGCAAGCGAGCCGACGGCATCTGTCGTAACGGAAGCTCCGACAAAGCTTGCTCCGGGCGCAGCTGCAGAAGACCTTACCGCAAAGCTTAAGATGTCTGACGGTACGACATATCAGTTTGCAAGCTACGGTATGGATGCAACGACGCTTCAGAGCACAGGTGTTGACACGGGAAGCTACCTCAAGGTAGAGGCGGAAGATACATCAGTTCTTTCAGTTACATACGAAAAGACTGACAGCCTAACCACGACATATTCCGTCGAAGCTCTCACAGAGGGCGAGACAAACCTCGTCTTTACTCCTGTTGTCGGCGGTGTTGCACAGACAGCAAAGGCAGTAACGAAGGCTATCGTTGTTGAGGACGTAAAGCCCT
Source organism: Oscillospiraceae bacterium (assembly GCA_017532355.1). The sequence goes on along the minus strand of JAFXJK010000079.1, from coordinate 6,774 downwards.
CTGCTCTCAAGCTCACATCCGATAAGGAAACAATCCTTATTGACGGTGCGGCAAACCTCACTGTAAAGGCAGAGTGGTCAGACTCTTCAACACGCAACGTTGACCCGTCAGATGTTACTTTTGAAAGCTCTGATGTGGCTATCGCAACGGTTGACGAAAACGGTGTTGTAACAGGTATCGCAGAGGGTACTGCAGAAATCACGGCAACTCTCAAGGCAGACACATCAAAGACTGCTGCGGTGGAAATCAATGTTGTTGCATCTTTTGATGCACGCGAACACGAGTACGTCACAAGCCAGGCGGGCTTTGATACCGCAAAGATGATAACGATAGCCGATTACAACGGCAAGCCTGTTATCCGCGAGGCGAATAACGCTATGTACTTCACCGAAATGTTCAACTGGACATACGAGGTTCCGGCGGAGTACTCTGCAACAGGCTCGGCATTTATGGCAATGGATACAACAAAGACCGACAAGTGGGCACTCGCTGCAAACTACGGTCCGCTCGGTGCTCTCCATATAGTGGCAGGTACGATGCAGCAGCAGTTTGTTCCCGAATACTACGAGATTGAAGGAAGAACAAACTTCGTTGCTCTCCGTCTCAATGTTGAAACAGCAGGCGAATATATTATCCAGGCAAAATCGGGCAATTTCCCGAACGGTGCCGCTCCTGCGGTTTACTTCTTCAAGGAAGATACTGCAGACGTAACGCTCACAGACCCGTCAACATACCCTGAAAGCGCAAAGCTCGGATATTTTGATATGGGCGCATCACCAAACTACGCTCACGCAGGAAATGCAACCGTAGGTTCTGAAGGAAACTACATTCTCGCATTTGTTGCGGATGAAAACTCACTCACCGTAAACGGTGCAACCGCAATTGAACCCGGAAGCGGAAAGGAAATACAGTGGTTTAACCTCTCCGGTGTAAAGCTTGTTCCGGCAGGGGAGAACGCTCTCGAAGGCTTTGAGGCAACTGCCGCAAAGCGCGAAATCGCGGTTGATGAAACTACAACGATTACCGCAAAAGCAACATGGTCTGTAACGGGAACAAACGCAGTTGACCCGTCAGAGGTCACGTTCGAAAGCTCAGATACATCTATCGCGACAGTAGATGAAAACGGTGTTGTAACGGGTATCGCAAAGGGTACTGCGACCATCACGGCAACGCTCAAGGCAGATACATCAAAGGTTGATACGGCTACGGTTGTAGTTATCGCATTGGGAGAAAAACGTGTTTTTGAGTACGTAATTTCTCAGGAAGGCACAAATGCCGACAAGATGCTCACAACGGATGATTACAACAACAAGCCTGTTATCCGTGCGGCAAACAACTCTATCTACTTTACAAATATGCTCCATTGGAACTACGAGGTTCCGGCAGAGTATTCAAAGGATTCTCTTCCGTTTATGGCTCTTGACACAACGGAGGATGACGGCGATGCGCGTCTTACCGACAAGTGGGCGCTCGCGGCAAACAAGGGCGGCAGCCATCTCGGCACAATCCACCTTGCCCCGAACTGCCTCCAGCAGCAGTTCCAGATTTCAAACTTCACCGAGGGTGAGGCAAGAACAAACTTCGTTGCTCTCCGCTTAAATATCGATGCTCCGGGCGAGTACCTCCTCCAGGCGAAGGCAGGCATCTATCCGTCAGGCGTTGTAACAATGGCATACTTCTTCAAGGCAGATGCCGAGGGTGTGCAAATCGGAAAACCCTCGACCTATCCTGCAGATGCAAAGCTTGTTTACTTCAACTCCGCAAAGGCATCGGATTATACCTACATCGCAAATGTAGATATTGACGCTATGGGCGACTATATCCTCGCATTCGTTGCAGACGAAAACTCTGCATCAATGAACAAGGTAACGCTCATCACAAGCGGATACGACTACCAGTGGTTCAACCTCTCGGGCGTCCGCCTTGTTCCGGCAGACTATGACTATCAGACAGGTCTTTCAATCAAAGCAGATACCGACATCCTCTACAACGGCGAGGAAATGCCGCTTACAGTAAAGGAAACTTGGGAATATGCAGGCGAGAAGGAAATCGCATACGATGACCTCACCTTCGAAAGCTCCGATGCATCCATCGCAACGGTTGATGCAAACGGTGTCGTAACTGCAATGTCACAGGGCGATGTCGTAATCACGGCAACAAAGAAATCGGCTCCCGAGTTTTTCGGCGAGTTCAAGTTCGAGATTTACGACCCGAATGCGGAAAACATCGGCGTAAACCTCATCTACAACATCGGTACAGCCTCGATGAAGGACAAGACGACCTACAATCCGCACAACAACCACCTCGAGCAGTCAACAGGTCGTCTCCGTGACCCGTCGGATGTTGACTCATACGACGAGATTGACGAGACGGTTACAGAGCTCTGGGCATACAACAACTATGCAAACATCACATGGCGTGCATTTGAAATGGACAGTGCGCTCCTCTCACCGTCACCGTCAGATTATCCGAAGGGTTCGTTCTATGCGCTCAAGCTCCGCGTTCCGGTAAAGGGCACATACGACTTAAACATTGAGACATATCCGTTTACTGTCGGATGCGAGGCTGATATTTACCTCGTGCCGAAGGGCGATATGGAGAATATTACCCTTAATGATGTCAAGGACATCGAGCCGATAGGAACGGTCACCTCAGCGGACTTTGAAAACCGCACACAGACTGCAGGTACCGTCGAAATCGAACGCGGTGGAGAATTCTTCATCCTCTTAAAGCTCCATTCTGACAACAAGTACCTCACAAATACAGGACGTCACTACTTCTCACTCCGCAAGATTATCTTCAAAGCGGCAACAGGTCCGTTCGACCACGTTGACATGGCAATCGAAACTCTCGACGGAGAGGGAGATGAGCTTTACTTCAACGCTTACCGCAAGCTTTCCTACACACTTCGCGACGAGTTCGGAAACGTTATCGACGGCTTCAACCCCGACCTTGTTGAGATTAACGATGTTTACCTCACAAAGGGCGAAGACGTTGCAAAAATCGTTTTTGAAAACGGAAACTACTATGTAGAAACATGGGATGCCGCAGGCGAGGCAGAGGTTGCTCTCGATCTCACATACCGCGGAAAGAATGTTACGGAAACATTCGCATTCAGCGTTTCTGACATCGGTAAGAAGGGAAGAACCCTCTACACCGACGAAATGGTTTCAGCCGCTCGCGAGAATATCTCAAAATACTCCTGGGCACGCAGTGAGAAAGAATCCGCAGTTAAATTAGCTGACAAGTACCTTGAAAAAGGTCTCGACTTCCTCTGGTACTCCGTAACAAGCAACGGCGTTCCGAGAACCTACCACGTAGGTATTGAAGGCGACGCCTATGAATACGTCTGCCGCTACTGCCGACGCGACCTTTATGCATTGGGTCACGGAAACTATCCGTTCAATGTCGACCCCCTGAAGAATCCGTGGAAGATTACCTGCCCCGAGTGTTCGCGTTCCTTCCCGTCAAACGACTTTGCAAGCTTCTATGAGCTCGGTTGCACGCAGGAGAACGGCGCGCAGTTTGACCGCATAACGGCTCTTGAAGCTCACCGCGCAATGCTCATTGAAAAGGGGCTCATGAGCGACGAAGCAATCGCTATGACGAGCCCGGGTGAGGACTGCTCGAATGAGTGGTATCTCTACTACGGCTACGGCGTTGAGGGCGGTTATCTCCATAACGACCTTTATCCTGAAATCGGAAGCGAAAGCTGCCCCGTTCTCTTTGATGAGAACATCGAGACTGTCGAGCGCTGGGGCGTTGACGACTCAATGGGCTACAACACAGGCAAAAAGCATCCGAACGGTATAGAAGAAATCCATACCTACATCGGCTTCTATAACCACTTCGCTCACTTCTACATCAAGAACGAAACGCTTTATCTCAACGCTCTTAACAATCTCAGCAAAGCTTACCTCTACACGGGTGATAAGAAGTACGGCAGGGCAGGTGCAATCCTCATCGACCGCCTTGCAGATATCTACCCGACCTACGACCTTAACATCTACCTCCCGAGATTCACAAACATCAACGGCGGTTCAATTGCAGGTAAAGCAATCGGTAAAATCTGGGAGTGCTACGTTGCAGAATACCTCGCAAACGCATACGACGCATTCTGGCCGATGTTTGAAGACCCTGAGGTCATAGAATTCCTCAACGAAAAGGCAGTTTACTACGGACTTGAAAACGACAAGTCAACTGCTACGAAGATTCGTCAGAACATCGAAGACGGCATCTGCCGCGAAATTTACGAAACAACCCTTACTTCACAGCTCAACGGTAACTTCGGTCTTAACCAGCTCGCAGTTGCAAATGCAGCTATCGCGCTTGACCACAAGAACGATACAGCCGAGATGCTTGCGTGGCTCTATAAGTCAAAGTGGACAAACGATATGTCCTACAACACCGGCGGCGAGATCAGCGAAAGACTTGTTGACGTTATCTACCGCGACGGTCAGAACTTCGAGTCACCGTCATACAACAACCTCGGTGTTACAGACTTTATCAAGGTTGCTGAAAGCCTTGCACGCTACAAGGCAAACGGTGGCGAGTTCAACGAGATTCCGATTCTTGAGCATCCGAAGTACTTAAAGCTTATAAACTCCTTCCAGACACTTACGCTCGTCCGCCGCGGTGTCAAGGCGCTTGCAGACTCAGGTCAGCCGGGATACTACAACAAGTTCCCCGACAGAGTTCCGATTGCAACAGCTTTCTACTATACGAAGGACAGCGAAAATCCGGAGGTTCGCGAAGAAGCAATAAAGATGGCTCAGCATCTTTACATGCAGCAGGGCAAGAACCTTAAAAATCACCACTTCGATATCTGGACAAGAAACCCCGAAGCTCTCTATGACGAGGTTATGGATATAATCGAAGAGCACGGCGAGTACCCATACGACAAGAGCTCAATCATGACGGGTTACGGTTTTGCGGCTCTCCGCGACGGTGCACTTTACGACACGGTCGGTGTATCAGGTGTCCGCGACACAACACGCGACTTTACCATCTTCTTCTCAGGTCACAGTAACCACCAGCACCACGACCCGCTCGACCTTGGTATCGAAGCATACGGTATCGGTCTTACAATGGAGCTCGGTTACCCCGAAACTGCTCTTGCGGGTGACCCGCATACAGCACAGTGGTCATCCACAATCCTCGCACACAACACGGTCATGGTTGACGAAGGCCAGCCGCGCCGTCCGACCAGAACGAGTGAGCCGTCGCACCACTTTGATGCAAAGGATACACGCGTAAAGGTCCTCGATACTGAAATCGCAAAAGCATACGATCAGGTTGACGAATACCGCAGAACAATCGTTATGGTTGACTACGACGATGAAGTCTCCTACGGTGTTGACTTCTTCCGCGTTGACGGCGGTAAGGACCACGTCTACACCTTCTCTCCAAACTCCAACTACCGTCCGGAGCATTCAGACAACATCTCTTTCGTAAAGCAGGTTGATGACCCGCAGGATGACTGGATTTATGACGATAACCACTATCCGTTCTCATCCTACGCAGGCCCTGACGTTCAGTTCGGTTGGGACCCGTACACGGATATGAGTAAGGTTGAAGCTCCGAAGAAGTTCCCACTCGGTTACACCTGGATGTTCAATGTCGAGCGTGCAGACAACCCGGGTGAAAACGAATTCTGGCTTGACTATGCAATCGACCCGTTCAACAAAGAACCGTCAAGAAACGCGAATGTTGACGTTCGCCTCCGCGTAACAATGCTCAACGACTTTGACGCAGACGAGATTTCGCTTGTAAGTCACAAGCCGCAGCGAGTAAAGGAGAACGAAAGAATCGGTGATCTTGAAAAGTTCCTCATCCGCCGCAAGGGCGAGAGACTTGACTCTCTTTTCACGACAGTTTACGAGCCGTATAAAGAAGGAGACCGCTATGTAACCGATATTCAGAGCGAAACTCTCACAGTCGAGAAGATTGCAGGAGCGGGAACTGACAAGGATGTCGTAAAGGCAGTAAAGGTAGTTCTTGACGACGACAGAACGGATTACATCGTTTACGCTTCAAATAAGAACAACACCTACCGCATCACAGACGGCGAGTACAGTTTTGAGTTCTCGGGCTTTGTCGGCGTATGGACGGTAAACGGCAATGGCGAAAACATTTACAGCTATTTGAACGACGGCACAGAGCTCGGCGAGGGTGCGAACAAGGTCGAAAACGCTGAAGCTGTAATAACGGGTACGGTTGTTGACTTCCAGAAGGAGCTCTCCCTTGACAACTGGATTGATGTCGAGTTTGACCGCGACCTCACGGAAGAAGAGGCAGAAGACCTCGTTGACCGTATGATGAATATCGAGCGCACAACTCCCGGTAACTCCTCGTATGTAATTGAGGGCATCACAATGACTGATGCGAGAAATGCCCGTATTAACCTTAACTCAACATCGCTTATTTCAAACTTTGTAGATGTTATGGACTTCTCGAAGGGTTATGAGTATAATATCGCAGAGAACCAGAGCTTTGAAATCCCGATGAGCTACGAAATGAACGGCGCACCGGTATTCGATGCAGTAGAAGACAAGCGAGTATCTGTCGGTAGCTCAATCACCGTAACAGTCAACGCAGTACCCGTATCGGAAGACCTTACGGTTTCCTACAGCGCAAGAACACTTCCGCGAGGTGCAATGTTTGACGCAGCGACCGGTACATTCAGCTGGAAGCCGTCAACAACACAGCTTGGTAAGAATCTTGTTGCAATCGACGCAGTTGACTCAATGGGACGTATTTCAACAATCTACTTTG
>JAFXJK010000012.1 GCA_017532355.1 Oscillospiraceae bacterium | reverse complement strand
TACAAACGAAAAATATCTCAATTCAAAACTGTATGCACCCCGAAAGGCTTAATTTTGGATGAAGTTCAAGGCAAAAAAGCGAGCATAACCTGACGGTTAGCTCGCTTTTTTAACGAAGAAATTCGCCAAAAGGATGTTTTTTGGGGCAAAACTGCCTTATGTGGCTGTGGCCTTATCTTTTTCTGCTTTTATGCTATATTCTTGCGACGCCGGTCTTGCGTGCAGCTTCTGCAACTGCAGCGGCAACAGCCGGAGCAACAGCCGGGTCTGTCGGCTCAATGATGATGCGGTCGGGACGGAGGTCTTTCTCGTCGATGAGGTTTGCGATAGCGTAAGCTGCTGCAACCTTCATCTCATCGTTGATATCGCTTGCGCGTACATCAAGCGCACCGCGGAAGATACCCGGGAACGCGAGAAGGTTGTTGATCTGGTTCGGGAAGTCCGAACGGCCTGTACCGACAACAGCAGCACCTGCAGCGATTGCTTCATCCGGGAAGATTTCCGGAGTCGGGTTTGACATAACAAATACCATCGGGTCCTTGTTCATTGAACGGACCATATCCTGAGTGATGATGCCCGGGCCGGAAAGACCGAAGACAACGTCAGCACCGACCATAACGTCAGCAAGGCTACCTGCAACCTTGTTGCGGTTTGTGATCTTTGCCATAGCTTCTTTTTCAGCGTTGAGACCGTCACGACCCTCGTAGATTGCACCCTTACGGTCGCAAAGGATAACTTCCTTGAGGCCGAGAGCCATAAGGAGACGTGTAACAGCAATAGCAGCAGCGCCTGCACCCGAAACAACAGCCTTAAGGTCACCGATGTTCTTCTTTGTAAGACGGCAAGCACCAATCATAGCGGCGGCAGAAACAACAGCTGTACCGTGCTGGTCATCGTGGAATATCGGAATGTCGCAGACTTCCTTAAGCTTGCGCTCAATCTCAAAACAACGCGGAGCTGCAATGTCCTCGAGGTTAATACCGCCGAAAGAACCTGCAAGGAGAGAGATCGTCTTTACGATTTCGTCAACGTCCTTGGAACGAACACAGAGTGGGAAAGCGTCAACGTTGCCAAACGCCTTGAAGAGAACGCACTTTCCTTCCATAACCGGCATACCTGCCTCAGGTCCGATATCGCCAAGACCGAGAACAGCTGTACCGTCAGTAACAACTGCAACAAGGTTGCCGCGACGAGTGTACTTATAGCTGAGATCTACATCTTCACTGATTTTAAGGCACGGTTCTGCAACACCCGGAGTATAAGCAACTGAAAGGTCATCCTTTGTTGCAACCGGACAACGACAAGTGACTTCAATCTTGCCCTGCCACTTTTCGTGGTCAATGAGTGCCTGCTTTTTGTAATCCATTTTTACTATCTTCCTTTCAAAGCACAAGATGTGCTATTAATTCCGTATGATATTATAACATTTTGTGTCTGTGCAATCAATGTAAGCAATAACCAAAAAAATGTTCCATTTTTGTATATATTGCCAATTTCTCTTTGCATTGCACATATTATTATCCCCTCGGAAATATATTATATAACGCTCAAAGTGAGGTGATGTAATGAAACACATACGTCAGACCGTTTTTATTCTGTGTGCGACTCTTATCATTATCGTTCACGCGCCTCTGCCCGACGGCAACGTTCCTGCTTCAAACTTCGAAGATGCAATTCCTTTGCCAATCCTTATGTACCACCAGGTTCTCGACCTTCCGCCAAAGCTCGGGAAATATGTTATTTCGCCAAAAGAGCTTGAAGCTGACCTTCGTCTTCTTTCAGACCTCGGGTATGAAACCGTGACAATCGCAGACCTTGTGGACTTCTGCGACGGGAAACGGACACTTCCGAAAAAGCCCGTTATGCTCACCTTTGACGACGGCTATCAGACAGACTATTTAAACGTCTTCCCACTTCTCAAAAAGTACAACATGGAAGGCGTCTTTTCGGTTGTCGGGGCTTATACCGAGAGATATTCAACACCGGAAATTGATAAGCACATAAACTACGCGCATCTCTCCTGGGAAGAAATTTCGGAAATGCAGGAGTCGGATCTGTGCGAATTTCAAAACCACTCCTACAATATGCACTCTCTCCTCTCGCGACACGGCTGCCTCAAAATAAACGGTGAGAGCGAGGACCATTACACTGCAATCATGCACGATGACCTTGCCCACTCACAAGGTCTTTTTGAAAAGATGCTCGGAGAGGCTCCGTTATGCTTTACATACCCTTATGGCGGTACAAATGATACTCTGCGCGAGCTTGTGCACGAACACGGATTTGCGGCAAGTCTCGGCACATACGAGGAAATAAATTTCCTGACAGGAGACAAGAATGAACTTTTTGACCTGCGGCGGTTCAACCGCTCCCACGGGCGCGATATCTCAAAAATTCTCAGAAAAGCAGAAAAGACGGGATAGCATCAGGCTATCCCGTCTCATTTTATTCTTTTATAAGATACTCACTGCCCGTCGGATTCTTTGAAATAATTACTGCGTTTTCAAAGCTTGCGGATACATCTGCAAACGAAGCGTTCCTCTTTCCGCCCTGTTCATTTATATATACCGCATCAAACGAGCTTGCAAAAGCTTCTTTCTTCTGTCCGCTTTCAGCAAGCGCTTTGTCTTTGTAGTTTTCATATACCGCTGAAAGCTTAATTTCTCCTGCCGCCGCACGCGCAGAGGCTATAAACTGTGAAAGTTTATCGGCTTTTGAAACTCCGCCGTCTTCGTACGCGATGAGCTCAGGTTTTCCGATTGCGGGGAAAGAAACGTTTGAAAGAATTATCTCATCAGGTGAAAACGCAGCTATCTCGCCGATAAGCTCGGTAAGGTATTCCGTTGCGCCGTCCGAATACGGGGAAATCCAACGCGTATTCTCGCCGTCAATCCACAGCACCTTATTTCCCGTCCGGACCGCGTTTGGAGCGTTCTTTCGCGCCGCCTCGTTATCCTTGAAGCACGACATATAAAACGCTACGCGATATCCTGCGCTACGCGCTTTGTCTGCAGCCGACGCAAGCGCCGCGCTGTCTCCTGCAAGGCCCATCTTCGTTCCCATTTTTGTGTTTGTCGCAAAAGCGAGACTTCCATCCTCTGCCTTCACTTCAAAAACAAGAGTATTTACATCAAGGCTTTTTGCGGAAGCAAGCTCTGCATCAAAAAGCTCTGCACTCTTGACCGTACCTATCGGAATAAAGAGCGACTTTGTTGTGAGAGCTTCATCGGAAGGTGTAGGCGGTTCTTGCTTGATTTCTTCCGCCACAGACGTGCCGTCAGGCTCATCAATTATAAGCGTCGTCTCGACATCTTTCGGGGGTTCTTCCTTCTGAGTGATGACAAACGAGCCGTCTCTCGTAAACGTCGTATTGTTATCTATTATATAGAGGGCTACTGCCGCAAGGATACAAAGAACAACAAGCACAGGTATAAGAAGACCTATGCGTTTTCGCGCTCCTCTGTATCTGCCTTGCCTTTTCATAAAAGCACCTCCGTTTTGTTTAGATGTTTACAATTAGTTATTCCGTTTTTACTCTTAATATGCATTAGAATCGCCGGTTTTATCATCAAACTCGCTTGCAAAAGAGCAAACTCCTTCCGGATTGCTGCACGGTTCAGGAGCATCCATATCTTTCGGAACAAGAGTAATAACGCCACGCGGACATGCGCAAACGCACTCTCCGCATCCGTTGCACAGCTCTCTGTCCACAACTGCAACGTTATTCTTAATCTCAATCGCTCCGTTTTTGCATACCGCCTTGCAGCTGCCAAGACCGAGGCACGCATAGCTGCAGATGGTAAGTCCTCCGTACAGGGACGATGCAATCTGACAATCAGGCGCGTCTGCGTATGTGTATCTTCTGCTTGCCGCATCACCGCCGGAGCATTTTACAAATGCACACAACTCCTCATTCTTCTCTTTTTTGGCATTCACTTTCTTTTCTTCCGTTGCCAAAGAACCTACAAGGCCGAAAACGACACCTGCGATTATTCCGAAAACAAGGAAAACTCCAATCGCTATGAGTACATTAAAAACCGCTTCCATTCTACCGCCTCCATACAAATTCCATACCATGGAATCCCGTGAACACAAGTGCTATGAGTCCTGCCGTGATAAGGAGCATAGGAAGTCCCTTTAAAAACTTCGGTGTCTCGGAATATTCAAGACGTGCTCGAATCTCAGCAAACAGGAACGACGAAAGCATATATCCGACGCCTGCAAAAATGCCGTACACGAACGAGCCAAAAATTCCCATACCGTTTGACGAAACAGAAAGGGCCGTTCCGAGAACCACGGTGCTTGAAAGGACGTAGGGTATCGGGAGCTTTATGCGCGGCTTGAGCGCGATTGCGACTCTCCATACAATTATCATTATCAGGACAAACGCAACCGTTCTCATATATTCTATCGAAAGCACCTTAAGCAAAAGAACATCCACAAGACTTGAAACAAGGCACGTGACAGAGGTAAGGACTGTTATGGCGATGCTCACCAAAAGCGCAGTCTTTCTGTCCTTTGTTTCTTCAAAAAACGATTCTACACCGAGATACTCCGAGAAAATCACATTATGTGACAGAGCAGACGCAATGCTCATAAACAAAATCTTCAGTATGTTCATCATCTGCCCTCCTCACTCTTTTTATCTTCCAAAAGCTTACCGCATACAGCCACAAGGATTCCGAGAAGAATAAATCCTCCAACAGGTCCTGCAATAAGCGAAGCCGCATACTTTTCCGGTATGACCGTAAAACCTGCAACCGTTCCTCTGCCGAAAAACTCCCTGACGACGGAAATTGCAACGATTGTCACAAAAAAGCCGATTCCGCAGGTGAGCGCATCAACCATACATTCCTTGACACTCTCAGACTTTTCAAACTTCTTTGAACGCGAGAACACAAGACCGCTCACACAAAGAAGCGGAAGATATATGCCGAGACTTTTATATACAGACGGCAAAAATGCAAGAAGGAGTATCTCGCAGAGCGAAACAACACTTGCGCAGGCGAGAATGTAAACAATATCACGAAGCTTGCTTGAAACAAAGCGACGAAGCACTCTGAAAAGAAGCGTTGAAACAAAAATACAGATGATGGCGCAAAGCCCCATAAACAAACCGTCAAGAAGCTTTGTAGACATTGCGAGAAGTGGGGTTATGCCTGCGAAGAGAGAAAGAACGGGATTTTCAAAAAGGACACTGTTTTTCAAAAAGCTTACTACCTTTTTCATTCAGCCGCCTCCTCTGCTTCTGCATTTTCCGAAGCGGCCGCTTTTTCCGCTTCAAGCCTTGCCTGTTCTTCTTTTTCCTTCTGAAGTTTTTCTTCCTCAAGCCTCTTCTGCTCTGCCTCTGCGCGAATCTGTGATACCGCGGCAATAGCATGGTTTACGCCTTCCTTGACACCGTTTGAAGAAACGGTAGCTCCTGATACGGCGGCAATTTTCGCTGATGTATCAGCCTTTCCGGTGACGACTGTGAGTTCTTCATTTTTGCCGCTAAAGCTTGAAAGAAAGTCTTCGTCTTTTATCTTGCTGTTATAGCCGCTTGTTTCAGCAATTGACAAAACTTCAACCTTTGTTACAGCACCGCTTGCATCAACTCCGACGACAATCCGAATCGGGTTTTTATATCCGTTGGCCTCGGTTTCGACGCAATATCCTACAAGTTGATCGCCATTTTTTGCTTCATAAAGGGACTTTATGCGTGTTGCCGCGTCAAACTGCATTTCTGATTTTTCATAATTCTCAGCCGGCATTACACGCTCCATCGCGTCGAACACATAAGCTTTTGCGTTTCTTTCCGCAATTCCGCCCAAGAGGTTTGCAACGACGCCCAGAAGAAGCGTTGCAATTATAAGAATCGCAGATATTACAATAACCGAAGCGAGAATTTCTTTCTTTTGATTATCTGAAAGCTTGGCTGAACCTCGCGCGAGCAAAAGCTTTTTGAAACTAATCTTATTCTTCATCTTCTGCACCTGCCTTTTCCCTTTTCAGTCCGAATCTACGCGGACGGCAGACACGCTCTATAAAGAACGTCAGGAGATTCATTGTCAAAATTGCAAAGGTTACCCCCTCGTTATATGCACCGAAGTACCGCAGAAGAACGGTAAGAACGCCACATCCGATACCGTAAACAATTCTTCCCTTTGGGGTTGTCGGACTTGTCGTGTAATCCGTTGCCATAAACACCGCACCGAAAAGAAGTCCTCCCGAAAGCACACTGTAAAGTGACCAGAGTCCGGGGTTTTCTCCGCGCGGAAAAACGAATGTAAGAACTGCAACCGTCAGTACATACGCCGCAGGAATATGCAGCGTTATTACGCGGCGAACAAGAAGGTATATAAGCGCTGCAACGATGACAACAGCCGAAACCTCTCCCATCGCGCCTGCGATATTTCCCATTGCAACGTCACGCAGCCTCATAACCTCACCTATCTCGGTTACGGGGAGATTTCCGAGCTTCATTTTTGCAAGGGGGGTAACCGACGCGATAACGTCAGGCGCAAGATTCTCACGCGTGATGTGTCCGAATACGGAAACGGCATTTTTGCCAAGGCTCGGCTTCGTCCACAATGAGACGAGTGCAGGCCACGAGAAAAGGAACGCCTGAGCCGAAAGAGCAGGGTTTAAAAAGTTCTTGCCGAGGCCACCGTAAAGCTTTTTTACAATGACTATTGCAAAGAAAGAACCCACTATCGGCATCCACAGCGGTACTGCTACCGGCAGGCAAAGCGCTACCAGAATACCCGTGACAACCGCCGAAAGGTCCCTTATCGTTGAGGCTTTCTTCGCAAGCTTGCAATAAAGAGCCTCAAAACCTACGGCAGATACCACAGAAATCACCGTGAGCACAAGCGCACGAAAGCCAAAGAAGTATATCGCCATAATGAGTGGGAAGACAAGTGCAATGATGACATCAGTCATTATTGCACGAGTATCGTCTCCCGTGTGAATATGCGGAGACGAAGACATGAAAAACTGCTTGTTGTTAATTTTCATCAGCTTTTTCCTCCACAGTCTCCAAAGAATTTTCCGAAAGCTTCTTCTTTATTGTACGAAATTCTGCAACGAGCGAAAGTCGTGCCGGACAAACGTATGCGCACGAACCGCATTCTATGCAGTCAGAAACGTTATGCTCCACACATTCCGAAAGCTTTCCGAACTTATATGCGCGGTGAATCCAGAACGGCATAAGGTTCATCGGACAAACGCCGACACACTTACCGCAATGGATGCAATCCGTCTGCGGCTTGCTCTCTCCCTCTCCCCGGCAGAAAGCAAGAAGCCCGTTTGTTCCCTTTATAACCGGAACTTCAAGCGACGAAACGGAATTGCCCATCATAGGGCCACCCATTATAATCTTATCCGGATGCTCAAGAAATCCTCCGCAGCCTTTGAACAAGTCTTTTATCGGAGTTCCTATTCTTACAAGAAGGTTTTTCGGGTTTGCAACTGCTCTGCCTGCCACCGTCACAACCCTCGTTGTAAGCGCTGCTCCCTCTCCTGCCGCACGGGCAAGCGCAACAGCTGTGGACACGTTTATGGTTATCACAGCGGCATCATACGCCATGCCTTCAGGCGGAACCTGTCTTCCCGTAACGAATTCAATTAACTGCTTTTCTGCACCGTGCGGATACCGCGTGTGCAAAACACAAAGCTTTATGCCGGGCTTCTTGGCAAGAAAACGGCGAAGCTCAGCTATAGCTCCGGCCTTATCAGACTGCACCGCAAGCCAGATATTCTTGATGCCGAGCGCATGAGCAAGCACGGTCGCGCCTGCGTACATCTCTTCCGTATATTCAATCATAATACGGTTATCCGCACTTATATACGGCTCACACTCAGCTCCGTTTATGATAAGAGTATCAACCTTTCCCGAAGAATTGAGAATCTTCTCGGAAAGCGGATATGCACTTCCGCCAAGGCCTACTATACCTGCATCGCGCGCGATACGGGCAAGCTCCTCCGCATCGAGCGACCTGAATCTGTCGTGAACGGGAAGAACCTCAACGCACTCATCCTTAAAGTCGTTTTTTATAACAACGGACAAAACTTCCTCACCGCTCGGATGAAGGCGGGGAGCAATCTCCGTAACCGTACCCGACACGGAAGAGAATATCGGAGCAGACATAGGAGACGAGCTGTCTCCGACCTTTTGGCCGATTTTTACATAATCTCCCACTTTGACAACAGGACTGCACACAGTTCCCTTATGCATAAGAAGCGGCAATATAATTTCCGAGGGAGGATCAAGCTCTTCGATGGCTTTGTTCATCGTAGGCTTGGGATATACAAGCTGGATTCCTCCTCTGAACTTAAAAGGCATTTGTTTCACCTCGCATTTGTAACTTTCAAATGATTATACATATTTATTTTACAACAAATTCTCTCTTCTTGCAAGTAAAACGACTTTTCACGCGCCAAAATTTACAATTTGTTTTTTCTTACTTTTGCAAAATAAAAAAACCTGCAGACTTCTGCAGGTTTTTTTATGTCAATGTTAAATTAGCTTAAGCGTTTGCAGCGTTAGCCTTCTTTGCCATCTTGCTCTTCTTGCGAGCTGCGCAGTTCTTATGGATAATACCCTTACGAGCTGCAATGTCAATGCTCTGTGCTGCAGTATTGTAAGCGGCCGGAGCGTCGATGCCGCCCTCGATAGCGGCCTCGCACTTTTTAAGTGATGATTTAAGCTGCGACTTGGCGGCTTGGTTGCGGGCTGCATAGACTTTTGTCAATTCAACGCGCTTCTTAGCAGATTTAATATTGGGCAAAGCGTCCACCTCCTTAATTATGTTACCGAATTATTCTACCATTTAATTTAAAAGAAATCAAGAGTTTTTTTTAAATTTTCAAAAATTTGTATATTGGGCATAAAATCTGCGAAGATTAAAACTGTGTGTGAGGTGATTTTTACTTGAACAATGCACGAACAGACCTTGCCTCGGAAGCGCGTGAAGTGTGCCGCGATGAAGCATCTCTTCGCGGTGTCACCGCCGAGGATTTTGAAACAGAAGGTTTTCACGTTTCAAGAGTTGAAATTTTAGATAATGAGGGGGCAGAAAAGCTCGGCAAGCCCATCGGCACTTATACGACGGTTGAACTTGAGGGTATCTCAAGGCGAGATGCTGAGGTTTTTCCGCGTGCCATCCGCGCTGTTGCAAAGGAGCTTTCTGCACTTCTTCCAAAGGGAAACGGAACAGTTCTCGTCGCAGGGCTCGGAAACCGCGGGATAACCCCCGACGCAATCGGCGCATCAACCATTTCTCATATAATGGTAACGCGCCACCTCGTGGATACGCTTCCCGAGGTTTTCGGGAAGATGCGTGCGGTCTCTGCGCTCTCCCCGGGAGTACTCGGAATGACAGGCGTTGAGAGCAGCGAAATTATCCGCGGTGTCGTCGAAAGCATCTCTCCCGACTGCATAATTGTAATAGACGCGCTCGCCTCGATGCGTCTTGAAAGACTTTGCAAGACCGTTCAGATAACAGATACGGGCATCGTCCCGGGCTCCGGCGTCGGTAATGCGCGCTCTGCCATAAACCGTAATACGATGGGGATTCCCGTAATCGCAATGGGCGTTCCGACGGTTGTCAACATCGCAACCATCGTTCAGGGTTTTGCCGAGAGCTCAGGCATCGACATCCCTCAGAGCACGCTTTTTGAATACAGCGAAAAGCTCCTCGTTACCCCAAAAGATATAGACGTCCACATCTCCGATATGGGGCGGATTCTCGGCTATGCGATAAACACGGTTTTGCAAAAAGACATTACAATAGAAGAAATGGATGAATTTTTGTCATAAAGAATCCTCTGCCAATTGTGGCAGAGGATTTTTTCAGCGTTTAGGTGGGTACGGCTTTTTCTCATCAGTCATATCTAAAAGAAAATCGACACTTGTTCCGTAAAACCTTGCAAGTATCATAAGATTCTCACTGGTGGGCATAAGCTCTCCGCATTCATATTTTGAAAGAACACTTTGACTTATTCCTGTTTCCATCTGAACCTTCAACTGAGTATAGTCTTTTGTTACTCTAACAAGTTTCAAATTCTTCATTTCCACCACTCCTCAATATTCTATTATTGCATAAAAAATTCTTGACATTCATAAATCTTATGAATATAATATTCATAATAGGAATATTATATGATTGGGGGATAGTTTTCAGCGCATTTCTACAAAAAAACAAAAGCCAAAACAAAACAAGAAAGGAAAACGAACAATGTACACAAATTCTAAAAGAATAGTCTCTATCTTTTGTGCAGTTGCTCTTCTCTGTTCATTCGGCTTGACGGCCTTTGCAGCAGATGAGCCTGTAAAAACAGACATTTCGATCACAACTCTTGATCCTGCAAACGGTGTTGTCGAGTTTGACGGTGTTGCAGATGGTGATGAAGTCTCAGTTAACTTTGACGAGATCACAATGGAACTCTACAAGGGTGAGGAGCTCGGCTTCTCAACCGAAGTAGTAAAAGCAAACGTATGCGACTTCAACGACAGCGAAGCTGTTGTCTATGACAGCTACAGCGTTGATTATGACGATAACGGTGAAGTCAAGATTGCAGCAAAAAACCTCAAACCGCATAAGAATGCACACGGAGAGGTTGCTTTCTGGATAGGTTTCGCAGTCAAGGCTCCCGAGGGTGCTGCGAAGTTCGATTATTCTCTTGAGGGAAGTTACGGAACAGATGTTGATGTCGAAACCATTGATGCAGAAGGCACAAAAGGCGTTGCTTTCTACTTCGACGCGCAGTATCCAGCAAGCTATGTAGACCTTCAGTGGTTTGATGAAAGCGGCAGCGCTTTAACAAAGCGAGAGTACGCATTCATTGATACCGATGATGTTGAACTCTACACATTAAGCGCTGAAGTAACAGAAGCAAATGTATGCGATTATGTTTCACCTGAAGCTGAAATATACACGAGCTACGATGTAAGAGAAAATGACAGCACTGTTGAAATTTCAATGACAGACCTCAAACCGCATAAGAATGCACACGGAGAGGTTGCTTTCTGGACAGGCTTCGCAGTCAAGGCTCCCGAGGGTGCTGATAAATTCGATTACAGCATCCGGGCGCCGTACGAATATAATGATGATTATTTTTCCGACTATGTAAGCTCAGGTTATAATGTTAATCTCGAGACGATTGACGCAGAAGGAACAGAAGGCGTTGCTTTCTATCTCAATCCGGAAGACTTCTACTATACCGAGGACGGAGAGCTTTTTGCAGAAGTAAACCTTACCTGGTGTGATGCTGACGGCAACCCGATTGCTGCATCTACATATTACACAGTTGATATCACAGACGTTGGTTTGTACACAATTGAAGACACATTTACAAAAGCTGTTGTCCGTGACTACTTCAACCCGGATTCCGAAACGCCCGTTTACGCTGACGGCACATACAATGTAAGCGAAAACAACGGCACTGTCGAAATTTCAATGGCAGATCTCAAGCTTCATAAAAATGCAAACGGAGAGATTGGTTTCTGGACAGGCTTCGCAGTTAAGGCTCCCGAGGGTGCTGAGAAATTCGATTACAGCATCCGTAGCAGACGCAACTATGTAAGCTCAGGTTATAATGTTAATCTTGAGACGATTGACGCAGAAGGAACAGAAGGCGTTGCTTTCTATTTTGACATAAACGATTATTGGTACTTTGATTACGACAAAGCACTTGCATTTGTAGACCTCACCTGGTGCGATGCTGACGGCAACCCGATTGCTGCAACAAACAGCTACACAGTTGATCTCACCGACGCAGAGTGTGACTGGCTTGAAGATTCTGAAATCGGCCTTGCAAATGTAGCTGATTTTGATTCCGAGGATGAAGTTTACACCGAGGGTTCATACACTGTTTCTGCTGACTATGATTCAGTAAAGATCGAGATGAAGGGTCTTAAGAAGCACACAAACGGCAACTTTGCCGAAGGCTACTGGACAGGCTTTTCAGTTAAGGCTCCTGAGGGTGCAAAATACTACACCTATTCCTTCGAAGGCCCCGAAAGCATCTCCCAGTCAAGCGGATTTGAAGAACTTGGCGAGAATGAGGACTCTGTTTCCTTCTATGTAGATGCAGGCGATATCAACGCAAAGAACTTCCTCTACATTGAATGGTATTCAGATGACGAAACCCCGTACACTCTTATTGATAAATATCTTTACCCGATCGATATCACAGGCGTAGAACTTGCAGATGTTTCTCCGATTACTGCAGAAGCTGCAACTATCGGATGCTGCGAGACACCCAGCAAAGTCCTCTTTGCAGAAGAAAGCTACACCGCAGAGATTGACGGTGCAAAGATTAAAATTTCTGCTGACGACCTCAAGGCTCATGTAAACGGCGAAGGCGACCGTGGCGCATGGGTTGGCGTAAAGTTCGTTGCTCCTGAGAATGCTACTACGGCAAAATACGTATTTGCATCAGATATGGAAGATGCAATGTGCGATTGGCTTTACGAAAGCACTTCCACTGTCCCGGCAGACGAGGCAAGCTTCTATGTGAACGCATTTGAGCCTGCTGACGAAATCAAAGATGTAATTCTTATCCAGTGGTTTGATGAAAACGGCTATGCTCTTTCAAACTTCGGAGCATACGAACTTGATCTTTCTGGTGTTGACTTTAAGGTTTCCGATGCTGCAATGACAGTTGAACCTGCTCCCATCGTCAACCAGGATGCTCCGGAAGTTGACACCTACTACGGTGAGGCTGAGGCAGAGCTCAGAAACGACGTCATAACAGTAAACGCAGATTATATTTTCGAGCACAACAGTGACGGTGCAGGATACGGTTACTGGCTTGGATTTATCGGCAAAGTTGAAGGTGCAAAGTATCTCAGATATGCTTTCTACGACAGCGATGACTATTCCCCTGTTCTTTGGCATGATGCAAACGAACTTGCGGTAGACGGACAGGAATCTTTCTATGTCGATGCTTCCGACCCCAAAGACATCCTTAAGCTTCAGTGGTTTGACGAAAACGGCGATGCTCTCACAAATGTCAACACATACACAATTGCAGTTTCCGATTCAAAATACAGCGACGAAGACTTCTTTAATGTTCTCTTCGGCAACATAAAACTCACAGGCGCAGATGCAGATAAGTACAACCTCGTGCACGACATTTCTTATCCCATCAATGACAACGAATACGTAGATTGGATGTCCACAAAGGACTACGTTTATGCTGATGTACAGGCTTGGGATGAGGATTCCACTGTTTCATACGACGGTGAGCGCTATAACGTCTTCTTCAGAGACAAAGACTATAGCGACGGCATTGATACAGTAAAAATCACCGCAACTCGCACGGGCAATTACACTGTTGAAGGTTGGTACGACCTCTACTCAGATACGGAGCTCAGCTCAGCTACTTCCTTCAACGCAAATCTTGATGAGTGCTATGACCTTTATGTAACATTCAAAAAGAAAACTGTCAGTGGCGGTGGTGCTCTTGCCGCTGTAGACTCCGAAAATAAAAAAGACGAAACTGAAGATGAAACAGACAAGACTGAACAGCCGATCGTACCGAGTGTTGAACTCTCTTTCACAGATGTAGCTGAAAACGCTTGGTACTATGCAGACGTGAAGACAGCGGTAGAAAACGGTCTTATGAACGGAATCTCTGCTTCAACATTTGCGCCGAACGCAAACCTCACACGCGCAATGTTCGTTACAATTCTCTATCGCGCTGCAGGCGAGCCGGGTATCACAACTTATGCTGACTTCACTGATGTTCCCACAAACCAGTACTATGCAAGTGCTGTTGCATGGGCAAACGCTAACGGTATTGTCAACGGTGTTTCCGAAACAGAATTTGCTCCGAATGCGAACATTACACGTGAGCAGATGGCTGCAATCATCTACAGATACGGAACAGCAGCAGGCATTGCTCCGGCTTCTGACAACGACATAAGCTATACTGATGCAGATAAGATTTCGGATTATGCAAAGGATGCAGCAAAGTGGACCTATAATGCAGGCATCATTCTCGGCAATGCTGACGGAAGCTTTGCTCCGGCACGCACTGCAACAAGAGCTGAGGCAGCTACAATCTTCGTAAGACTTCTCTCTCTTGTAAAGTAATCCCTTCTTCTCTTGTTTATTTTCCAATCAGCAAAGAAGAACGATGCTTCGGCATCGTTCTTCTTTTTGCATTTTTCATTCTAACTTTTTATTGAAAACTGCGTAGTAAATTGATATAATCATACTATGAGGTGATTTTTATGAGTCGCGCAGATCAGATTTTCATACAGAATTGTAAGGATATACTTGAAAACGGAGTATGGGACAAGGACTTTGACGTTCGTCCGCGTTGGGAGGACGGCTCCCCTGCTCACACCATCAAAAAATTTGGTGTCGTAAACCGCTATGATTTGTCCGAGGAGTTCCCGATTCTCACTCTTCGCCGCACAGCGCTCAAGTCGGCAATAGACGAGCTTCTGTGGATATGGCAGAAAAAGTCAAACCGCGTCTCCGAGCTCAAGAGCCGCATCTGGGATGCGTGGCAGGATGAGGACGGTACAATCGGCAAGGCATACGGCTATCAGCTCGGCAAAAAGCATAAGTACCGCGAGGGTATGTTTGACCAGGTTGACCGCGTTCTCTTTGACCTTAAGAACAATCCAAGTAGCCGCCGGATTATGACAAACATCTACAACCACGACGAGCTTTGCGACATGCAGCTCTATCCGTGTGCTTACAGCATGACATTCAACGTAAGCGGAAATAAACTCAACGGAATCCTCAACCAGCGCTCACAGGATATGCTCGTTGCAAACGGCTGGAACACCTGCCAGTATGCAATTCTCATCCACATGATGGCGCAGGTTTCAGGGCTTGAGGCAGGCGAGCTTGTTCACGTTATTGCAGACGCGCACATCTACGACCGCCACATTCCGCTCGTCGAAGAGCTTATCAAAAAAGAGGCTTTCGATGCACCGAAGCTTATTATCAACAAGGAAATTGACGATTTCTACAAGTTCACGACCGACGACTTCAAGCTCGAGGATTATAAGTTCAACGAGTTCAATGTCAAGATTCCCGTTGCAGTATAAGGCGGTGAGGCTATGAATCTTATTGTAGCTGTTGACCGCGGCTGGGGTATCGGTAAGGACGGCGGTCTTCTCTACTCTATCCCCGAGGATATGAAGTTTTTCAGAACGATGACAGCCGGCAAGACTGTCATTATGGGAAGAGCTACGCTTGAATCTCTTCCGGGCGGCCGTCCTCTTCCAAAGCGACGTAACATCATTCTCTCAAGAACTCTTTCTGAGGTCGAGGGTGCTGAGGTCTGCAAGACTCCCGAAGAGATTGCGGAGCTTCTCTCTGACACACCGGGCGATGATATTTTCGTCATCGGCGGCGAGAGCGTTTACCGCGATATGCTCCCATACTGTGATACCGCGTACATAACAAAAATTGAAGCAGAAAAGGAAGCTGACCGTCATCTGGTAAACCTCGACGAAGCACCGGAGTGGAAAATCGCTTACCGTTCTCCGATGAAAGAGCACGAAGGAACATACTTTGCTTTCCTTACATATAAAAAATAACTTAAAGGCATCTGTGAATTTCACAGATGCCTTTGCTTTTTTAGAATTTACCCATATACCCCGTGAGGTCATCATGCCAGACATGTGCAATCTTGCGTATCTCGTCCCACGCATACGAAAACGAATCGTCATACACCGCCGCAGTGTAGAAGCCTGCCGCGTTTGCAGTACGTATCGCAACTACCGAATCCTCAAAAACCGCAGTTTCCGACGGCTCTGTGCCGAGAAGGCTCGCGCACTCATAAAAGATTTTCGGACGGTCTTTACCCTCGCCCACGGCGCGACTCGTGAAAATGCCCTTGAAGTATTTTCTTATACCGAGGCGTTTGAGTGCGGCGTCTGCCATATATTCATCCGTCGCCGTCGCAATGCACATCGGGATGTTCTTGCTTTTCATATACTCAAGAAACTCAATTACGCCTTTTTTTAAAGGAATCGTCTCAAAATAACTCTTTTCAACGCGCTTGTATATGGTTTCCGTGATTTCATCACACGTCCCGTCAAGGTCGTACTCATCTTTCATAAATACTGCCGCCTCGTGAACTCCCATACTCGAAAAGCGGCGGTCTATATCCTCTTTCGGAGTTTTTCCGACGCTCCTGATATACGCGCTGCCTATAGTGCTCCACATTCCCATTGAATCTATAAGCGTTCCGTCCATATCAAAAATTGCGCCGCGAATCTGCATAATATAAGCCCTCCGAAATTTTTATCTCTGATAATTATAACAAAAAAAGCTCCACAAAACAAGACCGCAGAAAAGCGCAATGTTACAGTTGCGTTACAGCGTTTTCAAAACACGAACGAACTCAAAAAACGGCTTAATTGCTCACTTTCCAAGATTAACTAATTGTAAACAATTACAAAAAAGGTTGACAACAGACCATTTTTACTATATAATGTAATCACTCTGTAACCACTTTGTAACCACTGTAAAAATGAAAGGAGTGAAAACATTGCAAAGAGATGAGCATGCGTCACAGAATGTCGTCATAGCGGCAGATGCCGGTAGTCGAACCTTTACCGGAAACAACAACAGAATATATACTATGCTCTGCGGCTTCTTTGCATTTATTTACGACTTCTTTTCGTTCATTCTTCTAAAGATAGTCCATGCGGCAGTTATTTTCGGAACGACATTCCACTCACGCGTAATTATTCCGAGCACCGTTTTCATCTTTGCTCTCGCGAGTTTTTCTTCCGTGCTCCTGACGCGTGCGCGCGACTGGCTTCGCATCAGATTCCACACGGCAACCGTCGTTTTCGCCACATTCCGCGCAAACCGTTTTGCGCTTGCCGCTTCCCTATTCGCAGTTACCGTCACTATTATCGTTTCGACCTTCTACAGCGTCGGCATTAAGATTACGGTTGACGGCGAAGAGCTCGGTTATATGGACAGCCGCGATGAATATAACGAGGCAATCCGCTTTGTCGAGGACAGAGCAACCGAGATTCTCGGACGTCCTTACAGCGTTACCCTCCCGGTTAAGTTCGAACTCGGCATAGTTCCGCGCGACAAGGTTGTATCAAAAGACTCAATACGTTCTTATTACTTCTCAAAAATCAATGAGATTTCAGCACTTTACGCAATTACCGTCAACGGCGAGGTCGTCGGCGCAAGCTATTCACGTGATGTTCTTCAGAATATGCTTGATGAGCTTCTCTATACAAACGACCCGAACGTCAAGGCACGTTTCTCGCAGGACGTTCAGATTACCCAGCGTTACGTTGACTCCTCAAAGCTTATCTCCTATTCTGAGATTCGCGAAAAGCTTACCTCCAAAATCCACACTTCAAAGCAGTACACAATTCAATCAGGCGATACGCTTGACAAGATTGCAAAGGCAAACGGTATGACAACAGCAGAGCTTCGTGAGCTCAACCCGTCGCTCACCTCGCGAAATCTCCGTGCAGGCAAGAAGGTCACGGTTGCAAAGGAAGTCCCGTTCCTTTCTGTTGAAGCTGTGAGACGCGTCGAATATACCGAGAATATCCCGTATGAAACAAAGCAGGTCAACGACGCTACAATCTACAAAGGCTCTTCAAAGGTCGTCACAAAGGGACGCGTCGGTATCCGCAAGGTTGTTGCCGATGTCACCTATGTTGATAATAAGGAAGTTTCACGAGATATTATTTCAAGTACGGTTACGGCACAGCCCGTTACAAAGGTTGTTCACGTCGGCACAAAGCCGAGACCGAAGACCGTGGCAACAGGAAAGCTCTCACGCCCGATAAGCGGCGGTATCATTTCCTCGAACTACGGTATGCGCCGAGGAAGCATGCACAAGGGTGTTGACTTCGCGGCAAAGACAGGAACGCGAATTTCAGCGGCAGACGGCGGTACGGTTACATGGGCAGGCTGGAAGCGCGGCGGGTGGGGTTATCTCGTTGTCATCAACCACGGCAACGGCATCGAAACCTACTACGCGCACAACTCCAAGGTCACCGTCAGGGTCGGACAGAAGGTCGCAAAGGGCGAGCAGATTGCAAAAATGGGAAGCACAGGTAACAGCTCGGGTCCGCACGTTCACTTTGAAGTCCACGTCAACGGCAGATATGTAAACCCGTGGAAGTATATTAAATAAAGACTAAAGGCAGAAACGAATCTCGTTTCTGCCTTTTTGTGTAGCAGACTTCCGAAACAGAGCGGTGTAATTTCGTGTTCTGTACGGTTTGGCGCACACATTAACCCATGTTTAGCGACAATCGAAGCCCATCGCGTGTATTGAATTTATTTTTATTACCATACACGTAATAATTATATTAACTTTATCATATTTATATTAATTTGTCAATATAATAAAATTATATTGGGTGATATAAATGAAAATGGAGTTTAAGGATAATTATATAAAAATAGGTTTAAAAATCTCTTATTACAGAAAATTGAAATCCCTGACGCAAGAACAGCTCGCAGAAAAATTAGATTGTGGTGTTTCATTTATCGGACAAATAGAAGCTCCTAACATTTATAAAGCAATCTCTCTGGACACACTGTTCAGGATTGCAGAGGCACTGGAAATCGCACCTTACAAATTATTATATTTTGAAGATTAACAAAAATCACCGCACATACTGTGCGGTGATTTTCCTACAATTTTTCTATACTCTCGAAGCGGTATCCCATTTCCTTCCACTTTGTGAGAAGCTCATCTAAAATCTCGGCATTTGTTTTTGATGTGCTGTGGAGAAGAACTACGGCTCCCGGATGAATTCGCTCGGTGAGCGTTTTCATCGCCACCTCACGCGTCGGCTGCTTATTCTCGTACCAATCCACATAGGCAAGACTCCAGAATACTGTTTTATATCCGAGCTTCTGCGCCATCTGAAGATTCTTCTCCGAAAACTTCCCCTGCGGTGGACGATAGAACTTCTTCATCTCCTCGCCGCACACTTTCTCATACTTCTCCGAAAGCCCCGAAAGCTCGGCGGAAAACTTCTCTTCGCTCTCAATCGCTGACATATCGGGATGTGAGAGCGTGTGATTTCCGACCACATGCCCCTCATCGCGCATCCGAAGTACAAGCTCCGGCTCACGGTCTATGTAATTTCCGACAAGAAAGAACGCCGCAGGTACTTCGTGTTTTTTCAGTGTGTCGAGAATCTTTGCCGTGTTTCCGTTCTCGTACCCTGCATCAAACGTGAGGTATATGACTTTCTCCGCCTCGTTACCCACAAAATATGAATCATATTTTGCGAGAAACTCCTTTGTGGCATTTCCAACCGGCGTTTTTCCCACTTCGCGGAATGAAAGCCCCCAGTTATCATACGTACTGCCTGCAGTCGTGACCGCCGTGCCGTCAGGAAAATACGGCAGTGCGCAAAAAACAAGCACCGCAACAAGAAAAATTGCAATTGTCGCTTTATGAACTCTTATGACCATTCAAAACACACCTTTCGCTAAAAATGTATGAGTCAAGAACGTTAAATATGTTGCATATCGTGCCGTATTTTGGTAAAATAAAAAATATTGATTCTCACTTTCCGGGAGGTATATATTATGGAATGGATACAGGTAGCCATCTCGACTACTCATGCAGGTGTGGAGACTCTTACCACCGCGCTTGAGGACATCGGAATCCGTGGCTTTGAAATAGAAGATTCCGCAGATTTTGACGAATTTATGCATTCGGAGTTTCCATATCGCGATTATGTTGATGAGGACCTCATAAAGGAAAAATCAGACGCGGACGTCCGCGTTAAAATCTACGTAAGCGGAAACGAAGCAGGCCACGAACAGCTTCTTTCCGTCCGCGAAGCTCTCGCCGCTCTCTCCGCTGACGCTACACTCGGCAGCCTCGAGCTTTCGTTTGAAACGATGAACGAGGAGGACTGGTCAGAAAACTGGAAGCAGTTTTTCCATCCTCTCAAAATCGGCGAGCGCGTTCTCATCCGTCCCGAATGGGAGGAGTGTGAGAATGAGGACGGTCGCGTGGTTTTCACCATAAACCCCGGAATGAGCTTCGGCACGGGTTCACACGCCACAACCCAGCTCTGCCTTGAGGCAATCGAAGAATACACAAAGGACGGCGACACCGTCCTCGACCTCGGCTGCGGAAGCGGCATTCTCTCGATTGTTGCCTGCCTTCTCGGTGCAAAGTCGGCAACTGCAATGGATATCGACAAAAACGCAGTTGACATAGCCGTCCGCAACGCTGAGCTCAACGGAGTTTTCTCGGACAAGTTCGAAGCCATGGCAGGAAACATCATTGACGATGAAGCTCTTCGCGCTAAGTTTTCTGCAAAAAAATACGACATTGTGGCGGCAAACATCGTGTCAGACGTCATTATCGGAATTTCCCCGTTTGTCGCAGATTTTGTAAAGGACGACGGCATTTTCATCGCATCGGGCATAATAACCGATCGTCTCGACGAAGTTCTCGGACATATAAAAAAGACTTTTGAAATAATCAGAATATGCGACAAAAACGACTGGGCTTCAATAATTGCGCGCCCCATCAGAAAATAAAATTTTTCTTTTTGGGAAAACTTAATAATAATGCTGGACAAATAACTCTTTTTTTGGTAAAATATAGAGTATGATGTTGTAATTTAGGGAGTGAAACACCTTGGCTAATAATAAACCTAAAAAAGAAATAACAGAAACAATGAAGAAGGATTATGTGACAAATAAGCTCCTGCTTGTTTTCACCTTTGCTTTTGCACTGCTTCTCTTCTTTGCAAATATCGGACGTATGATGAAGAACATCACAACCTTTATGCTTTCCTGGAACATCACGAAGGTTGTAGCATGTGTCGGTGCAGGTCTCTTCGTAGTCGGCATCATAATGCTTATCGTTGAAAAGGTAAAAGGCATCAACACGAAGTACCGTCTTCTTTCGGGCAAGAACATCTCCGTTGTTTCCGCGGTTATTGCAATTTCAGCTGCAGCTCTTTCCTTTATCTTCTCGCCCGAAATGCTCACGCTTCTCTACATCTTCATCCCTGCACTCGTCGTTCTCTACATTGTATATTACTCCTATCAGCGTGAGTTCTTTATGGTAGCTCTTGTTTCGATCCTCAGCGGAGTAAGCATCTGGCTTCTTATGTCAGACCTTGTAAACTCAGGCGACAAGTTCATCTTCGTAGTTGCTGAGATTCTTCTTGTTTTGCTCACCGTCGTAACTATTGTTGCAAACGTCCGCGGCGGCAAATTGAGCTTCTTCGGTCGCGAAGTCGCACTCTTTAAGGCAGATGCGAAGTATGCGCTCGTTTACATCGCACACGCGCTTTCGATCTTGCTTCTCGCTGCTGCGTTGTTCTTCCCGACGCTTGCTATCTACTTTATCTTCGCACTTGTAGCATATATCCTCATCACGGGCATATACTTTACGGTCAAGCTTATCTGAAAAGTTTTTTAAAAAAGACTTGACGTAAATTGCAATTTATCTTATAATAGACAAAGTGAGCCGGTATTCGGTTCTTACAACCGAATACCGACCTTTATTTTCGACTTGGAGAAGTACTCAAGCTGGTCGAAGAGGCGCCCCTGCTAAGGGCGTAGGTCGCGAAAGCGGCGCGGGAGTTCGAATCTCCCCTTCTCCGCCAAATAAAACAGACACACTTTTGTGTGTCTGTTTTATTTTGTTTGATATGTTAATGGGAGATTCGAACTCTGAGAGAGCAACGAGCGTGAAGAAAACGATTAATAATCGTTTTTAGCGAAGTTGGTGCGAGACGGGTACTGCGAGCAGCGCGGAGCGGTCGTCGAGCAGGGCAGATTGCGAAGCAATATGCTATCTCCCCTTCTCCGCCAAAAGACGACAAGTTTCGACTTGTCGTCTTTTACTTTTTACCTATTCACTCTTCACTCTTCACTAAAAGTGTATTTACATAAAACTTTACTTCTCCGCCAAAGTCCGTACACGAAAGTGTACGGACTTTTTTTGCTTCAAATCGAAATATCAATTTCACATATAAAAATATCAGTTTGTGTGGTGTTTTTTTTGCAAAAATATGATATAATCATTCTAAAATCATAATTCTACCTTTAGGAGATTTTTTATGACAATCAATGAACAGATAAAAACTCCCGTAAAAAGGGAATACGACGTTGCGGTCTGCGGTGGCGGATTTGCAGGCATCTCTGCGGCGCTGGCGGCAGCAAGGCAAGGAAAGAAAGTTGTCCTTTTTGAAAAACAATATATGCTCGGGGGTCTTGGAACAGCCGGCATCGTTACAATATATCTCCCGCTTTGCGACGGCTTCGGACGACAGATTTCCTACGGTATATCCGAAGAGCTTTTGCGTCTTTCAATCCTCCACGGTGCGGAGGACAGATATCCCGAAAACTGGCTTGACGGCAAGGGGGAACGAGGCGAGAAAGACAAGCGATTTGAGGTTCAATACAACCCACAGCTTTTTGCTATTCTTGCAGAAAAGCTTCTTTTAAAAGAAGGTGTTGACATCCTTTACGGTACACACGTCGTCGGAGTTGATAAAGACGGAGACAGGATAAATCACCTCATTCTGGAAGGCAAGGCAGAAAGATTTGCCTGCGCGGTCGGCAGTGTCGTCGATGCTACGGGCGATTGTGATGTTGCACACTTTGCAGGTGCTCCGACGGAAACTTTCAAACAAGGCAATGTTCTCGCGGCATGGTATTACTCTCTCGGAGAAGCAGGATACAAGCTCAACATGGTCGGATACGCTGAAGTCCCCGAAGAAGAAAAGAAGGAAACGGGAATTGAGTTTGAGCCTCTCGTCAAGCGAAGATTCGGAGGTCTTGATACCGAAGAGCTTTCAGAACAGATGCAGGCATCTCACAATCAGACATACATCGACTTCCTCAAAAAACGTGAGAATGACAAAACTATTCTCCCCGTAACCATAGCAACAACGCCTCAGATAAGAATGACACGCAGAATCGTCGGCGAATATGAGCTCTCCGACACGGAGATGCATAAATACTTCGGAGATTCAATCGGCATGGTTCCGAACTGGAAAAAGCGTGGACCTGTTTATGAGATTCCATTCGGCACCCTTTACAGCGCGAAGGTCAGAAACCTCATCTGCGCAGGTCGCTGTGTTTCCACAAACGAAACGCTTTGGGACGTCATGCGCGTTATCCCGTGCTGTGCAGTCACGGGCGAAGCGGCAGGTGTCGCCGCTTCGATGACAAATGACTTTACTCAAATTGATATAAAAAATCTTCAGGAAAAACTTACGCAAAACGGCGTAATTCTCCACGAAAGCGACCTTTAAGAACGACAAAGTGCCCTATATCGAAAACCGATATAGGGCACTTATGCTTTCTGAAAAATTTTTTTCAAAAAAAACGAAAATTTTTCTTGACATTTGTCTCAAAAGATAATATAATATTCACGTTGTCAATCGAACAACGAGTCATGCGAGTGTGCTGGAATAGGCAGACAGGCACGTTTGAGGGGCGTGTGTCCATGACGTATGGGTTCAAGTCCCATCACTCGCACCAAAGACACTTGCTTTCGCAAGTGTCTTTTGTTTTTTATTTTCGACAGTGAGGTAACCACAATGCAAATAACAGCAATCACCGTAACCCAGCTTTGCAGCATGTTCTTCTTTATGGCAATCGGCTACTTCTTCACAAAGCGCGGCATCCTTACAAAAGAAGCAGGCAGCAACATCTCAAAGCTCATCGTCAACATCTTTCTCCCTGCAATGGTTGTTCTTTCTTTCGCGAACAACTTCAAGCTTGATGTTATCCGCGATAAGCTCATGCTTCTTATCTTCTCACTTGTAGTTCTTACTATCACGGGTGTCCTTGCGATTTTTCTCGCAAAGATTTTTTCAAAGAACAAACTCACGCGCAACATATACATATACAGCTTCACCATCCCGAACCTCGGATATATGGCATATCCGCTCGTCAAAGCGATTTACGGTGAGGTAGCTTTTCTCGATACGCTCGTTTTTTGCATCCCTTACAGCCTCTATATTTACACAATCGGCATGTTTATCCTCACCTCAAGCGAAAAGGTCTCGCTCAAAGGGCTCCTTAACCCCACCCTCGTAGCTACCTTTCTCGGCATCATCATAGGCCTTCTCAACATCAAGCTTCCGACTGTTGCAGTAAGTATCCTCGAGATGGCAGAGGGCGCGGTTACGCCGTGCGCGATGGTCCTCACAGGTACGGTTTTCGCAAGAATAAACATAAAGTCCGTTTTCACTGACTGGCGCTCATATTTAGCCTCGGCAATAAGACTTCTCATCATTCCGCTTATCTGCCTTCTCATCTTCAAGCTTCTCGGCATCTCAAAGGCGTGGATAATCTCATCGGTTTGCGTTCTCGCGATGCCGATGGGCGTGAACAGTGTTATCTTCCCCGAAGCTTACGGCGGCGATGCGGAGTCAGGCGCAAAGGTTTGCTTTATGTCGGCAATCCTCGGCATAATCACAATCCCGATAGTGTTTTCACTTATATAACAAAAGAGCTCTTCGGAAGGCCACAGCCACATAAGGCAGTTTTGCCCCGAAAAACATCCTTTTGGCGAATTTCTTCGTTAAAAAAGCGAGCTAACCGTCAGGTTATGCTCGCTTTTTTGCCTTGAACTTCATCCAAAATTAAGCCTTTCGGGGTGC
>JAFXJK010000078.1 GCA_017532355.1 Oscillospiraceae bacterium | reverse complement strand
TGACAGGATTCGAACCTGCGGCCTCTGCGTCCCGAACGCAGCGCTCTACCAAGCTGAGCCACAACCCGAAATCGAACTATTTAATTATACGGATAATGGGGCATTTTGTCAAGCTTTTTTCGAAAATTATTTTTTAAAATTTCGTGCACTGAAGTTTTTGGTATGTAAAAATTACAACTTATATAAATTTTCAAAGAGAGCAAAATACTATTGAAGTTAATTCAAGGAGGTGAATTTGCAATGGCAATCGTACCGAATGCACAGGAGGCTCTTGATAAGTTCAAGATGGAAGCTGCTTCAGAAGTAGGCGTAAACCTCAAGCAGGGCTACAACGGTGACCTTACTTCTCGTCAGGCAGGCTCTATCGGAGGTCAGATGGTCAAGAAGATGATCATGTCCTACGAGCAGAATTTAAGCAAGTAGTTAAGCTCGCTTAAAAGACTATAAAAAAGACTGTTGCATTTTGGTTTTTCAAATCAATTTGCAACAGTCTTCCATTTTAAGCCTTATCGTTCTTTCTTCGCCTTGTAAAACCGAGGTACATAACAAGAGCTGAAAGCCCCCAGAAATATGCGTTCATATAGGGGACTTCAAAAATATTTTCGAAGAACGAGTGAGAGAGAACGCCAAGTTGGCCTGCGACGATGCCTGCCGAGAGAACGGACATCTTGTTCTTCTGCGTCTTGAAGAGACTGCGCAAGGACCAAAGAAGATTTCGGAGCAGAAGCCAGACATAGGAGATAAGACCGATAAGCCCCATTTCAACGAGAGTTTTAAGATAGTAGTTGTCCATATAGTAATAGACAATGTCGTCAATTTCCTTGTTCTGCATCGCGATTGCACCGCCGTAGCGACCGAGACCGAAGCCGAAGAGACGGTTCTGCCTCCAGAGCTGGAGACCTATATGCCAGCGCTCTCCGCGTCCGCCCGTCGAATTTGCCTTCGCGAAATCAGCAGTGAAGAGGAATGCGATTCTGTTTGAAATCTCCGGTACGCAGAAGATAACGCCGAGAATGGCGATTCCTGCGATGAGGAGAAGTTTTCTGTCAACAAGGAGAGAGAAGACGACAACGGCAATAGTAAGTCCGAACCACGCTCCTCGCGAGAAGGTGAAAAGCGTTGAGAGACAGAGGATTCCGACAGCACCCCACATAAGGAACTTTACCCAGAGCTTTTTTGAGTAGTAGGCAAGGGCGGCAAGCATAGGAGCTGTCATAACGAGGAAAGCTCCCATAACATTCGGGCTTCCGAAGATGGAGTAAACTCGCGTTCTGACGCCGGCTTCCGCCTGAGCGACCCACTGCGTCGGCATTGGTGCCTTTGTGATATACTGATAAATGCCGTGGAGGCCTATTATAACGGCAAGACCGCTCAACGTGAAGTAAAGAGTGCGGAAATCGCCGTCATTTTCAATCAGCCTGATGATAACGAAGAACCAGAGCATAAACTGGCATACTGCGCGGTAACCGTCGATTGCAGGCTTGAGCTTCGGGGAAACAATCGCGGCAAGCAAAAGTCCTGCGCACATAAAGAAGAGAAGCGGCATATCAATCGGCGTGATGCGCGGTTTGAGGTGTTCCTCTGATGTAACAAGGCGCCAGAGGATGAAGATTACGCAGACAAGCAAAAAGCCTTCGTCCCATATTGAGGCAAGAGCATCAAGGTTCAGGACGTCGCGGATAAGATAGTCCGCAGGCAGGAAAAGCGCAAAAACAGCGATGAGAAAACGCTTCATGCCGAGTTTCCTGAAAGCAGAAACAACAAAACTGCCGCCGACAAGCTTTTTTATAAGCTTAATCACAAAACTGCCTGAAAGGGCAGGGCAGATGACGCGCTCGCCGAGAGCTTTGAGTGCCGTATTGAACTTCAGAAGCCGTGCATAAAGCTTTGAATAAACGCTTTTCGGTGAAGTTGAAAAGAATGCGACGAAGAGACGGCGCACGGTTGATGTGCGGTAGTTTCTTGCAAAAAAGTCGCGGATTTTTCCGAGGATGCTTCCCGAAAATGCACGTGCAAAAGCCCGGCATACGCGCGCAATAAAGCAATCACGAATAATTTTATCCATCAAATTCCACCGTCTCGATAATAGCGTTTACTTCTATTGTCTGAGTTTTGAAGATGAATCCGCGACCGCTTCTGATTTCCTGAGTGCCGATTTTGAGAATCGGGTCGTTCTTGTTCTGCTTTGCCTTCACCGTTATGATGAGGTCGCTCTTCTGCGGATCGGAGGCGGTAACGATTTCACCGTCATCTGTGGTAGCGGCAACGAGGTACGGTACGCTCTCAACCGATACAACCTCGGCACCTGCGATATAGTCGCTGCCTGCAACAAGCTTTGTTCCGGGTTTGAGCTCTTTTTTGACCTCTGCGTCGAGATAGTCCATTGCACCGCGAACGCGCATCGTGACAATCATATCTGACTTTGGTGCAACTACGTTTTTCGGCCGCAGGAGCTGCGAACTTATACACAAGAGCAGCTGCAACGAGTACAACGCAGATGACAATAATGAGGTCGATGATGTTGATTTTGCCAAAAAGCTTTCCTTTTTCGTCTATGAGTTTCATGTTTAAAGATTCCTTTCATTGATGTTATCGCTTGACCGATTACTTGTTATATTATATAATAAGTGTAAAAATATAACAATACTTTTTCGAAAATTTACAATTTAGGAGACGCTATGAAAATAGTTCACGTTATTGGCGGCGGTGACGTCGGTGGTGCAAAAACCCACGTTCTCTCTCTTGTCTCGAAGCTTTCTGAGGATAACGAGGTTGTCCTTGTTGCCCTGCGCGAGGGCGAGTTTGCAGACGATGCAAGAGACCTTGGAATAAATACGGTTGTAATAAAAAACAAAAATCCACTGAAGGATTTTTCTGACCTTAAAAAGCTCATAAAAAAAGGCGGATTTGACATCGTTCATTGCCACGGTTCAAAGGCAAATGTTATGGTTTCTGCTATAAAGGGAAGCCTCAAGGTGCCTGTCATAACAACGGTGCACAGCGACTATCGCCTCGACTATATGGGAAGCATTGTAAAACGCCTTACCTTCGGCGTTTTTAATACTGTTGCGCTCAGACTTCTCGACGGATACATCGGCGTTACACACGCGTTTGCAGACCTTCTCATAGAGCGTGGCTTTGACCCGTACGAGCTCTTTACGCTCAATAACGGAATCGAGTTTACTGAGCCCTCACCGAAAAAGAGCAGGGAGGAGTATCGAAAAAAACTCGGCATAGACAATTCCGATGCGGTTGTATGCGGTATTGCGGCGCGTTTCCATCCCGTAAAGGATATTGCGACCGCGCTTCGTGCTGTTGCCCTGCTTCGTGAATCGCACCCGAATCTTTATCTCGTGCTTGGCGGAGACGGTGAAGAGGCGGAGAATCTCCGAGCTCTTGCCCGTGAGCTTAAGATAGAGGACCGCGTTGTCTTCGCAGGATGGATAGATGATATGGACTCTTTCCTCAATGCTGTCGATATATCGGTTATATCTTCTGTGAGCGAGGGATTTCCTTACAGCATTCTCGAGTCAATCCGCGCACGTTGCACTATGGTTTCGACGAAGGTCGGAGCTATGCCTGAAATCATTGACGATGGAGAGAATGGCCTTCTCTTTGATGTCGGCGATGCCGCGGCTCTTGCAGAGCATATAAGAGTGTTGTGTGATGAGCCTTCGCTTCGTTTTGAGATGGCGGAAAAGCTTCTTTCAAAAGCGAGGGAGAAGTATTCCTTCGAAGCGATGGTGAGTGGACAGCTTGGAATCTATCAAAAGGTTTTGGAAAAACACAAAACGAGAAAAAACAAGAGAAACCGTGTTGTTGTCTGCGGCTCTTACGGGCGCGGAAATGCAGGCGACGATGCGATTCTTAAGGCAGTCGTGCGTGAGATTTACGATACTTGCGGCGATGCTGAGATTTGCGTAATGTCAAAAAATCCGAAGCAGACGAGTCTTTCATATCACGTCCGCTCAATATATACATTCAACATTTTCAAGATGTTTTCATCTCTTTCAAAATCGTATCTCTACATCAACGGCGGCGGAAGCCTTATTCAGGATTCCACGTCAAGCCGCTCGCTTTATTTCTATCTGTTTACATTAAGGGCGGCACGTCTTTGCGGATGTAAGGTTATGATGTACGGCTGCGGAATAGGCCCCGTCAGAAAAAGCGGAAACCGCCGCCTTGCATCAAAAGTTATAGATAAGAGCGTTGATTGCATAACGCTTCGCGACCCCGATTCGTTTGATGAACTGCGGCGGATGAACGTAACGCGACCCAAGATGTTCCTTGCGGCTGATCCGACGCTTCGTATCTCAGCGGCGTCGGAGCGCGAGATTGAAAAAGTATTTGAAATCGAGGGACTTTCGGAATCAGAAAGCTATCTCTGCCTCGCAATGCGAAATTGGAAGGACATAGAACATAAGATACCGCATATCGTTTCTGCGGCGAGATGGGCATCTGAAAAATACGGTCTCAAAATTGCGCTTATGCCGATGGAGAGAAACCGGGATTTATCCATAGCACGTCTGCTCGCGGAAGAAATCGGAAGAGGGGCTACCGTTATCGAAGGGAAGTATGACGTTCATACCGTCATAGGAATACTCTCGAAAATGAGAGTTATAATGGCGATGCGTCTGCACGCTCTCGTGTTTGGCGCAGGGCAGGGCGTTGCCACAATCGGAATAGCTTATGACGACAAGGTGTCGGGATTTATGAACTACATCGGAAGAGAAATGTGTGTTCTCTATGATGAGTGCAACGAGGATATTCTTTGTGGATTTATCGACAAGACGATGAATGACACGGAGTATGCGCAGAATATGCAGAATGCGTGCCGATTGATGCGCGAGAATGAAAAGGAAAACACTCGTCATCTCCGTGAGATTTTCGGAAAAGAGGAAAAGGAAAATGAATAAAATAGTATGCATTGCAACGAGCTGCTACCATCCGTTCCCGACGAGAAAGCAGCACGTTATGAACAGAATCGAATCAGACGAAATTCTCTATTTTGACCCACCCGTTACATATCTTGCGCCGCTTAAGGACAAGACGGCAAAGGAGAGACTTTCAAAGTATCGAAAAGCGGGAGAGCGCGTCCGCGATAACATCACGGTTTATGCGACGCCGCCGGTACTTCCGTTCTTTAATAAGTTCCGTTTTATAAACAAGATTAACCAGAAGCGTCTTGCTCGCTTTGTCCGAAAAAAGATGAAGCTCCACGGCTTTGAGAACCCGATTCTCTGGTGCTATTCTCCGACGTCTGCTGATGCCGCACCGTACATTCCGCATAACGGGCTTGTTTATGACTGCGTTGACCGCCACAGCGCCTATAAGGGATTTATCGACGAAGCTACGGTAAACGGGCTTGAGCGCGACCTCGCGTCTGCGGCAGATACGGTTTTTGCCACAGCTGCAGGTCTTTACGATACGCTTGTGCAGTATAACGAGAAGACCTATCTTCTTCCGAACGGCGTAAACTTTGAGCATTTCTACCGCGCGGCGGTCGAGGAGTTTGAAATTCCTGAAGAGATTAAAGACTTGAAGCATCCCATAATCGGATTTGTCGGAATGCTTCAGGAGTGTATCGATTACGAAAAAATCGAGCATATCGCGAAGGAAAAGCCGGATTGGAGCATTGTTCTTATAGGTAAGCCCCTTCCGGGCGTAAACCTCGATTACCTCGAGAAATACGAAAACATCCACTTCCTCGGCATGAAGAAGTATGACGACCTTCCGGCATACGTAAAGCAGTTTGATGTCTGCCTCAACGTCTTCCGTTCGGGAGACCTTTCG
This sequence comes from Oscillospiraceae bacterium, assembly GCA_017532355.1. The sequence continues at coordinate 399 of JAFXJK010000078.1, read as the reverse complement.
AAGGACGTAAGTCCGCTCAAGTTCTACGAATACCTCGCAACAGGAAAGCCTGTCATAAGCTCTCCTGAGCCTGTTCAGGTGCTTGAGTTTGCAGATTCCGTTTACATTGCAAAGGAAAAGGAAGACTACGTCACGCTTGTTGAAGAGGCGATGAATGAGCCTGATAGCTCAAAGACTGAAAAGAGAATCGAGTATGCAAGAGCGTGCTCGTGGGACTCCCGCGTCCGCGAGATGGAAAGAATCCTTAAGTCAAACGGAGTAGAATAAAAGATAAAAGCAAAAAAGCTGAAGCTACGGCGGTGCTTCATAGGGATAAAACGCCCTGAAACCACGATTTTGGCACATAACTGCGTTAAAAAAGCTCCCAACCCGTCAGGGTTGCGAGCTTTTTTGCCTTGT
>JAFXJK010000077.1 GCA_017532355.1 Oscillospiraceae bacterium | reverse complement strand
GCCATAGAGCTTGCCCCAGAGAGATTTTCCCCAGCCTGTATCTGAAATTGTGAAGTGGAGGCCGTCACGCTCGCAGCAATGCCAGTATTTTGCGGTTACGAAGTGTCCGAGAGCGTAGGTATGCTTATGCTCAACCATCTTCGGGTTTCCTGTTGTTCCCGAGGAGAAGAACATAAGTGCAGGCTCACTGCCTGACGGGGTTTCGTCGCTTCTCTCGAAATTGCTTGAATACATCGGATATTCGCTGTCAAAATCGTGCCAGCCTTCGCGCTTGCCGCCGACGAGAACAAGAGTCTTGACACTCGGGCATTTCTTTGCAGCTGCTTCTGCAATCTCTGCTGTGCCGTCATCTGCTGTACATACAATTGCTTTTACATTTGCAGCTTCATAGCGGTATACAAAGTCGTGGTCCTTGAGCTGATGCGTTGCAGGGATTGCAACTGCGCCGAGCTTATGAAGTGCTACCATTGAGAACCAGAACTGATAGTGGCGCTTGAGAACAAGCATAACTCTGTCGCCCTTCTCGATTCCGAGGGACTTGAAATAGTTTGCACATCTTGCCGATTCGCGCTTGATGTCATCAAATGTGAATCTTCTCTCTGTTAAATCCTTTGCAACGTGGAGCATTGCAAGCTTTGTCGGATTCTTCTTTGCGATTTCATCAACGACATCAAATCCGAAGTTAAAGGATTCTGTGTTCTGAAACTCTATCTTTTCAAGCACACCCGGCTCGCTCTCCGTGCATTTTACGAACTTATCGCAAACGAGGCTTGTTGTCGGGCGTAGCGAAACAACGCTCTCCAAAACTTCATCCGCATTTGCATCCTCACCCGGAAGAACAACTGCGCAGAAGGTGCAATCCTCTCCGCCGACGGCAATCATACCGTGAGGAGTTGAGCTGTTATAATAGATGCTGTCGCCCTCGTTAAGCACTTCGGTGTGTTCTCCTACCTGAACCTTGAGCGATCCGCTGATGACAAGGTCGAACTCCTGACCGCTGTGCTTTGTGAGGTGGATCGGCTTATTCTGAAGCTCTTCGGAATATTCATATTTAACCCAATGGGGCTCTGCAATTTTATTCTTGAACTTCGGAGCAAGATTCTGGATTGTGATTCCCTCTTCCCTCGCTGTTTCCTGACCTTTGCCCTTGCGGGTTACGGTATAGGAAGAGAGGCGCGCATTCTTTCCCTCTAAAAGCTCTGAAAGCTCCATATCAAACGCAAGTGCGCATTTATGAACAAATGCAAAAGGCATATCTGCCGCGCCTTTTTCATATTTTTCGTATTCTTCAAGTGTTACTTCGGTTTTCTTTGCCATTTCCTCGGCACTGAGTCCCAACGCATCACGCATTCCACGAATTCGGGAAGCCACCTCATTAAGCTGATTAAGTGTTTTCTGTGTGCTCATTGGAAATTCTCCTTTCAAATAAAAAAATATTTTTTAATTGAATAACAAAGACTCGTCTCAAAGCTTTTTACTTCTTTGAGACGAGCCGAATAAACTATATCCGATACCCGCGGTACCACTCAAATTGCACTTATCGTGCCACTCAGGCTCTATCAAGCCTTATGCATTAACGCAGCAATCACGGAAAGCATCTACTCGTTCTTCTTTGGGAACTTTCGGGCTTTCGGCTCAGAAGTGATAGGTTTTAAAAGCACTCCGCTATCGGGATCACAGCACCCCCGACTCTCTGAAAGTTTTGTTACTTTTCCGTCTTCGTCATAGCCTTTGCTATTCAATTTTG
>JAFXJK010000076.1 GCA_017532355.1 Oscillospiraceae bacterium | reverse complement strand
ATTCCTCGCGGAGTACTGGGGCATTCCGATTTCGGAAGTTGTCGCCTTCGGTGACAGCCCGAATGACATCGAAATGCTAAGTGCCGCAGGTTTTTCCGTTGCAATGGGAAACGCAGTAGAAGTTGTAAAGAAAACCGCTGATTTTGTCACCAAAACAAACGATGACCTTGGCATTACATACGCTCTTGAGCACATAAAAAACATATAAAAAAAGCTGTGGTAAAAACCACAGCTTTCTTTTTTGATTTTAGAAGAACTTCTTGATTGTGTCGGATGCCTTTGCATCGTCAGCGCTGATTGTGATTACGAAATCAATCTTGTTCTCTTCTCCGAACTTCTCTGCCCAGAGGAGGAAGTCTTCAGTTTCCTTTTCGCAATCGCTCTTTGAAACCTTGTAAAGGCTGTCGATGAAGATCTTCGAAATATCGAAGTTTGCAGAATGCAAACCGCAGATGAACGCCTTGAGGTGCTCATAGCTCTCGATAAAGTAAGCGGAAACGTCAACCAAACGAGCCTTATGACTTATATCGTATGTAAGCTTTGTACCACGCTCGATGCAAACAACTGCCAAATCCTCAGCTGCTGCCTTGTTGGTAAGCTCAATAATCTGTTTTGTTTTTCCATGACCCTGAAGTCCCATAATTACGCGAACCATAGTCCACTCCTTACTCCGCAAAATGCGGTCCTCGCTTTCACGGCAAGCGATTGCCGAATTTCAACCTGACGAGGTTGAGTTCTTCTGGTTATATGATAACACATTTTCCACAAAATCTCAATATAATATTTTGAGATTTTTACTATTTTTCCAAAATTTCTTTTCTTAGTTCTTCATATCCCGGCTTTCCGAGGAGAGCAAACATATTTTTCTTATATGCCTCAACGCCCGGCTGATTAAACGGGTTTACCCCGAGAACATATCCGGAAAGACCGCAGGAGAACTCAAAGAAATATACGAGATAGCCAAAATTCTCAGCATCCGAGCCTGCAAGCTCAATCGTCATATTCGGTGTTTTTCCGTCCTTGTGTGCAATCGCAGTTCCTTTATATGCATTTTCGTTTACGAATGCAACATTGCGACCTGCGAGATAATTGAGGCCGTCGAAATCCTCACCGTTTTCAGGGATTACTATCTCCGCCTTCGGTTTGCCTATGGAAACAAAAGTCTCCTGAAGAATACGCTCACCTTCCTGGATATACTGACCCATTGAATGAAGGTCTGCAGAAAACTCGACAGATGCAGGGAAAATTCCGAGACCGTCTTTGCCTTCGCTCTCTCCAAAGAGCTGCTTCCACCATTCTGCCATAAACCTGAATCTCGGCTCGAAGCAAGCGAGAACCTCTATCTTTTTTCCCTTTTCGTACATGATATTGCGCGCCGCAGTGTATGCCCATGCCGGATTGCTCAGATCTTTTGTTGAAACAAGCTCTTCAGACGCCTTTTTAGCTCCACGAATCGCCGCATCTGTATCAATACCTGCTACCGCCATAGGAAGAAGTCCGACAGCTGTGAGAACAGAGTATCTTCCTCCGATGTTGTCGGGAATTACAAAGGTTTCATACCCTGCATTGTCAGCAAGAGTCTTGAGCGCGCCGCGAGCCTTGTCGGTAGTCGCAAATATTCTCTCGCGTGCACCTTCTTTTCCGTACTTTTTCTCAATAAGCTCCTTGAAGATGCGGAAAGCAACAGCAGGCTCAGTTGTGGAGCCTGATTTTGAAATAACATTTATAGAAAAATCGCGCTCACCAATTATGCTTATAACTTCGTTTATGTAATCCGTACTCAAGTTGTTACCGACAAAATACACCTCAGGGTCAGCCTTTCCCTTCTGATTCGGAAAGCTTCCCTTTATAAACTCAATCGCTGCACGTGCGCCAAGGTATGAACCGCCAATACCTACAACAACAAGCACTTCCGAGTTCCCTCTTATTCTCTTTGCCGCCGCTTTAATACGGGTGTATTCTTCCATATCAATATTCCCCGGAAGTCCGAGCCAACCGAGAAAATCCGCACCCTCACCGGTGCCGTTTACAAGCGTATCGTGTGCCTTGGAAAGTCGCGGCAAAAAGCCGTTTAATTCATCAGCAGATATGAAATCAGATGCTTTTTCGAGGTTTATTTTAATCATGTCTAAATTCTCCTTTTGTATTTTATTATCATTATATACAATTTCCCCGTTTTTTTCAATAGAAATTTGTCGTTAATAGTTTGTTTACCAATTATTTTATTTATATTCACAGTTCGGCAAAACTTTACAATTTTTCTGTGGTATAATTGACTTGTAGAAGTTCATCTACCCTTGAGTATCCCCATACTCATCCCCCTTTTAACTAGGTCTGTGCCGTTCTTTGGCGCAGGCCTTGTTCCTTTTTTGATTATTCCGTCAACCGCGCAGTCTCTTCCTCATATACTTTAAACAAGTATTTTACGGAGGTTTTTGTATGGCTATAAAAATTTTTATCGACCAGGGGCATAACCCTGAGGGTGTAAACGCAGGAGCAGAGGGCTTTGGTCTTCGTGAGCAGGACATTACCTACACCGTCGGAGTATATCTCCGCGATATTTTGGAGCGCGACCCACGCTTTGAAGCGCGTCTCTCAAGGCCGACACCCGAGACAACACTCGGTACGACCAATGCAGAAAGCCTTGCCGCACGCGTTTCTGCCGCAAATTCCTGGCCTGCAGACTATTTCCTGAGTATCCACGTAAACGCAAACGTGAATGAAAACGTAAACGGCACGGAAATGTACATCTACCGCTCAGGAGGCACAGCACAGGCTCTTGCCGAAGCACTGCTTTCAAGCATAACAGAAAGCCTTGACACCAAGCGCAACGGAGTTTTTGTACGTCCGTCGCTCTACGTTCTCAGACGCACGCAGATGCCTGCAGTACTCCTCGAGCTTGCTTATATCACAAACGAGGAAGATGCCGAAAAGCTTGAGGACAGACAATACGCCTTCGCTTATGCAATCTATGACGGACTCCTCAATTTTTTTGGTCTTCCGACACTATAAAAAACTGGTAATTTCGCCATATATATGATAAAATATATTTTGGATATTTATTATCACTTCGGAGGTTGTATATATGGCAACGGTTTTTGAAAATATAGGCTTTAACATAACGAGCGAGGACGACGTTTACCGTCTTGCCGATTTCGTTCTCAATTCAGGAAAGCTTCTTCCCGTGGATAACGGCGCATACGCCATATTTTCTGACAAGAGCGGCGCGGAAATCTGGGAGAGAGTCGCGCTTGACCACAATACAAAAAGCGTTTCTCTCTTAAACCTCGATCCGCACTTTAACGGAAACACGGTATGGCGTCTGGAGCTTGTCCGCGACTTTTCCGCAGAGCGCGACGACTTTCTCGACTGCAAGGCACTTCTCAAAAGGCCTGACTCCGAACAGGTCTTCACGGCAAGAGTAATGGGTGCGCTTGCCGCACGTGATCTCGCCTTTGACAACGAATATGATTTTCAGGTTTCTCTTATCCCCCACTCTATCTCTTTTTTCGAAAACGAGGCGCAGATGAGAAAGGCTCTTTCCGATGAAACAAGCGGACTCGGCGTTATCGTACCGCTCGGCATGTACACACGCATGCTCTCCGAGGATGAGTCGATGATGCAGACAGACCTTCTCCTCTCGCATATCTCGGCAGAGATTCTCTCGGGTGATGTTCGCTTCATGATTGCAGGAGACCGACCCGTCGGAGAGTTCTTACACCTCACAATCGACACTTCATTCGGTCCACTTGACGTTGCTGTCAGCCAGAATCAGTATGAGACAAAAGAGCTTCCTCGCCTCTGCGAGGGTGGATACGTCGCATCAATAAACGGCATAATCTCCGCAAAGCTTATAAAAAGAGAAAAGGTAGCTACAAATGATTGACATTTCAGTTTCAAAACTGAATAAATTTTACGGTGAACACCACGTTCTCCGAGATTTATCCTTCACCATTGAGCGAGGCGAGCGAGTTGGGCTTCTCGGTGACAACGGTTCCGGAAAGACGACGCTCTTCAAAATCCTTTCAGGCGAGCTCGACTATGACTCGGGAGAGGTTTTGATTCCGTCTGACAGAAAGATTGCAGTCGTTTCGCAGATTCCGGACTATCCGTCCGACTACACGGTTTCAGACGTTTTGCTCTCCTCTTTTTCTCACCTCGAGGACATCTCCAAAAAGCTCCGCGAGCTTGAACGCATGATGGAAGTGTATTCCGACGCCGAAATCCTGGCTCGGTATGATTCGCTCTCCTCACGTTTTGAACAGATGGGCGGATATACGGTGGAGACGGAAATCAACAAGACCTGTAACGGACTTGGAATCCCCGACAGTATGCGTGAAAGGCTCTTCTCTACGCTCTCAGGCGGTGAAGAGACAAGGATAATGATAGCGTGTGCGCTTCTTCGCGACCCTGACATTCTTCTCCTCGACGAGCCGACAAACCACCTTGACATTGACGCCGTCGAGTGGCTTGAAGGATATCTGCCTACTTTCCGCGGAACGGTCTTTATCATCTCCCACGACAGATATTTTATCGACAAATGCATCACTCGCGTTATCGAGCTTTCCGACGGTGAGGCGGAGTTCTATTCAGGAAACTACAGTTTCTACGTAAAAGAGCGCGAAGCGCGCTTTGAAGAACAGCTGAGGCGATACAAGGCAGAGCAAGCTGCAATAGCAAAGCTTGAATTTACCGCCGAGCGTATGCACGGCTGGGGCATGGGAAACAAAAAGCTTCAGGTTCGCGCTTTTGCGATTGAAAAGCGCATTGAAAGAATGCGTAAAACCGAAAAGCCGAAGGAGTATAAGAACACCATCCACGCAGAGTTTTCCTCGGCAGACTTTTTCGGTGATAATGTTCTCAAGATAAACGATTTAAGCAAAGCGTTTGACGATAAAACTCTCTTTGACTCATTAAACCTCACAATGAGAAACGGAGACAGAATTGCGTTAATCGGTGACAACGGTTCTGGAAAGACAACGCTTTTAGACATTATCTCAAAAAACTCTTCTCCCGACCGCGGAAGCGTCACCTACAACCCCTCTGTCAAGTCGGCAATGCTGCCGCAGATTATCTCCTTTGCAAATGAGGATAGGTCAATCCTTGACACTATGCTCTATGACCTGAACGTTTCAACGCAGACTGCACGCAACCGACTTGCATCATTTCTCTTCTTCGGCGATGAGGTTTTTGACAGCGTAAAGACGCTCTCGGGCGGCGAGCGGTCACGTCTTAAGCTTTGCGAGATTATGGCAGGCGACATAAACCTGCTCATTTTGGACGAGCCGACAAACCACCTCGACATAACCTCAAGAGAATGGATTGAAGAGGCAGTTGAAGAATACACGGGCGCTCTCCTTTTCGTTTCGCACGACCGATTCTTCATAAACAAATTCGCAAACAGAATCTGGGAGCTTCGCGACGGAGTTATCAATGACTTTGTCGGTACGTTTGACGAATTCAGACGCGAAAAGCAGCTTCTCGCTCTCCGCAAGGAAACTGCACCCGTAAAAAAGACGGTAGAGAAAAAGGAGAAGCCGAAAGCTCCCAACAAGAAGCAGAACGATAAGAAGCTGCGCGAAATTGAGCGCGAGATT
>JAFXJK010000075.1 GCA_017532355.1 Oscillospiraceae bacterium | reverse complement strand
CGAGCTTTTTTCTTTGGCCGTTATACCACACAAGCGCATCCTCGCCGTCAATTGTGTCAATATATCTTCCCGAAAAAGATATTTTATGCTCACCGAGGATGTCGTAATGGACATTCTCACTCTTTACCGAAACCTCGAAGCGGTCATCGGAAATCAGGAAAACTGCCGCCTCGCCTCTTCCCGTGATAAGCGCACTCTCTCCCGTTTTCGGACAAATTGCGCCTGCGCCTCCGACGAGCGGAGCTGATACCTTTTCAGACAGCGCACGGACAAACTCATTCTCGCCGCCTGCGTTGCCGAGAAGGACAATACCTGCCTGCCACCTTCCTTTTGGAATATTCTCCAGAATATCTCTGTAAGAACCGCAGACGGAAACGCCCTCGACATCCTCGGGAAAGCTCTTTGCGAGAGTGAGATTTTCATTCTCATCCCCTGCAAAGCCAAAACTTGCGCCACCAAATCCTTCGGCATCCTTATATGACGGTGTATAGAAAGTCAGTTTCATTTTAAAAACCTCGCTTTGTTTTTCTTCTTATATTTTACATAAGAAAAAAAGAAAAGTAAAGCTGTTATTTGTATTGACTTTCAGTGAAAAGAGTATTACAATATGAAAAGTAACTAACCAGTTGGTTTTTTTATGAGAGGTGACAATTCTTATGCTTCAGAGCGAAAAGACCGAAATTACAAAAAGAAAAATCCTTGCCGCCGCGGAAGCGGAATTTTCCGCAAACGGCTTCGCAGCCACAAAGGTTGACGATATCGCTCGGCGTGCAGGCGTCAACAAGCAGCTCATTTATGCCCACTATGCAAGCAAAGAGAATTTGTACAGCACCATACTTGCCTTAGTGTACGGACATTATGCCGAATACGAAACGGTGCTTTTTGAAAGCGAATATGAGGGCATTGAAACCCTGCATAATGTTATTCTCCAGTATTTTGATTTTCTTACCAAAAACCGTTCTTTCGTAAACCTCGTTCTTTGGGAAAACCTCAATAATGCATCCTATATGGATAAGGTTGATATACAGCTTTTTGCAGGTATCAAAAAGCTTCTTTGTGACGGTATCAAAAAGGGTATGATAAGTGAAAAGCTTGACGTTGAGCAGGTCGCGCATTCTTTTAACGTCTTCTGCTTCTCAGCCTTTTCTAACATTCATACCATATCACGGCTTACGCACAAGAACCTCGACACAGAGGATGAACTTAAAAAACGCGCAGAGCATATTGCAGACGTTCTCACAAAGTATATCGCAAACGCCGATAAATAGCGCGGTAAAGGATTCTGATTATGGAAAACATCAACGGTATGCACAGCATAAAAGAAATATACCGCATAGGCAGAGGACCCTCAAGCTCTCACACCATGGGGCCTGCCGGCGCCTGCAAAGCAGTACTTGAAGAGTATCCGCAAGCCGACTCTTTCCGCATAGTGCTTTACGGTTCGCTTGCCAAAACGGGAATAGGGCACAGGACGGACTATGCCATAAAAGAGACTCTTTCCGGCAAAAACTGTGAGATAATTTTCGACGAAGAAACCGATATACTCTCCCACCCCAACACAATGGAAATCACAGCGATAGAAAACGGAAAGGTGCTGTGCACAAAAACCGTATGCAGTGTCGGCGGTGGCGCAATTGAGTTTGACGGTGAAAAAGTCGGGCAATCCGAAATTTTATACAAACACACTTCCTTTGCCGACATCGAAGCTTATTGCAGAGAAAATAATATTTCCCTTGCAGATTACGTTTTTTTCTTCGACTTCCCGGATATAAAGGACTATCTCAAATCCGTCTGGGCACAGATGAAAGCTACGGTAAACTCGGGTCTTTCCAAAGAAGGCACAATTCCCGGCGGACTGAATATTAAAAGAAGAGCCGGGATACTTCTGAAAAAAGGATTTTCCAAACCGTTCGGGCACGAAAAAGAAATATATCTTTTATCTGCCTACGCTTATGCCGCAAGCGAAGAAAACGCAAACGGCGAAATGATGGTAACCGCGCCCACCTGCGGTGCTTCCGGAGTTTTGCCTGCCGTGCTCATGTTCAAGCAGCAGGAGCTCGGTTTTTCAGACGATGAAATAATCTCGGCTCTGGCAGTAGCCGGAATCGTGGGTAACCTCGTAAAGCGCAACGCCTCAATAAGCGGTGCGGAATGCGGATGTCAGGCAGAAATAGGAACCGCCTGCACCATGGCTGCAGCTGCGCTTTCCTACCTCAAGGGTCTTGACATAAAGCAGACGGAATGCGCCGCTGAAATAGCTCTTGAGCATCACCTCGGACTCACCTGCGACCCCGTAAAAGGGCTGGTACAGATACCTTGCATTGAAAGAAACGCCGTTGCGGCAATGAGGGCAGTTGATGCCGTTTCTCTTGCGGAAATGCTTTACGAAAGCAGAAAAATATCTTTTGATATGGTCATAAAGACTATGTATGAAACGGGCAGAGATTTATCCTGCCGATATCGCGAGACGTCGGAAGGCGGCCTTGCAAGTATGTACAGAACGGAGTGTGAACCAAGTGAACATTTCCAAGATTGAAAAGCGAATTGATGCCACACTCTCAGAAAGCCGCGACGAAATCATTAAAATCGGCAGAGATATTCTCAGCCTCCCTGAGCTCGGCTATCGCGAAGAAAAAACTTCCGCCTACATCAGACGCGTCTTTGATTCTCTCGGCATTGACTTTTCCTATCCGCACGCACTTACAGGAATAAAAGCAAAGCTGAAAGGACGCGAGAGCAGATACAACATCTGCATAATCGGCGAGATGGACGCGGTAAAATGCGCAGGTCACAAAAACGAAGGCGATCTTGCCGCCGCCCACGCGTGCGGACATAACGCCCAGGTTGCCTCCATGCTCGGTGCAGCCATCGCGCTGAAAAGAAGCGGCGTTATGTCGGAGCTTTGCGGAGATATAACCTTCATGGCGGTCCCTGCTGAAGAATTCATCGAGCTTGATTTTCGCTCAAAGCTTAAAGAAGAAGGAAAGATACGCTACTTCGGCGGAAAGCAACAGCTTATTTATGAGGGCGTGTTTGACGATATTGACATCGCAATGATGATTCATGCCGAGGGCAACGCTCCGGACGGCAAGATGTACTTGCGAGGGCAAAATCTCGGCTTCAACGCAAAGACAATCACCTATAAAGGACGCGCGGTACACGGTAGCACCCCGTTTGACGGGGTCAACGCTCTCAACGCCGCCGCACTTTCGATACTTGGCATACATTCAAACAGAGAAACCTTCAGAGAGGAAGAAAAAATCCGAATTCACCCCATCATAACAAAAGGCGGCGATGTTGTGAATTCCGTTCCCGACGAAGTCTGCGTTGATACATACGTGCGCGGCGCAACGCTTGAGGCGATAAAAAAAGGAAGCGATGCTGTCACACGCTCAGTAAGCGGAGCCTGCAAAATAATCGGCGCGGAATATGAAATCGCCACCATCCCCGGATATCTGCCTCTCAGGGAAAGTCCTGAACTCTCCGAGGTTTTCGAAGGAGTTTCCGAGACAGTTCTCAAAGGTGAAAACCTTATTTACGGCGAACCGATAACAGGTTCCTCCGATATAGGAGACTTAAGCCACATTCTCCCCACCATACAGCCTTCAATCGGCGGTTTTGCAGGAACTCTGCACAGCAAGGAATTTGAAGTGATAAACGAAGATTTCGCGTACATCAAATCGGCTGAAATTCTTGCAAAGACAGCTGCAGCGCTTCTCTGTGACAATGCCGCAAAAGCAAAGCACGTAAAAGAAAGCTTCAAACCCGTTATGACAAAAGATGAATATATAAATTACTTAAACGGAAAGGAATGACAACTATGTGGACAGAAGAAAAGTTAAACGAGCTTCTTACTACTCCGTCCCCTGCTCTTGTTGAAGACATCAAAAAAATCAAGGGCGACATTATGGTTCTCGGTGCAGGAGGCAAAATGGGCCCGACGCTTTGCGTCCTCTGTAAGAACGCAATAAAAGCGGCAGGAATAGACAAAAAGGTTATCGCAGTTTCAAGGGGAAGCGACAAAATTGCAACAAAGCTTATGCTTGATAACGACATTGAAGTCATTGCGATGGATCTGCTCGACCGCGATAAGCTCTACTCTCTTCCTGAAGTTGAAAATGTCATATATATGGCAGGCAGAAAGTTCGGCACAGACGGCAACGAGTGGCAGACCTGGGCGATGAACTCAACTCTCCCTGCTTTCGTCGCTGATAAGTTCAAGAAATCGAATATCGTTGTTTTCTCATCGGGAAACATTTATCCTATCGTAAAGCTTGCCGACGGCGGATGCAAGGAATCCGAAAAGGTCCGCCCCATCGGCGAATACGCAATGAGCTGCCTTGCAAGAGAACGCGCATTCGAATATGCAACAAATACCTTCGGCACAAAGATTTTCATATACAGGCTCAATTTTGCAGTTGACCTCCGTTACGGCGTTCTCTTTGATGTTGCAAATAAAATCATAAATGGTGAGCCAATCAGCCTTTCTACTCCCGTCTTCAACTTTATATGGCAGGGAAGCGCGAACGAAATCGCAATCCGCGGACTTCTCCACGCAGACTCTCCGGCAAAGATTATGAACGTAACCGGCCCCGAAACCGTTTCAATAAAGAAAGCGGCTCTTGAGCTTGGTTCATACCTCGGACGCGAACCGATATTCGAAAACGAGCCCGGAGGCGATGCTTATATCAACGACGCATCGCTTGCAATGGAGACGTTCGGTTATCCGTCAGTCCCCGTCAAAACTCTTATCCGCTGGCAGGCGGAATATATCATGGACGGTGGCAGAACGCTTGATAAGCCCACACACTTTGAAGAAAGGAAGGGCAGCTACTGATGACAAGGCACGAAAAAGCTCTCAAAAAACTCGCGCATGGCACGATAATCCCTGCAACCCCTCTTGCGCTTGACGAGAACAGATGCTTTGACGAAACCACTCAGCGTCTGCTTATGAAATACTATCTCGCAAGCGGTGTCGGCGGAATTGCAACAGCAGTTCACACTACACAGTTTGAGATAAGAAAGCCCGAAATTTCCCTTTTTGAACCCATCCTCAAGATAGTCTCTGACGAGATAGACAAATTCGAAAAAGAGACAGATACCGTAATCGTCAAGGTTGCAGGTGTCTGCGGAAAGACGGAGCAGGCCGTAGAGGAGGCACTTCTTGCAAAGAAGTACGGTTATGACGCGGTTCTCTTAAGCCCGGGCGGCCTCAACGATATGAGCGAGGATTATATGGTTGAGCGCACGAAGGCTGTTGCGGAAATTATACCGGTTATCGGTTTCTATCTCCAGACCGCCTGCGGCGGAAGACAGTTCTCCTATAACTACTGGGAAAGAGTCTGCGCGGTTGAAAATGTTGTCGCTATCAAATGTGCTTCATTCAACAGATACTCAACTCTTGACGTTGTCCGCGCGGCGGCATTCTCAGAAAGAAGCGAGGATATTACTCTCTACACAGGTAACGACGATAACATTGTTATTGACCTGCTCACACGCTATGAGTTCCAAAAGGACGGAAAAACCGTCATAAAGAGCTTTGTCGGCGGTCTTCTCGGTCACTGGTCAGTATGGACAAACAAGGCTGTTGAAATTTTCGAAAAAACGCAGGCAGAAAAGAAAAAGCCTTCTATCTCTGCAGAAATGCTCAAGCTTGCAGCAGAAGTCACGGATACCAACAGTGCATTTTTTGACACTGCCCACAATTTTGTCGGATGCATTGCAGGACTTCACGAGGTTCTTCGCCGTCAGGGTCTTATGAAGAATACATATTGCTTAAACCCCGACGAAACCATGTCCGAGGGCCAGCTTGACGAAATCAACCGTATGTATGCTATGTATCCCCATCTCAACGACGATGACTTCATAAAAGAAAATATAGATAGCTGGAAAGCTGCTCTTTAACAACGAAAACTCCGTTTGCGATAAATACGCAAACGGAGTTTTTTATATAGCTATGAAGCTTATACGAAACCTCAGATTCTTCCCGAACGTTTTTGTTCAGCGTTCAGGTAAATATAAACAGCGCCGCAGAGAAGTATCTGTATCAGGGTGGAAATCGGAGTTGCGAGACCTATGTGAAACAACGATACGGGTTCAACCTTGCTCATCAGCCACGACACGGGAAGCCTTATGCAAATTCCGCCGACAATACCCTGCACCATAACGAAAGTTGTCTTGCCGCATCCGTTGAAATATCCGATGAAGCAAAACAAAAATGCCGTAAACAGACAGTCAATTGCATACGCCTTGAGGTATTCGGCGGCAGGTGCGATGATTGCGGCGTCCTTCGCGAACATTCCTGCAAGTATGTCTCCGCGGAAAAATGAGAAGCAACCGATAACGACGGCAACAGCAAACGATGTTGCTATGCCGTACCACAACGCCTTTTTTGCTCTGTCATATCTCCCTGCGCCGATATTCTGCGCAACGAATGCAGACATCGACTGCATAAACGCCGAGGGAATAAGCATAATGAACGCGCATACCTTTTCCGCAACGCCAAGCCCTGCCGACTCAATTAGTCCGATATCATTGACAATTGCAAGGATTGCGAGAAATGATATGCTGACGAGAAGGTCCTGGAGCGCAATGGGAATTCCGAGCTTTAGAATTCTTCTGATATGAAAAGCCTTCGGGCGAAGGTGCTTACGCGAAAACAAAAACGGCAGCTTGCGCTTTTTAATTATGATAAGTGACAACAGAACGCTCGCTGCCTGCGCAAAAATGGTTGCGATGGCAGCACCTGCTGCACCAAGATTAAAAACCGCGACAAGAAGCAAATCACCCAAAACATTGAGAACACAGGCAATCGCTACTGTTATCAAAGGTATTTTTGAATCTCCGATTCCTCTGAATATGCTTCCAACAAGGTTGTATGCAACAATGAACAATATTCCTGCAGAGCAGATTGCGATATATAAAACCGTATCGCGGAAAGCCTCTTCCGGCGCCTGCATTATCTTTGCAACTCCCGACGAGGCAAGCACCATTATAACTGACGCGACTACGGAAACAATTGCAAAAAGAGTTATGCCGCTTCCGATAATCTCGCCGGCCTCATCTCCCCTGCCGGCTCCTATTTTTTCGCCTACATACACCGTAAGTCCCATAGCAATGCCGACTATCACAAAGGTAAGTGTCATCATAATCTGACTTCCCGTGGATACTGCCGAGACAAATACATCTGCCATCTCGCCACCAAACCGGCCTACTATCAGAAGGTCAGCCGCGCCGTACATCGCCTGCAAAAACAGCGCAAACAAAACAGGCAACGTAAAACGAAGAAGCGGAGAAAGGATTTTACCTTCCGTAAAATTCTGTGTTTTTTCCATAATATGTAACTCCTTAAATAAGCCGAGGGGATGTCCCCCTCGGCTCATTCATAGTATCACATTTTTACCGAAAATTCAACACTGTGATACCGCTCTCATTCATTCTTTTCAAGCCTTTTTGTGTTTTTTTCTGCTATGTCAAATACGTCATCGAGGTCCTTGCCCTCGTAGTTTGGAAAAATTTTTCCCATACCCGTACACTCATTCACAGAAGCGAGTGAATCGATCTCGAAAAGCTCTTCCGTTATTATCGGCGTTTTCTCGCGGACGAATTTAAGATCGTCAATTCCCTTTTTCTTTTTATCCATATATGAAACTCTCCTTTCGGAGTTAGTTTTCCCATAATGGAACACTTTAATTATTTACAATTTTTTCACGTTTTTTTCTTCAATCTGACATTTTTCTATGGTAGAATATTTTTAAAAGATGTGATTTTTGTGAAAAAATTTAAACTTTTTCCGCTCGCACTTGCATGCACGCTGCTTGTCTCCTGCAATAACACAACGAACGGCGGAAGAGTCCTCAGGGATTTCTCCGATGACGCCGTTTCTATTTTTCTATCCGACGAGGTAATCACCGTCGGCGGTGAAACAATCACAGAGGACACAGATGCCGCGGTTTATCTTTCAAACGATATCGTCTATTACAAGGACGGGACTGACTTTACTTACGGTGAAGGCACCGTAGCCGATATGCACACGGAAGCGGAAGCCTCTGAACACAGGGTAATAAACATAACCGAGCCCGGCGATTATGTCCTCAAAGGCTCACTTTCAAAAGGACAGATTGCGGTTGACCTCGGCGAAAATGCAGAAGACGACCCGAGCGCCGTCGTAACGCTTGCCCTGAGCGATGTGGACATTACCTGCACGGTTGCCCCTGCAATCGTTTTCTATAACGTATATGAGTGCGGCGATGATGACGATGAGAACTCAACAGCAGACGTTGACACTTCCCGTGCCGGCGCAAATATTATCATCGGTGACAACTCGGAAAACACCATAAACGGCTCATACGTCGCAGAGATTTATAAGTCCGTCGAGCTTTCCGATGACGGGACGAAGGTTCTTGACAGCGAAAAGCTCCACAAATACGATGCGGCAATTAACTCAAGGATGTCAATGAATATCTACGGCGCGGCGGTCGGAAACGGCATTCTCAACGTAAACGCTGAAAACGAAGGTATTTCCACGGACCTTCACCTTACGGTTTACGGCGGTAACATCAATATAGTTTCAGGTAACGACGGCATAAACACAAACGAGGACAACGTCTCCGTCGCGACTGTCAAGGACGGAAGCATCAATATAACGGTTGACGGCTCTACAGGCGAGGGTGACGGAATTGACTCCAACGGCTGGCTCATAATTGAGGGTGGCACAGTAAACGCATACGCTTGCGGTGAGAGTCAGGATGCAGGACTTGATGCAGACAAGGGTGTTTACATCCGTGGCGGCGACGTGGTTTATACCGGCAATATGCTCGACCGTTTTGAAAGTGACCAGAATAGCGCAACATTCCGTTTTACCGAAAAGCAAAAAGGAACCGTAACCTCTTACACGATAAGAAACAAGGACAACATTGACGTTCTCTCCTTTACTCCGAAGAACGACTTTTCACAGCTCGTTGTTTCAAGTGCAAAGCTTTCCGAGGGAGAAAACTACCTTCTCTGCGGAGACGAGCGTTTGAAAACTGCATCGGTTGAGCTTCCGGGCGGTATGCCTCGTGGAGAGCGTCCCGACGGTGAAAGGCCGAACTTTGAAGGCAAAACTCCTCCCGAGAGACCTCAGAACGGCGAAAGGCCGGGCGGCAACGGAGGAAAGCGGCCTGCGGATTTTGACGGTGAGATGCCGGAGGGCTTCCACTCACAACCGAACATCCCCTTTGACGAAAGCAGTCTTTCCGACACATTCGATATAAAGAAAGGTCAGAACACATTTATAGTGAAATAAAAAAAGACGGAGAAGTTGAACTTCTCCGTCTTGTTTTTATTTTGCGGCTTTCGGAATATCCCCTACTCCGTTAAGAATAATTCGCGGACGGTACGGGAACTTGCTGCATTCCTCCATCGTCGTTACGCCCGAAAGGACAAGGACGGTATCAATGCCCGTCTCGATTCCTGCGACGATGTCGGTATCCATTCTGTCTCCTACAATCGCGGCATCCTCCGAGTGAACGCCGAGAATTTTAAGGCCCGTTCTCATCATAAGGGGATTCGGCTTTCCGACGTAGTACGCCTGACGCCCCGTGATAAGCTCAATCGGTGCGAGAAAAGCGCGGCACGCAGGCACAATTCCGCTCTCTGTCGGGCCCGTTAAGTCATAGTTTGTGCCGATGAGCTTTGCTCCCTTTTCGATAAGACGTATCGCCTTTGCAATCATATCGGGGTTATATCCGCTCGGCTCGCCGACTACGACATAGTCGGGGTTTACGTCGTTATATGTAATGCCCTTTTCAAAAAGCGCATTGTGAATACCGTGCTCACCCATAACAAATGCACTGCAACCGGGTGCCTGACTCTCGAGAAAATGCGCCGTCGCAAGAGCACTCGTGTAAAAATGCGACTCGTCAACATCAAGTCCAAGACGCGCAAGCTTCTGCTGAAGCTCCTTCGGGGTGTACTGACCTGAATTGGTGAGGAAGAGGTAATGCTTGTTATTGACTTTCAGCCAGTCGAGAAACTCCTTCGCACCATCAAGAAGACGGTTACCGTGGTATATGACACCGTCCATATCACATATAAAACCTTGTTTGTTAAGTAATCTTTCCATAAATTTTTCCTTTCTTTTGCTGTATTCTTATTATATCATTTCAATTTTTCTTTTGCAAGAGGACGAAAACCGCCTCGCAGATACCTACGAAGCGGTTTGATTTTATTTATCAAAATTCGTTGCGTTGCGAAGCTTCTTCATCTCGAAGTTGAGAACATACTCAACCTGGCGGATCTTCCATTCGAGATGCTCGCGATCCCCGAGATAGAGCATCGACGGCTCCCAGCCGAGGCGCGAATCCACCTCGACAAGCGGAATTGTGTTTCTCGCGTTCTCAATCTCCGCGTGGAGAAGAGCTTCCATCTCGTCAAGAATCTTATTGAGGCCGTCCTTTGTGAACTCGGCGTTCATACGGCACTTTAAAATGTAGAACTGCTTTGCATTGTAGTTTGTCGTTACGCAGTTTGCGATGTACTTACCGAGGTTTATCATACGGAGAAGCTTTTCGTTCGGGTTCTTTACCGTCTCAAAGAGCGCAATACCCTCGTCCATAAGACGGCGCATTGTCGCAAGTTCCTTGAGCTCCGTATGAATACGAAGATTTAAGATACACTCGCGAAGCGGCTCGGAAACGAATGCCGCGTGCTCCATACCGGTTGCATATCCAAGTCCGACAACAAGCGAACCGAACATAGCCTCAGGCTGCTTTGCAGGCTTTGACTTGTGGTAGATTGTGAACGGATATGCAGGGCCGACGCGTCCGGGGCCTGTAAAGTCCGCGTGAGACGGGACATAGTGGGTTATACCCTCGCTCCAGAGGTCGAATGCCCGCTTTACCGTTTCGAGGTTTTCCTCACCGTATTCGGAGATAAGAATTTTATCGAGAATTTCATCAAGCGGCTCAAAGGGCATGAGGAAAGCGTGCTTTGAGAACTTTGTTATGATGGACGGGGTAAAGCCGTGGTGGTGAGCGTCCATACTTCCGCAGAGATTCCATTCCGTGATAGCATGGCGGATACCCTCGTATCTTCTCATCCACTGATACGGCATCGGCTCAAACGGAACCATACCGAAGTCCCACGTGACACCTGCAGACTGCGTCATCGCATAGAAGCGGATACCGCGTTTCTTCGCCGCAATCGCTTCGCTTGTGAAGTACGGTCCCGGGCCTGCGTAAGAGAGTGAGTAGTCGGAAACCGCCATTGTTACGCCGTCAACCGTTTTGTTGTCGAACATCTCAAAGGTTGCTTCAAAGGTGATATCCGTCGGGAGCTTATTGATGAGCGCAATTCTTGCCTCTTCAGGCTGAAATCCCCAGTTATAGCTCCAGAGAACGATGTCCGCATCAGGCTTTACGTTTCTTACAGCGTTCTTGACGACCTCCATAAGGCGCGCAACTTCCTCACACGGGTACCAGCCCGGCCAGGGCTTTCCGTCAGGAATTTCGGGCTGAGGATCTGTCGAGAGCCATTTTGAAGCGTGCGGGTCGCGGCTTCTTGCCTCAACGACCTCACCGACCATCGTTACGCCGCGAAGACCCGGGCAACGGCGGAAAAGCTCGCCGTAGGTGCTGTCGTAATACTCCTCTGCACCCTCGTCGTCGGGATGGACAAGGCTCTTGAAGAAGCTGTAAGCATAAACGTCAATACCGTACTTTGCGGCACGGTCAATAAGCGAGTTGAAGTCGAGGTAACCGACTCTTGTCTGGTTGATGCCCGTTGTGAAAACAAGGATTGCATCGCGTCCCTCGTGGGCAATACGGGAGAGATAGTCATCGGGCCACTCTTCCATACCGTAGCCTGAGTGCACCATAAGCGGAGCCATTGCAGGCTTTTTGCGAATTTCGCCGCGCTTGATGTAAGGCGCGTGAGCAAAGGTCATAAGGTCTTCAAGGTAGTAGAGCGCCGCCGCAACGCCGCGGTCGTCGTAACCATAAACCTCAATACCGTCTGCTACGTTGATAAAGAAGCCTTTGTATCCCTCTGCCTCGCCGAGAGAGACTCTCTCATCCTTTGCAAGAGCAAGACGGATGACGTTTTTACCCTTACTTTCTCCCTTTTTGGAGAACGTTGCGGAAACGTTCATCGACGTTGCAAGAAAGTCGATAAAATCCTTTGCCGCCGTGTTGATAACAATATTATCCGTATTACCAATTTCGATTATCACACCGTCACGAACCTCAAGCTCGTTTTCTTTCGGGATATAATCAAAATTTCTTATGTTTTTTTCGTGAATTGTCAGAAGCTTTTTTCTGAAATCATAAGCTTTTTCAACTATCATTTCTATCACCTCATAAGGTTAATCTATCTTGATTTTATCACATCAGAAATGTGTTGTACAGTGGCATTTTCCGACTAAAAAAGGCAAGGGTTAACCCTTGCCTTTTCCCTATTCAAAATAAGACTTAAAGAAATCTGCAAGCGGCATATCACAGATAGCCTCGCACATCCAGTAATTTCCGAGCTGGTTTCCGCAGAGGTAGTTGATATACGTCTTTCCCTGCCACTCGCAAAGGTCGAGGTCTGTGTTGTTTACGTTGAACGCAGTCTTAAGACGCTCTCTTTCCTCTTCCGTTATATCCTTGTAGTTCGGAGAGATTTTGCGATCCTCGTCAGACGGCATTATAATCGGGTTATAATAACCGACGTACCAGGTCTCAAAATCGCGCGTTCTGTACATATAGTTTGTGAAAATCTTTCTCGGAAGAACGCAGTCTGCAAGGAGATAGTACCAGCCGTCACAGTATTTAAGCGCAGGACCGCCTGTGCCCTCATCTCTTGAAAAAGGCTTTTCATAATCCATAAATTCCCAATTCTTTAAGTCAGGAGATTTTGCAAAAAACATCGTCCAGCCTTTTTTGCCGACATACTTTTTCGGATACGCTTCATCCGGAAGGTCCGGATATGCATCGGGGCCCGATTCGATGATTATTGTATAACCGTCATGTCCTTTTGTAATCTGCGTGTTGCAGTAAGCCCAGCCGGGGTTTGTGAAGAGGTCGCGAGAGGACCAGTTTATAAGGTCGGAGCTCTCATAGATGCGGATGGTATCGGGGCGATTTTTATCGACACCCGTTACATACGCCACATCTCCATCTATGAATGCGGAATGAAAATAGCTGTCCTCGGCAACGTATGAAAGAAACTCACCTGTCTCAACATCGCGGATAGCCGCTTTAGCCTCATCTTTTCTCCATCCCTTACTCGGATCAACGAGCTCAAGGCGATAAAGACGCTCTTTCCAGACAAACGGTGTCATCTCGCCGTTCGGACTGCACGCGCCAAGCTTTTTAATCTTCGGATAGCCTTTTTTCATAACGGTATCTGCATCATAATAAACATAATTTGCGCCATAAGTTTCTGTTCGCATCTCTTCTTCTCCTTAAAATTCGATAATGATAAACGCTGTTGCAGGAACTTTTATCTTGTAGGTAGTTTCATCGACCTTTGTGATTTCGGATGCAAAACTACCTTCCTTTATAACCTTGATTTCTGAAGAGGATGCAAACTTAACCTCAACCGTTTCGTCAAATGAATTGTCGATAACATCGCCGTGTTCGACAGTGCGCATATTCCCCTCGTTGTTGAATATTGAGAGGAAGCGGCGACCGTCCTCATTCTCCGAAACCATCCAGCAAAGGCCTGAAACCGTAACGGGCATAACCTCGGGAATAAGCTTTGAAAGCTCTTCCTTGAGCTTTTCAAAGTCCGCACTCTCAAGAACACGGTATTTTCCGTCTGCGTGCTTTGCAAACGCACCGTCGGGAGATGCGTCGATGAGATAGTCGTACTTCTCCATTGCAGAAGGTGCTGTGTCCTCATAGATAATGTCAAACATATCGCCGAAGAGCGAATTTTTGATGACGTGGCCCTCGTTTCCGTGGCGCTTTCCATCTCTGTCAAATACGAGATTTATAACACCCTGAACGTGTTTATAATACTTCTCGTCCTCGGCGCCTACCGTGTAGTTCATATACTCAAACGGCTCTGTGATTTCCACGCGAAGATTGTCAACGTCCGTGACATCTATCTTCTTCGGGTGGAACGGGTCGTAAATTTCAACCACCGAGTACTTCTTCGGGAGAACGATTGCAAACGGAGTTTTCGCACGCATTCCGCGGAGGGCGAGAGCGTCGTTTATAAATGCTTTCTTCGTTTCGCCGTAGGGAGAGAGAGTAAACTCCTGCATATCGTAATATGAGCAGTTAAGACCCCACTCCTCGGAGAAGTAGTCCGCGCCCGACATAAGAGCGTGGTAGTAAATTCTGTTCTGGAGAAGGCGTGAGCTTCCGCCCTTTTCGCCGTATGTCGTAAAGTCATCAACGTGCGTTTCCTGAGTAAGATACCACTCGTTTATCGGGTCGAGGTTGTAGCACGGCATCGTGCAGATAACCTTTCCGTCATCAAACACGGTATGATGCCAGCACTCGTAGTATGTTCCCCAGGTCTTGCCCGATGCCTTTGCGATACCGCGGGCGAGAGCTACGGCGATTCTCATATCCTGGATCTGGCTTCCGACCTCAGGCATAAATGACTTCATTCCCATTTCGTCCTGAAGCTTTGTCATAAGGAAGTAGCTGTCGCAAGGGAGGATGTGACCAAGCGTTTCATCAAGGCGCTGTGAGAACATCTCGCGGATTTCTTCGTAATATTCTTCAGGTGTTTCCTTGAACACCATCTTAGCATAATCGTAAATTGAACCGTGACCGAGAGAATGGAGCACCTCTCCGTCGGGAGTTACGGCGTGTCCGCTCTTGAAGGTATCGAGAAGTGCGACGTCATACGGACCTTTTGAGCCCGTCTTCTTTATGAGGAAAGGCCAGTCTCCCTGACGGCGGTTTGATGCGCTCTCGTGGAGCTGAAAGCCGAGAAACCAATCACCGAGAAGGCTCTCATATTCGCGAATAAGCGCAGGGTCATAAGCGTATTTATAATATGTAATTCCGCCGGCGATGCGGTCGCAGTAGAACGGATATTTCCCCTCTTTGATAAGAGAGTGAAGCTCACCGCCAATGCGCGCGATATTATTGAACTGACGTTTAGGAGGGACGGAGAAAACATTCTGCACCTTAAAAGCTGTATCACGGTTTATAAGGCCGTTCTTCTCAAGCCCTTTGAAACATTCCTCATTATATACATGGAAAAACTTCATATTATTATCCCCTTCCGGATACGAATTATCTTCAACGTGAAGTTTATGACATCCAAAACTTTTTGTCAATACTTTTTTGGCTTTTTCAAAAAATCCTTTGAATTTGCAATAAAATGGTTGAAATTCTCTCTTTTTTATTGTATAATACCCTTTGTTATGGAGAAGTATCGAAGTGGTCATAACGAGAACGACTCGAAATGTAGTGAAGTTAGAGGAAGTCCCAACCGCTACAAACCCTGATTTTACGGGACTTTTCTGAAAATTTAATATCGTTGTTTTTAGCTGTTCCCAAAGGTTGTTCCCAAAGATTTGCAACCTTTGGAGAACTCT
>JAFXJK010000074.1 GCA_017532355.1 Oscillospiraceae bacterium | reverse complement strand
CGAGGTAAACTGCGATTTCGTATCTGAGATCCTCGGTTTTGTTGACGCCTGTTATCTCGTGGGGCTTATCGGTGAGGTCACGCATAAGCCCATCATAGAGAATGAGGTTTTTATCGGGCATAACGACTCTGCACTTGAGAACTTCCGCAAGCTTTTCGTAGCCGTCCAGTACGTCAATGCCGAAGTGAACCGTTATGGTTCCGTTGTATGAAACTCTGACACAGTAGTTTTGCTGTATGTAGTCGCCGGGGAGCATACTTCCGACCGCGAAGGGGATGTTGTCGCTTTCCTTATTCTTATATAAGGAGAGGACATCGTCTCCTGCGAAAACACCCGGAATCAGCAATTGGAGAACGAGGAAAAAGAGAGCTGCTTTTCCGAGAAAAGATTTAAAAGTTGACTTTTTCATTTTTTCACCACTTTTTGACGAAAATCAATATTTTAAATATGTATAAATAAACATACTTTTGCATCCTGCCAAATTGGGAGACAATTATATACTGTGACTTTCGAAATGTCAACAACAAAAAGTTAACAAATCCTTATTTTAAGCCATTTTTCGGGGGAGGGGGGGGTACAAAAAATAAGTATATTTAGAAGGGATATTTGGTAAAAAATGGTGAATTAGAAGAATAAATGGTAACTAATTTTGCATATTTAAAAAGTTAATAATTTTTTTAAAAAAATTTGAACGACCGTTCAATTTGACACCCTTTTCACTCTAAATCAAGGGGTGACACGCGCTTTGAAAGCGATTTTTGAAAAATAAAAAATATTTGACTTTTTGGGACAAATAGGGTAGAATACATTCTGGGCTATGAAAATGTGTAAGTAGTTACCATCATATCGTCGAAGAGAGCGGAAATCGGCAGGCTGTGAGTTTCCGTGTCGTGGGTGGTGTGCGAATTTCAGCATGGGAGTCTCTTGCGAAAACCGCTTCGGATTAAGCAGGGTGTGGGCGTCCACGAAATGACGTTGTGAAAAGTGCAGAAAGTAATTTCTGAATTTGGGTGGTACCGCGGGCAATTTCAGCTCGTCCCGATTTGTTCGGGACGAGCTTTTTATATTTTATAAGAAAGGAAGAGAAAACTATGTCAGAGAAAACAACCGCACTCAAGACGGAATTCCTTCAAGAGCTTGCGTCTTGTGAAACCATGGATGCTCTTGAGGAAATAAGAGTAAAGTATCTCGGTAAGAAGGGTCTTGTTACAGAGCTTTTAAAGGATATGAAGAACCTTTCTCCCGAGGAGAAAAAGACTTTCGGTCAGGCAGTAAACATCTTAAAGGAAGAGGTTACGGCGAAGGTATCCGAGAAGCGCGAAGCCATAAAGCTTGCAGAAATTGAGAGAGAAGCGAGCCTTATGCCGGAGTTTGACGTTTCAGCTCCGTTTGACCTCTCGCGTGGCTCATACCATCCGATAACACTTGTTCAGCGTCAGTGTGAGGATATTTTCCGCTCGATGGGCTTTGCTGTTGAAGATTACAGCGAGGTTGTCACGGACTATGAGTGCTTTGAAGCGCTCAATATCCCGAAGGACCACCCTGCTCGAGATATGCAGGATACCTACTACCTCGAAAACGGACAGCTTTTAAAGTCGCACACATCTGCGGCGCAGAACGCGATCTATAAGAAGTATAAGGATGCTCTTATCAACGAAGGAAAGCCGATTAAGGCAATCTTCCCCGGACGTTGCTTCAGAAACGAAGCAACAGACGCCTGCCACGAGAACACCTTCTTCCAGATGGAAGGCGTTATGGTGGATAAGAACATCTCCATCTCAAACCTCATTTTCTTTATGAAGACGATGCTCTCGGAAGTTTTCCGGAAGGACATCAAGGTTCGTCTTCGCCCGGGATTCTTCCCGTTCGTTGAGCCGGGCTTTGAGCTTGATATAAGCTGCCTTATCTGCGGCGGCGAGGGCTGCGCTTCCTGTAAGCACAGCGGCTGGCTTGAGCTTTGCCCGTGCGGTATGATTCATCCGGAGGTATTGAAGGCCGGCGGAATCGACCCTGAAGAATATACCGGCTTTGCTTTTGGCCTCGGTCTCACACGACTTGCAATGATGAAGTATGGCGTAAAAGATATCCGTGACTTAAACTCGGGAAGCCTTAAGGTTCTCTCGCAGTTTACGGACGATAAATAAGAAAGGAGAGGAAAAGATATGTTTTTGTCAATGAACTGGATTTCTGACTTTGTTGATTTGTCAGGACTCGATAAGCTTTCGCTTATCAATAAATTCTCCCTCTCCACAGCAGAGGTTGAAAACGAAATTTTCTTCAAGGGAAGCGACATTTCGGGCATAGTTGTTGCGGAGATTATGTCTGTCGAGAACCATCCCGAATCAAAGAAGCTCCACCTTTTGAAGGTTGATGCAGGCGAAGATGAACTTATCGACGTCGTCTGCGGTGCTCCGAATGTCCGCGTCGGTATGAAGACGGCTTTTGCGCGTCTTGGTGCAAAAATCGGAGAGATTGAAATCGCACCGAGAAAGCTCGCAGGCTACACCTCCTGCGGTATGTGCTGCTCAGAGCGCGAGCTTGGCCTTTCCGATAACAACGACGGCATTATGGACCTCGACGTAAGCCTTAAGAACGGAACAGACCTTAAGGACGTCTTTGAAATCGACGATATCGTTTTCGAGGTTGATAACAAGTCCCTCACGAACCGCCCCGACCTCTGGGGACATTACGGAATTGCCCGCGAGTTTGCGGCGATTGCAGGACGTGAGCTTCGTCCGCTTGACACGGTTGACCTTGCAAAATACGAGAGTCTCCCGAAGCTTGACGTTAAGATTTGCGATCCGCTCTGCTATCGCTATTCGGCTCTCCGCTTTGAGAACATTTCAAAGCATGTCAGTCCGATGAATATGAGAATCCGTCTCTTCTACTGCGGAATGCGCGCAATCAACCTCCTCGCTGACCTCACAAACTATCTCATGCTTGAGATGGGACAGCCGATGCACGCTTTCGATTCAAGAAAGGTTGACGCTATCCGCATAAAGAAGTTTGATAAGCCATTTAAGTTTACAACTCTTGACGAAGTCGAGCGCGATATCGACGAGAATACACTTATGATCTGTAACGGTGACACTCCTGTCGCAATCGCAGGTATTATGGGCGGCCTTGATTCTGAGATTGTAGGGGATACCATCTCGCTCACACTCGAATCTGCTACATTTGACGCGGCTTCAATCCGTAAATCGACAGTTCGCCTCGGACACAGAACAGACGCATCCCAGCGTTATGAGAAGAGTCTTGACCCCGAAATGACAACGGTTGCGATAGCCCGCTTCGTAAAGCTTCTTCTTGATATTGACAGCGGTGCAACAATCACAAGCTCACTCACTGACGAATATGTATTCAGGTATGACGATGTAAAGCTTACGTTCGACAAGTCTTTTGTTGACCGCTATACGGGCATTGAGATTGAAAACGACCGCATCGTAAAGACTCTTACATCCCTCGGATTTGGAGTTGAGACAAGCGGTGACAGCTTTACAGCTTCAGTTCCGTCATGGCGCGCTACAAAGGATGTTACGATGAAGGCTGTCATCATCGAAGAAATCACACGTATCTACGGTTATGACAACTTTGCTATAAACACAGCCGCTGTTCCGCTCTATCCTGTCCGTGCGGCACAGGAGAAGACGGATGAAGAGAGAATAAAGGATCTTTTGGTAAAGCGTTTTTCGCTTCATGAGCTCCATTCATACGTCTGGGCGTATTACGATGAGTACAAGGCTCTCGGCATCGACATCGAGCCGAATATTGAGCTTGTAAACGCTACAAACCCGAATATAAAGACTATCCGTAAATCAATCGTTCCGACTCAGCTCTGCCAGGTCAAGTACAATACGGCGTATTCGGCTGATTTCGGCGTGTTTGAAATCGGCCGCGTAATAAACGGCCTTAACTCCGAAAACCTCTGTGATGAGCGCAAGAAGCTTGCGATAACTCTCTTCTCAAAAACAAAGGATATGGAAGAGCTCTACCTCGAGCTCGCGCGCATGATTGCGACGGTTGCGGATGAGCTTAAGCATCTTCCGATTACATTTGAGAAGATTGAAGAAAAGAGCTCATACAAGCACCCGAAGAACTTAAACGCAATCATTTGCGACGGTGTGCGCCTCGGTGAAATCGGCATCGTAAATCCGCAGGTTTCAAAGAAGATTGACAAGAAGGCGAACATCGTATTTGCAGAAATCGACGTTTCGCTCTTTGCTGAGATTGAGAATGCAAGCATCAAGTACGAAGAGCCGTCGAAGTATCCTGAGATTGAAATTGACCTTTCGTTTGTCTGTGATAAGTTTGCTCCCATCCGCGATGCGATTGCGGCGCAGAACTGTCCGCTCATCAAGCGTGTAACGGTTGCTGATACCTACACCGACGAGAACGGAAAGTCGATTACCGTCAGAATGGTATTCTCTTCAAACGAGCAGACTCTTACGCGTGAAGAGGTTATGGAGGTTGCAGACGCGATCATCGAAAACCTCAAGGGTCAGGGTATCGCTCTTAAAATGTAAAAACAGAAAAAAGAAGAAAACCGCGAGGTTTTCTTCTTTTTTGCTTTTCAATCAGAGAGTTTTGTGGTATTATATAATGTAGAAAAGTATTTCCTTGAAAAAAGGAGAGTTGTAGAAATGAGTGAAAAAATTTCCATTTACGGTATTTCATACGATAACGTCACTTTACCTGAAGCAGCCGCTCTTGCACGCGAGATGCTTGCAGAGCCGAAAAACCATATCGTCGTCACACCTAATGCCGAGATAGCATATCTTGCGGCAGGTGACGAACGCCTCGGGCAGACGATTAACGCCGCGGATATTGTTGTAGCCGACGGCATCGGCGTTGTTTACGCGTCTAAAATTTACGGCACGCCCGTCAAGGGAAAGGTTGCGGGCGTTGAGCTGGGCGAGCTTGTTCTGCGTGATGCCGCAGAGTCGGGCGAGGGCATTTTCTTCCTCGGAGCAAAACCGGGAGTCGGAGACCTTGCGGCGCAGAAACTTACGGAGAAGTATCCGGGACTTAACTTTGTCGGTATCCGCGACGGGTATTTTGACAACCACGACGAGATTGTCGGTGAGATTAACGCAAGCGGCGCAAAAATCCTCTTCGTTTGCCTCGGCGCTCCGAAGCAGGAGCTTTGGGCAGGGAAGTACAAGGATAGCTTAAACGTCCGTCTTACGCTCTGTCTCGGCGGTGCGCTTGACTCGTATGCAGGAACGGTAAAACGTGCTCCGGAAATCTGGATAAAGCTCGGTCTTGAATGGCTTTACCGTCTTATCCGTGAGCCGAAGCGTTTTGTGAGAATGCTTGCGCTTCCGAAGTATATGTTTGCTGTTATATTTGACAGATTGAAGCGGAGGTAAACCGATGAAAGGTAAGATTATTACCATAGAGGGAACTGACTGTTCGGGAAAGTCAACACAGCTTGAACTTTTGTGTAAAAGGCTTGAAAGTGCAGGTGTTGACTTTAAAAAGGTTGCCTTTCCAAGGTATGACAGCTCCTCTTCTGCGCTTGTGCGTATGTATCTTGGAGGAGAGTTTGGAGAGAACGTAAGTGCCGTAAACGCTTATGCCGCATCAAGCTTTTTTGCGGTTGACCGTGTTGCATCGTATCTCCGCGAGTGGAAAGATTACCTTGAGAGCGGCGGTACAGTGCTTCTCGACAGATATACTACCTCGAATGCGATATATCAGGCGTCAAAGCTTCCTGAAAATGAGAGGGAAGCGTTTTGTGACTGGCTCTTTGATTTTGAATACAACCTCCTCGCACTTCCGTCTCCCTCTGCGGTTGTTTTTCTTGATATGCCACCGGCCAGTGCCGAAAAGCTTATGAAGGGAAGAGCTGAGAGTGAGGATATTCACGAAAAGGACAAGGAGTATTTGAAAAATTGCTACCGTGCGGCTTGTTCGCTTTCCGAGAGATATGGATGGAACAGAATAGAGTGCACGAATGGGGAAAGAATTAAGACTATAGAAGAAATTCACGAAGAGATATTTGCAAAGGTTTCGGAGATACTGAAAGATGCTTGAGTTTCGAAAGCTAAAAACTGAAGATTTTGAAAAATGCCATCCGATTATGTATAAAAAGGGGTTTCGCAACAGCGAAAGTTCGTTTTTGACGCTCTATCTCTGGGCAGAGATGTACGGCACAGAGGTATGCATTGAAGAGGACGCCGTCTATTTCCGCAGCGTTATGGACGGTAAGGCGTCGTATCTCTTTCCGTATGCCGAAAATGAAAGAGATGCTCTCACAAAGCTTTTTGAGTATGAGCACGAGAACGGTAACGACTTTGTAAAGTTTCATTCTCTTACGGAACAGATGATTAAAGTTCTGGAGCGTGAGTATCCCGGAGAATTTTCATATACCGAAAAGCGTGCTTCGTTTGACTATGTTTACGCGGCAGAAGAGCTTGCCCGGCTTTCGGGAAAGAAATTCCACGGCAAACGTGGCCATTTGAAAAAGTTTCTGAATGCGTTTGAGGGAAGATATACCTGCTCCTTGCTTACGGAGGCGGATGTTGCAGATGTTCTCACTTTCCAGAAGAAGTGGATAGGGCAAGCAAGCGATAAAGAAAGCCGGGAGACGCTTGAGTATGAGTCAAGGTCGATTTCAAAGCTTTTTGAGAACTTTTCGTATTTCAATCTGCTCGGTGCGGTGCTTCGTGTTGACGGTGATGTCGCGGCGTATTGCCTTGCGGCAAGAACGTGCGAGGATACCATTGAGGTTATGGTTGAAAAGGCGGATTACAGCTTTGACGGCGCATATCAGATGATAAATAAATCCTTTGCAGAGCTTGTCTCGGACAAGGTCAGATATTTAAACCGAGAGGATGATTTGGGACTCCCGGGACTTCGTAAGGCGAAGCTTTCTTACTATCCCGCGATGCTCATTGAAAAATACAGTGCGATATGGAAGAGATAATCAGAAAAGCTCGTGAGAGTGACATCCCGACACTTGAAAAACTGTGGAGTGAGTGCTTTCCCGACGATACGGAATACGCAGGCTTCTTCTTTGAAAATATTTTCAAGCTTTCCTCGGCTCGGGTTTGCGAAATCGGTGGAGAAGTCGTTGCGATGATACATGTTTTTCCAAGAACTCTTAAAACTCCCGAAGGAGAAATGAGCGCGAAGTACATTTACGGCGTCGGAACGACGAAGTCTTTCCGCGGCCGCGGAATAGCAGGCAGAATGCTTGAGGATGAAGCGAGGGAGTGCGATGTGCTGCTTCTTATACCGCAGAGCGAAAGCCTTTTTGCATTTTATGAAAAATACGGCTTTGACGTCATCGCAAAAGTGAAAAAGGAAGAGATTGCACCGGACGGTAAGGCAGAAATCAGCAAAGCTACGAAGGCGGACATTCCGTATCTGAACGAGGTTTACGAGCGTGAGCTGAGTGAGTCGGTCTTTGCAACACGTAATGAAGACACGTGGCGGCTTCTTATGTCGGAGTATGAATTTTTCGGCGGGGGATTTCTCGTATTTCATGGCGGTTACTGCGCATACTATGAGCATAACGGAAAGCCGTATATCGCTGAGCTTTTCTCGGATAGCACAACTCCGTCTGAGATAGCAGGCGCGTTTGGAAGAGAGTGCACGGTGATAACAAACGGAGAAGAGACACCACTCGCGGTTATGAGACCCGTAAGCGAGAGTGGAAAAGCCGTTCTTATGAAATATAAGGAAAGATATATAAACCTTATGCACAACTGAAATGGAGGTAGTGCTTTTATGGTATATTTGCTTCTTGAAAACGGATTTGAGATGTGCGAGGCACTTGCACCGGTTGATATACTCCGCCGTGGTGGTGTGAATGTTACTACCGTCGGCGTATCGGGGAAGAAGATAACTTCCTCGCACGGAGTTGAAGTCGTGGCAGACGCAGAGCTTTCGGAAACCGATTTCTCTGAGATGGAAATGCTTATTATTCCGGGCGGACAGCCGGGAGTTGACAATCTTTGGGAAAACGAAAAGGTACGTGACCTTGTACGTGAAACTGCAGAAAAGAAAATAAAGATTTCCGCAATCTGTGCCGCTCCGATGATTCTTGCGCGCCTTGGTATTCTTGACGGGAAAAAGTGCACTTGCTATCCCTCCTGCTCGGATGAGCTTCCGAAGGAAGGTGTAAATACCGCTGTGGGCGTTGTCTGTGACGGAGAGATTATTACGGGTCGTGCAGCAGGCGATGCGTATGATTTTGCTTTTGCCATTCTTTCGGGGCTTCGCGGAGAAGAGGTAGCAGAGTCGGTGAAGAGTTCGGTGTGCTATGACAAAAAGTGAACTTCGCGCTCTTGCAAAAGAGCGCAATGCCTCGCTCTCACCGAGTGCGAAAGCAAAAACAGATGAGAGAATAAAAGAAAAATTCCTTTCTCTCCCGATAAAAAAGGGAGAAAAGGTATTTATCTACATATCTTTTGGAGACGAAATTGCTACATTGCAGATAACGGAAGAACTTCTCCGCCGCGGAGTTTCGGTGTATGTTCCACTCTGCCACGGAAAAGGCGAGATGGATGCGGTAAGGCTCAGAAGTCTTTCGGAGCTCGCGGAGGGGATGTACGGAATCCCCGAACCGCCACGGTCAGGAGAGAGAATTTTGCCGTCAGAGCTATCGCTGATTGTAGTTCCGGGAGTCGCATTCGGAAGTGACCGCAGCCGACTCGGGAGAGGTGCTGGGTACTATGATCGCTTCATCGAAAAGGCGGAGAATGCAAAGACGGTTGCGCTTTGCAGAGAGATAAATATCTATGAAACCGTGCCGTGTGATGAGCACGACAGATTTGTTGATATGATAATCACGGAAGACAGGATAATCGAGGAGGTTATGTAGGGTGAAAAAGACAAGAAAGAATAAAGCGAAGTGGCGCGCTTTCCGCGCATTGACTCCGTATATAGTGATTGTTTCTTTGGGAATAGCTATGCTTTTTGCCGCGTGGCTCATTCCTACGGTAAATGAGGTTCTTGCTCTTGCGAGACCTGACCGTGAGGTGATAATTGAGATTCCGGAAGAGTCCTCGCGTGCGGATGTTGCGAAAATCCTTAAAAAGAACGACGTCATTGAGCACACGGCAGTTTTCAAGACCTTTGCGCTCCTGACGAAGCGAGAGGCAGAGTTTCCTGCGGGGCGTTACAAGGTGAACTCAAATATGGACTATCGCGCAATGCTCCGACGCCTTACAAGCAAGAAAGCGGCGCTCAATACGGTTATGGTAACCATCCCCGAAGGATACGAGGTAAGTCAGATAGTCAAGCTTTTAGAGGATAAAGGCGTTTGCGAGGAAAAGAGTCTTTTGGAAGCGATTGCAAATTCTGACTTTGATTATGCGTTTCTTGATGGAGTTCCGCTCGGAAAGACTAACCGACTTGAGGGATATCTTTTCCCAGACACATACGAGTTCTACAAGGGCGACAGCGCAGAGCGCGTTATAAAGCGTTTCCTTGATAACTTCGAGGTGAAGTACAACTCAGAGATGTCGGCAAGAGCGCGTGAGCTCGGTTTCACGACACACGAGCTTATAACACTTGCGTCAATCGTTGAGCGCGAGGCAACGGCAAAGGACAGAGCGAATATAGCTTCCGTCTTCCATAACAGACTTAAGGATTCAAGTTATCCGTATCTTGAGTCGTGCGCGACGGTGCAGTACGTTCTCGGAGAACGTAAAAAGGTTATTTCGATTGCTGACACAAAGATTGATAACAAGTACAATACTTACAAGTACAAGGGACTTCCGCCGGGACCGATCGCAAACCCGGGACTTGACGCGATAAACGCAACGCTTTACCCGAATAATACAGACTATCTGTTTTTTGCATTGCAGGAGGACGGTACTCACAAGTTTTCAAAGACGTATGAAGAGCATTTGAAAACTCCGAAGATAAATCCGTAATGAAGATTATGAAAAGACCTGAAATTCTTTCCCCGGCAGGGGATATGGAAAAGTTAAAAGCATCTGTCCTTTACGGCGCAGATGCAGTATATCTCGCAGGAGAGATGTTTGGAATGCGTACCGCTTCGCAGAATTTCTCCGAAGAAGAGATGTATGAAGCAGTGAAGTACGCACACGGCGAAGGTGTGCGTGTGTATGTCACCTGCAACACGATGATGAGAAATCACGACGTCAAAAAGCTTCCGGCATACCTTGAGATGCTTGGCGACGCAGGCGTTGACGGAATCATTGTTGCAGACCTTGGTGCGCTTCGCGCTGTGCAGAAGTATGCACCGCGTGCCGAGGTACATATAAGCACGCAGGCAAGTGTGCTCAACTACGAGGCGGCAAACGCCTGGTACGAGCTTGGAGCTTCACGTATCTGCCTCGCACGTGAGGCGAGCATGGCAGAAATCTGCGAGATAATGGAAAAAAAAGCGAGCGACCTTGCGATTGAGACCTTCGTCCACGGTGCTATGTGTATGGCATATTCGGGAAGATGTATGATTTCCGACTACCTCGCAAGTCGCAGCTCAAACCGCGGCAACTGCGCACAGCCGTGCAGATGGACATACCACCTCGTTGAAGAAAAACGTCCCGGAGAATATTTCCCGATCGTTGAGGACGAGCACGGCACGCATATCTTCAACTCAAAGGATATGAATATGGTTTCCTATATTCCGGAGCTCATTGAGGCAGGAATAGACAGCTTCAAGATAGAGGGGCGCGTAAAGTCGTCCTACTATACGGCGGCGATAACAAACGCCTACCGCATGGCAGTTGATTCGTATCTTGAAGACCCGGATAATTGGCAGAGAGACGGATTCTGGCTCACTGAAGTAAACAAAGTAAGCCACAGACATTATTGCACCGGCTTCTATTTTGGCGAAGAGAGAATCCAGAACAACGAGACATCGGAATATATGCGCACGTGGGATGTCGTTGCTTCCGTTGTCGAGTGTGATGACGATGGAAACGCTGTCATCGAGCAGAAGAATAAGTTTGAGACAAACGTTGAATATGAGCTGATGCAGCCAAAGGCTGAGCCGCAGAAGGTCACGTTTGAAAAAATGACAACTGACGACGGCACGGAGATTGAGGCGGCAGGGCAGGCAAAGATTCGAGTTCACGTAAAGCTTCCGTCAAAGGCACCCGTGGGGGCGTTCATAAGACGCGAAGGGAGCCGTTTTAACAATGCTACGTAAGCTTCTTCATATCGCTGATGCAAGGGATGACGGAAAGCCGATTGCGGAAATCCTAAAACGGCGGTTCGGAGTGTCGGAGATGCAGCTTCGCAGAATACGGAGAACAGAAAAAGGGCTTCTCAAAAACGGCGAAGAAGTATATACGATAGACACGGTGAGGACGGGGGATAAGGTAGAGGTAATCCTCGAGCCTGAGGAAAGGGAATCGACCGGCGTTGTTCCGACAAAGGGCGAGCTTGATATTCTTTTTGAAAATGAGGATGTCCTGATTCTCAATAAGCCTGCCGCGCTTGCGGTTCATCCGTCTCACGGCCACTTTGATACATCTCTTGGCAATATCGTTATGTGGTATTATGTGAGCCAGGGAGAAAAGTTTGTTTTCCGGCCGATAAACCGTCTTGATCGCGGCGTTTCGGGAGTTATGGCTGTTGCGAAAAATGCCTATACCCATACATTTGCCGCAAGGCTTCTTCACAGCGGAGATTTTTACCGTGAATATCTCGCGGTGGTAGAAGGAACTTTTGATGAAAAGAAGGGCAAAATAGTGGCGCCGATAGGTAGGCGTGACGGCTCGGTAATTGAGCGTGAGGTGCGAACCGACGGCGATTTTGCCGAGACTCATTACGAGGTAATTGAGGAAAGATGCGGCTTGAGCCTTGTAAAGGTTTTGCCAATTACAGGGCGCACGCATCAGATACGAGTTCACATGGCACACCTGGGGCATCCGCTTGTGGGGGATTTTCTCTACGGTGAAGAGATAGAGGAGCTTAAAGGGCGTTGCGCACTTCATTCGCATAAGCTCCACATGAAGCTTCCGCTCGGCGGAGGGGAGATTGAAATCACGGCACCGCTTCCGCAGGAGCTTGAGGAAATATTTTACGGATAAAACAAATTGCTTGCAAAAGTGATTTGTTTTATTTTATTTTGTGAAAATTTAGTCCGATTCTACTGCGGGTAGAGAGTGCAAAAATGCTCTCTCAGAATGAAAATAACAGGATAGAAGAGAGAAGGGAAAGTAGGTTGAGAAGAATAAACTCCCGGCTTATAATGAAGAAAAAAGCCTAAGGAGAAAAATATGAAAAGCTTTAAAATAGTTGCGGACTCATCGGCTGACCTCACGTCGCTTACGGGGGTTGAATTCGAGTCTGTTCCCCTTAAGATAATTACGACTGAACGTGAGTTTTGCGATGATTCTTCTCTTGATGTTTCGGAGATGGTTTCTTTTCTGTACTCGTACAAAGGAAAATCATCTACATCGTGTCCGAACCCCGAAGACTGGATATCAGCCTTCGGTGACGCGGAAAATGTTTTCTGCATAACGATAACGAGTACATTGTCAGGATGCCACAATGCGGCGCTCATCGCAAAGTCAATTTACGAGGAAAAATATCCCGAACGCCGCGTGTTTGTTTTAGATTCTCTCTCAACGGGACCTGAAATGAAGCTCATAATTGAAAAGGCAGTTGAGCTTGCGGTGGCAGGAAAGAGCTTTGAGGAAGTTTGCGAGGGAGCACTGGAGTATTCGAAGAAAACAGCGCTTTTCTTTCTTTTAAAATCAATGAAAAATCTCGCAAACAACGGAAGAGTCGGACGTATTTCCGCAACTGCGGCAGGTCTTTTGGGAATACGCGTGCTCGGAAAGGCAAGCGATAAGGGCGACCTTGAGCCACTCGATAAATGCCGTGGCCGGAGTGTGATTTTCAAAACCATAATTTCACGTATGAAGGAGAACGGATATTGCGGCGGCCGTGTCCGCATCGCAAATTGCAGAAACGAAGAGGAAGCGTGTATTTTAAGGGATGCTATAATCGGAGAATTTCCGCAGGCGGAGATTGAGATATATCCTGCGCGCGGCCTCTGCAGCTTCTATGCCGAAAATGGAGGACTCCTTATAGGATTTGAAAAGTAAAAAAACAGTACCGTGTTTTTCACGGTACTGTTTTTATTAACGCAAAAACCTCCTCGAGGTTCGAATCCTCTCATATCAAAAAAATAGTCTCTGTCCTACATGAGTATTGGTAAACAAAAATATACAATTTTAAATATAATTATGCATAAATAGAATTGTTAGTGCTTTCTTGCAATCTCTCAATGATATTGTTAAGTTAACAATTTTGTTGATTTTATCTCTGTATTGTGACAAATGAGAAAAATTATGCTATAATATAGACAGGAAATAGAACTTTTTGCTAATTTTCTGTCTATATAGGCAATAAAACAGTTAAACAAATAAGAATTTGTAGAGGTAGTTTTATGGAAAATAAAGAATGTTGGTTAGAATGGGCAATTGAATTACAAAGTTTAGCACAAGCAGGCTTAACATATGGTAAAGATGTTTATGATAAGGAACGCTATGAAAGAATTAGAGAGATTTCTGCAGAAATGCTTTCTTATAAATCAGGCATTTCAACAGAAAAGGTGAAAGACCTTTTTTGCAATGAAAATGGATATCAAACCCCTAAAATTGATACAAGAGCAGCAATTTTTGAAAATGACAAAATATTGCTTGTTCAAGAAAATAATGGTAAATGGTCTATGCCAGGTGGTTGGGTTGATGTGAATGTTTCTGTCGGAGATAATGTTATTAAAGAAGTAAAAGAAGAATCTGGATTAGATGTGAAAATTGATAAAGTTATTGCTGTTCAAGATAGAGCAAAGCATAATTTACCTGTATATGCATATGGTGTTTGTAAAGTTATTGCACAATGTTCAGTAATTGGTGGAAACTTTGAACCTAATATTGAAACAACTGGTTTTCAATATTTTGCAGAAGATGAATTACCTGAATTGGCAACAGAAAAAAATAATGAAGAACAGATAAGAATGTGTTTTGAAGCCTATCATTCTGAAAATTGGAAAACAATATTAGAATAACAAATTGGAATTTGACGGGGTAAATTATGAGAATCAGAGAAATAGATGCAGGTGAAGTAAATAAGTTGCTTGATTGTGTAACGCAACTGTCCGAATATCATAACCAAGTATCCGTAAATTTCAAGGGGAACTTTCCGAGTAGACCGTATGAAGAAACCATCCGTATTTTTGCCGAAAGTCTTCAAAACAAAGACTCGTGTATCGCCGTTATTGAGGATGTTGAAAAAATCGTGGGATTCTGCAAGGTTGATATATTTGATAACACAGGAAAATTAGATTATTTGGTTGTTTTGCAGGAACATCGCGGAAAAGGTTTTGGAAAACAACTGATGGATTGGGCTATGGATACCTTTCGCAAACATAACATCAAACATATTGATGTAAAGGTTATTGACGGCAATGATGTAATCCATCTGTATGAAAAGTATGGGTTCAAGATGAACGCTCATATTTTGTGCTACCGTGAGTAATAAACATCAAATTCCAATTTGACGAGGAAATTGTATGGGAATAGGCATTCAAATATGTGGATTAAACGGGTGTGGGAAAAGCACCCTCGGTAAAGCATTAGCTGAAAGAATAGGTTTCTACTTTATCGACAATGAATTTTTGTATTTTTCCAGACCT
>JAFXJK010000011.1 GCA_017532355.1 Oscillospiraceae bacterium | reverse complement strand
GCACCCCGAAAGGCTTAATTTTGGATGAAGTTCAAGGCAAAAAAGCGAGCATAACCTGACGGTTAGCTCGCTTTTTTAACGAAGAAATTCGCCAAAAGGATGTTTTTCGGGGCAAAACTGCCTTATGTGGCTGTGGCCTTCGGCTCTTCTTTTTTACATAACAGACTCTATTTTGGTGAGAAAATCCGCAAAAGTGTAAAAAAAGTACACATATTAACGCAGAATGGAAGACAAAGTCATCTTGAAAAATATATAATATACATGAGAAAAGAAAGCAATCGAAACCATGGGTAAATTCGGAACAAAGAAATAATAAAATTTTCCCATTTTACGGCTGGTTGAGGTGGTTTTCTCTTTTGGTATACACAGAGCATCATAAAAAAATCCTATTTTTTAAGAAAAAAATGCAAGAAAAATACAAGGAAACTGTGTAAAATTAAATTAGAAAAGAAAACATCTTTTCAAGAGGAAAGCTTCGTCGAATTCACGGCGAAGGGAGAAGGAGGAAGTTTTATGAAAAGAAAACTCAGCCTGGTTCTTGCCTTGGTTATGCTGATATCGCTCTTGCCCAACGCATTTGCGACACCGGCAGCGGAGCCTTTTGAGCACGAGTATGTGCTCTCACAGGCAGCGTTCAACACAGACATGATGGTGGGAACAGATGGCAACGACTATGAAACTAATCCCGTCATCCGTAACGCGGATGGCACTTTGCGCTGTCTTGCTATGATGAACTGGGAATACGTAATCCCGGAAGAGTTCTCGAAAGACGGCACTGCGTTTATGGCTATGAATCTTGACGTGACCGATAAGTGGGCATTTGTCGGTAAGCGCGCCATTGAACACGATCCTCATATCAAGCCCAATGAGGGTTTCTGGTACGAGGCAATTAAGGAAAGAATGCTTATGGAGGGGCAGCCACAGTATTTGGTTTTACGCCTTAATGTGGAAACTGCGGGTGAGTATTTTCTCCAGCTTCGCGGTACGGGAGAAGCGGTTTATCCCGAGGTTTTCTTCTTCAGAGACGGTCTTGCAACAAACAACGTAGCTGAGGAAACTTATCCTGCAAATTCCTCACTCGGACATCAGAACCCCAACGGGGCAGAATATACAACAATCGGCACCGTCAACGCAACGGAAGCGGGGGACTATATTCTTGCCTTCCAGTTTGACTCAACTTCAGCAGAAAAAAACACCAATGCCACACAGTTTATCAATCTTAAGGGAATAAAGCTTGTTGAGAAGGTTGAGGACGAGCTTTATTCAATCTCAATCAAGTTGTCGTCCGCCTCAATTTTCGCGGGAAACACCGCGAAGATTACGGGTAGCTCGGTATGGACGGTCAGCGGAAACCGAGATTTGTCACCGAGCGAGGTTACCTTTGAAAGCTCGGACGACGCGATTGCAACCGTTGATGAAAACGGCGTAGTCACGGGTGTTTCCGAGGGCGAGGCAGAAATCACTGCAACGCACAAGGAAAATCCGCAAGTGCAGACATCTGTTACCATCACGGTAAAAGCTTCTGCTACACAGCGTACGTTTGAGTACATAACAAGTCAGGCGGCGTTCAATACTGACAAGATGATTGTGACGAATGCAGCCTTCGACGAAACCCCTGTAATCCGTGAAGCTAACAGTTATATGTATTATATGCCTATGCTCGACTGGAAGTACGAGGTTTCAGAGGATTATTCAAGCGACGGAACTGCATTTGAGGCGATGAACCTTTCTGCAACCGACAAATGGGCACACGTTGCAACACTCGCACACAACAGCTCACCGTTTGTCACATCCGGATACTTCAACTTTGAAGCGCCTCTCGCAAATATAAACGATACTTCGAGATCTCCGTACGCAATTTTCCGTCTTGAGGTAGATGCTCCCGGTGAGTATATTCTCCAGCTTCGCGGTGTGTCTACGGACCCCGTATACCCCGCAGTTTATTTCTTCGCCGAAGGAGAAGAGGGCGTAACGGTTACCGACCGCGCAACCTACCCTGCAAACTCAAAGCTCGGATATTTTGATTGCAACACAACCTCCTACGTCGGAATCGGCAAGGTTAATGTTGAAAATGCAGGAAACTACATTCTTGCATTCAATTTTGACAGCACATCAAAAGCGAAGAACTCAATTACAGCTTATCAGCAGCTTCGCCTTTCGGGAATCAAGCTTATCCCGTCAACGGAAGACGAGATTATCGGATTCTCTGTTACAAGTTCTAAGTCTTCTATAATGACGGGAAATACAACAACTGTTATTGCAAATCGCGTATGGGCGATTCTTGGAGAAGAAGAGCTCTCCCCGAGTAAGGTTGACTTCGAAAGCTCATCTGACGAGATTGCAACCGTTGATGAAAACGGCGTTGTCACGGGTGTTTCCGAGGGTACGGCGACAATAACCGCAACCCTTAAGGAAGACGACACAAAATTTGCAACAGTCGATATCTCCGTTACTGCACCGAAGGATGAGCATATCCACGAGTATATCCTCACTTACGCGGCATTGAACACGGAAAAAATGATTGTATCTCCTGCCAAAAATTTTGACGAAATCCCCGTAATCAGAGAGGCAAATAATGCAATCTACTTTATGCGTATGCTCGACTGGGAGTACAAGGTTCCCGAGGAGTATTCAAAGGATGAAACTCCGTTCATGGCGATGAACCTCAACGCGACTGACCCGTGGGCACACGTTTCAACG
Source organism: Oscillospiraceae bacterium (assembly GCA_017532355.1). Next base: position 5,805 of record JAFXJK010000011.1, on the reverse strand, counting down.
CGCGTATACAACAGCTCGCCGTTTATCACAGGAACATACTTCAGCTATGAAGCAGTCCTTTCAAGGATTGATGATACTGCATCTTCTCCGAACGCAGTATTCCGCCTGCATATCGACGCTCCGGGTAAATACATTCTCCAGGTTCGCGGAGTCAGCGGAACCTCGGTATATCCCGCAGTTTATTTCTTCGCCGAAGGAGAAGAAGGGGTAACGGTTACCGACCAGACGACATACCCTGCAAACTCGAAACTCGGATATTTTGACAGCAACGCTCCCGAGTATGCGGGAATGGGCGAGGTTGAGGTCAAAGAAGCGGGAAATTATATCATAGCATTCCCGTTTGACAGCACCTCCCGCGCTAAAAACTCGGTTACGGATTACCAGTGGCTTCGCCTCACGGGAATCAGGCTCGTGCCGGCTGCTATGGACTCATTAAAAGCCCTTTCAGTCAAGGCGGAAACTGATATTTCCTATTATGGTGAGACCATCAATCTCGATATTTCCGAAGTCTGGGAATATGCAGGAAAGAAAGCGGTTGACTATTCAAAGCTCACAATTGAAAGCTTAAATCCGGACATTGCAACTGTTGATGCAAGCGGCCTCGTAACTCCGCACAAGGAGGGCAGAGCGAAAATCATCGTAAAGCATAACGAAGCCCCCGAGATAAAGGGTGAGTTCAAGGTCGATGTCTATGACCCCGATGCGGAGAACCTCGGCACACGTCTTGAGTATGTCATCGGCACAATCACGATGAAGGACCAGACAAGCTACAACCCGCACAACAACCGCCTTGATGAGCAGGGCCGTCTGCGCGAACTTTCATATGTCAGCTCGTATGATGCGATAGACGAAGAAAAGACGGAACTGTGGGCATATAACAATGCTTCTCCGGTAAGATGGAGCTTGCTTGAGGTTGGCGCAATGAACTTCATAGTTCAGGAAGAGGATTTTGCGAGAGGTGCCTTCTATGCACTCAAGCTCCGCGTTCCGGTAAAGGGGACTTATAATGTAAATGTCGAAGTAGAGCCATTTACAGCAGGTGCCTATGCAGACGTTTATATGTTCCCGAAGGGCGACAAGAGCCTCGTTGTGTTCTCGGACCTCGAAGAACGCGAGCCGATAGGTCGCGTCCACTGTAACAACTTTGATGAGACCGTTCAAAATGTGGGCTCATTCACGGTTGACCGCGGCGGAGACTACTATTTCGTGCTCAAGTTTGGCCAGAATAATCCGAATCTTAACCTCGAGCAGGGATACAACTTCCAGATTAAAAAAGTTGAGCTTAAGGCAGCTCCTGGTCCGTTTGAGGAAATTAAGATGAACATCGAAACTCTCGACGGCGCGGGTGACGCTCTCTACTTCAACGCATACCGCAAGCTTAATATAGCCCTCTGCGGTGCAAAGGGTATGGAGATTGAGGGTGTAGACCCCGAATATATAACAATAAACGACATCTCGATTTCTTCCGATAAGGAGGGCGTTGCATATCTCCGCAAGGAGGGTAATCAGTACTATGTCGAGACAGGTACGGTTGCAGGTGAGGCAGAGATAAACCTCGACCTCACCTACCGCGGAGAGAATGTTACTGCGACATTCCCGTTTGTCGTTGCCGATGTCGGCAAGACAGGCAGAACAATCTATTCCGACGAAATGATTAAAAACGCTCACGACAACATCAAGGAGTACGACTGGGCAAGAGCCGAAAAAGACAAAACAGTAAGGCGCGCAGACCAATATCTCGAGCTCGGTCTCGACGCTTTGTGGGATGCTGTTCCGAGCCAGGACATCCCGCGTAGCGTATATGTAGGTTTCTACGGTGATACTGACGTTTATAAATGCCGTTACTGCGGAAAAGACCTTGAAAAAGACTACGGAATTTATCCGTATGTCGTCAATATGATAAGAGATCCGTGGAAGGTAAAATGCCCTGCATGTTCACGTTCTTTCCCGTCAAATGACTTCGAAAGCTTCTACGAGCTTGGCAGAACGGCTGAAAACGGAGGAAAGTTCGACCGAATTACAGCACTTGAGAGACACCGTAACGAGGTTGTTTGGAATCTTCTCTCCGAAGAAGCTCGAGCTATGACAAGTCCCGGCGAAGAGTTCAGTGCTGATTGGTACACCTACTACGGCTACGGAGTCAAGGGTGGTTATCTCCACAACGACCTGTACCCTGAAGTGGGAACGGATAGCAGTAAAGTCAAGTTTACAACAGAAGACGGACTTCTCAACGGAGATGCCTCTGCCTATAAGACGCTTGTACCTGAAACAACCGAGCGCTGGGGCGTTGACGATGGCGTTGGCTACAACACGGGCAGAGTTTATGCAAACGGAACAAAAGAATATCACACATATATTGGATTCTACGTCCACAACGGAATCTTTGACGTTAAGTCAAATTGCTACATTCAGGAAGCTCTCAACAAGATCGGCGAAGCGTATCTCTACACAGGCAAGGAAAAGTACGGTATCGCAGGCGCAATCATCCTTGACCGCATTGCCGATAACTATCCCGATTACGACTTCCGCGAGATGTTCCCGTATTACTGGAGCTCTCACGGCGGCTCGGCTGCAGGTAAGGCAACGGGTCGAATCAGAGAGAGCTACGTTGCGGAATGCATAGCAAAAGCATATGACGTGTTCTGGCCGGCATTTGAATATCCTGAAGTTATAGAGTTCCTTAATGCAAAGGCTGTCGAGTACGGCTTGGAAAATGACAAGTCAAGTGCAACGAAAATTCGCCAGAATATCGAGGACGGCGTCTGCCGCGAGATTTTCAAGGCTCTGCAGACGGCTCAGATTCAGGCAAACTTCGGTATCCATCATTGGACGGCGGCAACCGCTCTCGCGTCTCTTGACCACAAGAAGGATTCAGGCGAGATTCTTGAGTGGCTCTATGCAGCTTCAAGATCTGATGACCACAGCATGAATACAGGTGGCGATATCGAGAAAACCCTTGTCAACACCGTTTACCGCGACGGTCAGAACTACGAGTCCCCAATTTACAACCAATACACCGTTTCTGACCTTATGCAGGCGGCAATAGTTCTCAACCGTTACAGAGAAAGCGGTGGGGAGATGGATCGCGACTCATTGCTTGAACATCCAAAGTACCTCGCGGTTATAAACTCGTACAGAAAGCTTACGCTTGTCCGCCGAGGAACAAAGACGATGGCAGACTCTGGTACGGCTGACCTGTACAGCCACGTCCTCAGCAAGGACGACCTTATCAAGTTATTCTATAATACGAAAAGCAATAATGACCCCTTTGTAAAGAGAGAAAACATTAAAATTGCCCAGCAGCTCTATATGCAGGTCGGCGAGAAGCTTAAGGAAATACACGGAGACATCTGGACAAAGAATCCGGAGTCGGTTTATGAGGAAGTCAGTGAGATAATTAAGCAGTACGGCGACGGTGACTATGACAAGAGCACGATTATGACGGGCTATGGTTTCGGTGCGCTCCGTGACGGTACACTCTTTGATACAACCGGAATTACGGGCATACGCGATACGACCCGCGACTTTACGCTCAACTTCTCAGGACATATGGGACATCAGCACCACGACTTCCTCGACCTCGGTATGGAAGCTTACGGTATCGGTATGACGACTGACCTCGGTTACCCCGAAGCTGCGGCTGACGGCGACCCGCATACAGCACAGTGGGCGGGAACATCGCTTGCACACAATACCGTTACGGTTAACGAGGAACAACCGCAGCGTCCGAACAACACGCCGCAGGAGCCGCTTCACTTTGATGCAAAGGATACACGCGTCAAGGTTATTGATGCTCGTACGCCGGATGCATACCCCAATGATTGCGAGGAATTCCGCCGCACAATCGTTATGATTGACTATGACGATGAAGTTTCCTACGGCGTTGACTTCTTCCGAGTTGTTGGAGGTAAGGATCACGCCTACACCTTCGGCCCGCTTACAAACGAGCGTCCCGAGCATTCGGATAACTTAAGCTTCATAAAGCAGGTTGACGATCCGCAGGGCTGGGTTGTCGACGACAATCACTATCCGACATCTTCTTACGCAGGCCCGACGGTTCAGTTCGGTTGGGACCCGGGAACGGACAGAAACAATCTCTCCGCTCCGCTTCACTACCCGAAAGGCTACACATGGATGTTCAATGTTGAACGCTGTGACAACCCGGGTGAAAAAGAATTCTGGCTTGATTGGCAGATAGAGGACTTCAGAAACGGAGCAAGAAACTCGAACCTTGATGTAAGACTTCGCCTCACAATGGTGAACGACTTTGATGCTGATGAGATTACCCTCGCTTCATCAAAGCCGCAGAGAACCGGCGAAAATAAAGAACTCGGTGACCTTGAGCGAGTCCTCATCCGACGCAAGGGTACAAACCTTGACTCTCTCTTCACGGCAGTTTATGAGCCGTATCTTGACGGCAACCGCTACGTGAAGGAAATCTCATCCGAAGGCATCACGGTTGAAAAAATCGACGATGTCGGAGAAAAACTTGATTACGCAAAGGCAGTTAAGGTAGTCCTCAAGGATGGCAGAATCGACTATGTCGTATATGCTTCAAATAAGAACAACACCTACCGCATCACAGACACGGAAACAGGTTACAGCTTTGAGTTTGCAGGCTTTGTGGGTGTATGGACAATAACCGAAAGCGGCGAAAGTATTTACAGTTATCTCCACGACGGCTCAATGCTCGGCGAAGGCGAATATAAGGTTGCGGGCGCAGAAGCCGCAGTAACAGGTACGGTAATCGACTTCCAGGATAAACTCTCGCTTGATAACTGGATTGACGTTGAGTTCGACCGTGACCTCACGGAAGAAGAGACAGAAGACCTTGTCGACCGTATGATTAATATTGAGCGCGATAGCGCAGGTAACTCCTCATACGTAATCGAAGGTGTCACAATGACTGATGCGAGAAATGCACGAATTGATCTCGATTCCGTAACACCGATATCAAAGTATGTCGACGATATGGATTTCTCAAAGGGCTTCATCTACGATATCGAGGTGGGCAAGACCTTCGAAATCCCGATGAGCTACGAAGATAACGGTGCTCCGGTATTCGATGCAGTAGAAGACAAGCGAGTATCTGTCGGAAGCTCAATCACCGTAACAGTCAACGCAGTTCCCGTATCTGAAGACCTTACGGTTTCCTACAGCGCAAGAACACTTCCGCGTGGCGCAATGTTTGACGCACAAAGCGGTACATTCAGCTGGAAACCGTCAACAACACAGCTTGGTAAGAATCTTGTAGCAATCGACGCAGTTGACTCAATGGGTCGCGTATCCACGGTTTACTTTGAAGTAGAAGTCCTCGGTTCCGTCTCAGGCGGTGGCGGCGGTGGCGGCGGAGATACTCCGTCAACCGACAAGCCGACCGACGAACCCGACGAACCGACAGTTGAGCCTGACGAACCCAAGGATGAACCGACAACAGACGAACCTGTTGTAGACGTCCCGACAGAAAAGGGCTTCCGTGACCTCGGAAACCACGCATGGGCAACTGACGCAATCAACTACCTTGCAGACGAGGGCATCATCAAGGGAACAAGTGAGACAACGTTCTCACCTGCAAGCAATATTACACGTGCAGACTACGCAATTCTCCTTGTTCGCGCATTTGAGCTTGAAAGTGAAGATGCAGAGAACTTTGCAGACGTAGATGAATCTGACTACTTTGCAGAAGAGCTTGCAGTAGCACGTAACACAGGTATTGTCGGCGGAATCGGTGATAACAAGTACGCACCGAGAAATACTATCACACGTCAGGATATGATGGTAATCCTCTACCGCGCACTCACAAAG
>JAFXJK010000010.1 GCA_017532355.1 Oscillospiraceae bacterium | reverse complement strand
GCACCCCGAAAGGCTTAATTTTGGATGAAGTTCAAGGCAAAAAAGCGAGCATAACCTGACGGTTAGCTCGCTTTTTTAACGAAGAAATTCGCCAAAAGGATGTTTTTCGGGGCAAAACTGCCTTATGTGGCTGTGGCCTTGAGAAGAACAGCTTTTTTATTTGTTCTTAAAGAAATACCATTCCGCAGACGGCACCGAAGAGAACGTATAGAATCGGGTGCTTTTTAAAGATATTATACAGTGCAAAGATAACTGCGAAGATTATAAGCTGCCGGAAATCAAAAAGCGTGAAGAATGACGGCACGCTGAGAAAAGTATCAGGTGTAATAATCGTTACGCACAATACGCTCCAGGCGGCGCAAGCGATAAGTCCGCAAACTGCAGCTCGTATTCCGTAAAGTGCGTTTTTGACGAGTGGCTTATCGGCAATGGCAAAAAAAGTTTTCGCAATTATAAGGATTATGACGAAGGACGGGAGGACGAGCGAAAGAGTGGTAAGAATTCCGCCGAGAACTCCGAAGGTTTCAAATCCTATATATGTTGCCATATTTACGCCAATCGGACCGGGCGTGGATTCGCTTATTGCAACCATGTTATAAAACATTTCGCTGCTTATAACACCTGTATCAACGAAAAATTGCTCCATAATCGGTATTGCGGCAAGGCCGCCGCCGATTGCAAAAAGTCCCGTGAGGAAGAAGTTGAGGCAAAGAGTAAATAGATTCATTTCTGCTTCTTACCTCCTTTGACGGCTATTCCGACGACAAGTGCGAAGAGAATGAGCCAGATGCTGTTAACGTTAAAAAACGCAACCGAGACAAAGGCGATGAGCGCGAGAATAAAGCCTATTATATCGGTGATCGACTTCTTTCCGAGATTCCATACCGCAGAGACGAGAATGACAGCAACTGCGATGTTTATCCCCTTGAGTGCCTTCTGAACATAAATGTATTCGTGAAAGTTTGAAACAAATGCGGCAAGTATCGTTATGATTATGAGGGAGGGGAGAATAACTCCGAGTGTGGAAACAAGTGCGCCCCAGAATTTTCTTCTGCGATAGCCGATAAAGGTCGCCATATTAACGGCAATAACGCCAGGGGTTGATTGGCTTATAGCGACGTAGTTGAGCATATCTTCGCTTGTTATCCATCCTCGGTCGTGAACGAATTCGCGTTCAAAAACAGGTATCATAGCGTATCCGCCGCCAAATGTAAAAGCACCGATTTTAAAGAATAGGCAGAAAAGTGTCCAAAGGTCGCGCAGCACAGAAACATCTCCTTTGTAGTGTAATGAAAGAGCTGTATCGGAAGCCCGATACAGCTCTGTAAATTTAAACTTATGCGTTTTCAATAAGACCGTAGCCACCGTCGTGTCGCTTGTAAACAACCGAGAAGCGTTCATCATCGCTTGCGTTTTTAAATACGAAGAACTCGTGATTTAAAAGGTTCATCTGAAGGATTGCTTCCTCAACGGTCATCGGCTTAAAGGGAAAGCGCTTTGTGCGAACAAGTTTAAACTCGCGCTCCTCTTCAATCGGTTCAGCTTCGCTTTCCAAGAGGAGCTTTTCAAATGCCCCGTCGCGAAGCCTCTTTTCAAGGCGTGTCTTATTCTTTCTGATTTGTCTGTCGATGGTGACCTCGGCTGTATCAATCGCGCGGAAAACATCCGAATCACGGCAGTCTGCGCGAAGGAGCATACCGTCGCACCTGACGGTAACTTCAAGGCAGACCCGGCCACGTTCGCTGCGTGCGGTGACACTTGCTTCCGCATCAGAACGGAAGTATTTGTCAAGCTTTGAAAGCTTCTTTTCCGCATAGCGCTTTACATCGTCAGTGAAATCAAAATTACGCTCTGTGTAGATAAACTTCATATAATGTCCGCCCCTTTCGATTTGGTAGAATCTCTACCTTGATTAGATTATATCACGTGAAAGGCGAGTTGACAATACATTTTCGTAAAAGTACACAATAAATTCAAAAAATACGAATGTAATTTAGTGAAAATACTAAATTACCGTAGAAGCGTGTCGGGTGATGTGGCATCCGATATTTACAACGCAGGGAAGACCTGCAATATGAGTTGCATACTTCTCAAAGAAGACAGCGAGGGCTGTAATCGAGCCGCCCATACCCTGCGGTCCGATGCCGAGCTTGTTTACTCTCTTGAGTGCTTCAGCTTCAAGACCTGCATAGAGCTCGTCTTCGTGTGCGCTTCCTATTTCGCGGAGAAGTGCGCGCTTTGCACAGCAAGCGGCCATATCAACCGTACCGCCAAGGCCTACGCCGACCACAACGGGGGGACAGGGGTTGCTTCCTGCTTTTGAAACCGTTTCGACGATAAAGTCGATAATGTCATCTGTGGTTGCAGAGGGCTTAAACATCTTCATAGCGCTCATGTTTTCGCTGCCAAAGCCCTTCGGAGCAACCGTTATTGAGACCTTGTCACCCGGAACAATTCGGGTATGTAAAATTGCGGGTGTGTTGTCGTTTGTGTTTACGCGGCGAATCGGGTCACCGACGACGGAGAGGCGGAGCTTACCGTCAACATATCCGCGGCGAACGCCCTCGTTAACAGCCTCGTAGAAATCGCCGTCAACAAAGTGAACGTCCTGACCGATGTCAATGAAAACAACAGCCATACCTGTGTCCTGACAAGCAGGGATGCCGGACTCTGCAGCGTAAGCCGCATTTTCGCACATAACCTTGAAAATGTCGCGTCCAACAGGGGACTTTTCGTTCTTGAGGCCCTCTTCGAAGGCTTTCACAACGTCGGGAGTAAGCTTTGTGCAAGCTTCCTCGCAAAGGCGTGCGATTTCGCGTGTTACTTCTTTTACTGAAACTTCTCTCATTTTCTTCATCCTCTTTCTGCTATATATGCACCTGCGCGGGATGCGGCAACTGCACCGTCCGCGGCAGCGGTGATTATTTGGTAAGATATCTTTTTTCTGATATCGCCTGCGGCAAAAACTCCGGGGAGGTTTGTCGCTGTATCCTCACCTGCATCAATATGGCCTGATTCGGTGAGGTTGATTTTGCCCTTTATGAGCCCTGTGTTCGGCTCCATACCGACTGCAATAAAGCATCCGGAAACGGAAATCTCTGTAAGGGTATCTGACTTTACATTCCTGACCGTAACGGAAGAAACTCTTTCTTCACCGTTTATGCTCTCAACAACCGAGTCGAGAACCGTAACGATGTTGTCTGTCTCAAAAACTCGTTTTGCAAGGGCATCAAATCCGCGGAAAGCATCCCGTCTGTGGATGAGGTAAACCTTAGTGCAGATTTTTGAAAGGTAGAGTGTGTCTTCGAGCGCGGTGTTGCCGCCGCCGACAACGCAAACCTCGCGTCCACGGAAGAAGTTACCGTCGCAGGTCGCGCAGTAGGAAACGCCAAGCCCCGTGTACTTTTCCTCTCCGGGAACACCGAGCTTGCGATGTGATGCGCCGAGTGCGAGGATAACGGTTTTTGCCTCAATATCGCCGGCAGATGTCTTTATGACATTTTCTCCGTCTTTAAAGACAAACTCCGAAACATCTGCACGTTTAACCTCTGCACCGAGCTTCTTTGCGTGGTTTGCCATATTCATGGCAAGCTCGAAGCCTGATATGCTTTCAAAACCGGGATAGTTGTCAATCTCGGGGGTGATGCTCATCTGTCCGCCCGAAAAAGCTTTTTCAATAATAACGGTAGAAAGTCCTGCACGCGTTGCATATATTGCGGCAGTCATTCCGGCAGGGCCTTCGCCGATAATAGCTACATCATACATAGTAATTCACCAATCAGTACTTTTTGTAAAATTCACTCATGGCAAGGTATGCCATATAAACGTCGTTCTTCGCAATTACTTCAAACGGGGAGTGCATGCCAAGCACGGGAACGCCTGCGTCAATTGTCTCAATATTTCTCTTTGACATATACATAGCAACTGTTCCGCCACCGCCCTGATCAACCTTGCCGAGCTCACACATCTGCCAGAAGACGTTTGCAGAGTCAAAAAGATTGCGAAGCTTTCCAATCATCTCGGCAGTTGCATCGTTTGAATCGTACTTTCCGCGAGAACCGGTGAACTTGCAAAGCGCAATACCGTGGTTTAAGTATGCCGCGTTCTGCTTTTCATGAACCTCGGGGTAATTCGGGTCAAATGCCGCGGCAACGTCTGCCGAAAGACAGGCAGAGTTTTCAAAGCACTCGCGAAGCGCGACGCCTGTGCTGTCGCAAAGGTCTTCAACGAATGTATCGAAAAAGCTTGACTGCATACCGCTGATGCCCTCGGAACCGATTTCCTCCTTATCCGCAAGCATGCAGACTGCAGTTTTGTCGGGTGTTCCAATGTCGCATATTGCGCGGAGAGCAGGGTATGAGCAGACTCGGTCGTCGTGTCCGTATGCACCGATAAGAGAGCGGTCAAAGCCGATATCACGCGGAGCGAAAGCAGGGACAACCGTAAGCTCTGCCGAGAGAAAATCCTCTTCAATAATTCCGTATTTCTCGTTGAGAAGACGGAGGACATTGAGCTTTACAGCGTCCGTCTCCTTTTCGTCAGCACCCGGAACCGGGCGGCTTCCGCAGAGGACGTTGAGGTTCTCACCGGTAAAGAATTCTCCTGCCTTCTTTGCCATCTGGTCTTTTGCGAGATGGGGGAGAAGGTCGGTTATTGTAAATACGGGGTCTTTCGGATCGTCGCCGATTGCAACGTCGCAAACCTCGCCGTTTTTCTTGACCACTACACCATAAAGAGCGAGAGGAATTGCAGGCCACTGGTATTTCTTGATTCCGCCGTAGTAATGAGTCTTGAAGAGTGCGAGACCGTCACTTTCGTAAAGCGGCATCTGCTTGAGATCGAGACACGGAACGTCAATATGTGCCGCCGTGATGTTGATGCCCTCTGAAAGAGACTCTTTTCCGATTACGGCAAAAACGATTGCCTTGTTATGGCAAATCTTATACACCTTGTCGCCTGTGGAAAGCTTCATTCCGCGAGAATACGGAACAAATCCTGACGCTTCGGCAATGGCAACTGATTCCTTTACGCAAAGGCGACCTGTTTTTCCTGCTGTTATAAAAGCTTTATAATCCTCTGCAAATGAATCGCAGAGCGAGGTATCTGTACTTCCGAAAAACACATTTCGCGGTTTGAATGTAAGCTTTTCGCGAAGAGCATCTGTTTTTTTATCTGCCATTTTTATTCAAGTCCTTTCGTGATAAGGTTAAAAACTTCTTCTGCTTTTTTTAAGATGGCATCACGGTCACCGTCATTTTCTATGACATAGTCGCATTTATCGCGGTAGAACCCGTCGTCCTTCTGTGCATTTATGCGAGCTTCTGCTGCTGCAATGTCAATGCTGTCGCGAGACATAATTCGTGAAATTCGGATTTCACGCGGAGCAATAACGCCTACGGTAACATCACAGATTTCCGCGAGACCGCTTTCAAAGAGGGCTATTGCGTCAACGCATATATACGGCGCATTTTTTTCGTAGAGCGCAGCCATTTGCCGCTCTGTTTCTTCAATGACGAATTTGTGGGCAATAGCGTTAAGGTCGCAAAGTGCATCCGCATCTGAGAAAACGATTTCGGCAAGTGCGCGTCGCGAAAGCTTGCCGTCACTTGATATTGTTTCGGGAAAGCGTCGTTTCAATTCGCACATCATGGATGCGGAGTTGTTGAGAAGGTCGTGATAGACGATATCTGCATCAATAGTGTTGGCACCAAACGAGCAGAAGAGTTCGGCAACAGTGCTTTTCCCCGAACCGCTTCCGCCGGTGATTCCGATTGTCAGCATATATACACCACCTAAAGTGATATTCTTGAAAATCCTGCCGCACGGCTTAATCTGTTTACAACTGCAAGCTCAAGTCCGTCTCCACAAGAGGGCTCTCTTGCGTATATGATGTCGGGTGATATGTCGTCGAGTATGCGCAGAGAAGAAAATAGCTTTGAGGCAAGCTCCTCGGGGTGTGCAAGGCTTCCGTAAGAAACAACCTTTATGTCAGTTCCGTCAAATAGGGGCACTTCCTCATCAAAACAGAGTACAGCAACCTTTTTGTCCTTTGTATTTTCCCTGACGAAGGCTTCAAACTTCTCGCTTTTTCCGTCAACGATGACGACGGGAGCTGCAGGGGAGTAGTGCTTGTATTTCATTCCCGGAGAGGCGACAGCCTCACCGTCATCAACCTCTTCCAAAATCTTTGGGTTGACGTCAACGCGTCCGAGAACATCGCGAAGAGAAGTGAGAGTAACGCCGCCCGGTCGGAGAAGCGTCGGAACATCACCCGAGAGGTCAATAACCGTGGACTCAAGGCCAACCTCGCACGCACCGCCGTCAATAATCATGGGAATCTTTCCCGATAAATCGCGCATAACGTGCTGTGCCGTAGTTGGGCTCGGCTTTCCCGAAAGGTTTGCACTCGGTGCGGCAAGCGGAACTCCTGCGGCGGTTATGACCGCAAGGGCAACACTGTGCGACGGAAAGCGTACTGCAACGGTGGAAAGGCCTGCCGTAACCTCAAAGGGGACTTTGTCACTCTTTTTAAGTATCATCGTAAGCGGACCCGGCCAGAATTTCTCGGCAAGCTTTATGGCAGCTTCCGGAAACTCAACCGTGAGCTTTGCGATGTCTTCAATATCTGAAATATGAACAATAAGCGGGTTATCCTGCGGGCGTCCTTTTGCCTCAAAGACTTTTTTTATGGCCTCGGCATCAAAGGCATTTGCAGCAAGCCCGTAAACCGTTTCGGTAGGGATTGCAACAATGTTTCCGCTCCTCAGAAGATTTCCTGCACGAGAGAGATCCTCGGCGCTTTCGGAAAGCTTTCGTACCCGTATAAGCTCTGTTGTCATGTGAGCTTACCTTCCTTATGCGTTTTCTGATGCTTTGAGCTTTTCTGCCTGGTCTGCGGTGATGATGGAATCAATCATCTCGTCAAGGTCACCGTTTAAGAACTGCTCAAGCTTGTAAAGTGTGAGGGAGATACGGTGATCCGTAACTCTTCCCTGGGGGTAGTTGTATGTTCTGATGCGCTCGCTTCGGTCGCCTGTACCGACCTGACTCTTTCGCTCTGCGGCAATCTGGCTTGCCTGCTCCTGCATCTGAATGTCGTAGAGCTTTGTGCGAAGAATCTTTATAGCGCGGTCCTTGTTCTTGTGCTGGCTGCGTTCGTCCTGACACTCGACTACAATACCTGTCGGGCGGTGAGTAAGTCTGATTGCAGACTCGGTTTTGTTGACGTGCTGACCGCCGGCACCTGATGCGCGGAAGGTATCAACGTCAACATCAGCCATGTTGAGATCAACCTCAACTTCCTCGGCTTCAGGCAAAACAGCAACCGTAACGGTTGAGGTATGAATTCGTCCCGAGGATTCAGTATCCGGAACACGCTGAACGCGGTGAACACCGCTTTCAAACTTAAGTCTTGAATACGCACCTGCGCCTTCGATAACAAAGCTGATTTCCTTGATACCGCCAAGCTCTGTTTCGTTTATGGAAACAACATCAATGCTCCATCTGCGGCTTTCTGCGTACATGGAGTACATACGGTAGAGGGAATGAGCAAAGAGAGCAGCCTCTTCGCCGCCTGCACCGCCGCGGATTTCGACGATAACGTTCTTGTCGTCGTTCGGGTCGGTCGGGAGAAGGAGAATCTTGAGCTCGTGCTCAAGCTCCGCGATTTTTTCCTTTGCGAGTGTAAACTCCTCCTGAGCCATCTCGCGGAAATCGGGGTCGAGCTTGCCGTCAAGCATCTCGCGAAGGTCGCGCATTTCAGCTTCGGTTGCGCAGTATTTGCGATAACACTCGATGATAGGGGTCAAGTCCTTCTGCTCTTTTGAGACCTTTGCAGCCAGGGCAGGGTCGTTGTAGAGATTCGGGTCAGTAAGCTTCTTTTCAAGCTCACTGAATCTTTCTTCCAAAAACTTAAGTTTCTCTAACATATTTTACCTCTCGTATAAAGATTTCATTCATAATAGAATATTATAACATATATATCCGAAAAATTAAACACTTTATTCGTATAAGTTCTCCCAAAGAAGCATTTTTTCTTCAAGAAGTGCGTTTAATGCTTCCTTTTCTTCAAAAAGCTTTGAAAGCGCTTCAAAATCGCTTGCCGAAGCTTCTGTTTCTGCTTCGATTTCGGAGAGTCTCTCCTCGATTTTTG
>JAFXJK010000073.1 GCA_017532355.1 Oscillospiraceae bacterium | reverse complement strand
TTCTCAAGCGAGTACTTGACTACATCGCATAGGAGATGTTAAAACGCTCCACACCGCAAGTTCCTTGCTCCGCGCAAACCTCACCACTCGACGTACTCACGGTACTACTTCGGGCTCGGTTTGCACGTTGTGAAACGTTTTCCCAATCTCCTTAATGTGGTGACGTTAAAACGCTCCACACCGCAATAAATCTCAAAATTGTAGGGGAGGGGCTCTGCCCCTCCCGAAAAGAAAACTCAGAAGAGCCGAATTTCCGATTCTTCTTTTTTATATGACAGACTTTATTTTGGTGAGAAAATCGACAATGATGTGAGAAAAAAACGCACGTTTCTTTAAAAATGTGGACAAACAAGAAAGTAAAAGTTATAATGCAGATAGTATTGGTACAATGTGAAAGTATAGTATATTAACCGTTTTTCGGTTTATATAAATATGTATTATTTATTCAATAAGGAGGAGTAAGTAATGAAGAAAATTTTAAGCATCATCCTCGCATTTGCTATGGTAATATCCATATTTCCTGCAAGCATTGCTTTTGCTGCAGGTAGCGAAGTAGAGGCTCGCGAACACGAGTTCGTATTCTCTCATGCAGGCTTCAACATCGATAAGATGCTGACCGTGTCAGACTATGACGGCAAGCCTGTTATCCGTGATGCGAACAACGGCTTGTACTACACAACAATGCTCGACTGGGAGTATGAAGTTCCGGCAGAATTTTCAAACGACGGCAACGCTTTCATGGCTCTTGACACAACAACTGCCGACGGCGATGCAAAGCTCACCGACAAGTGGAAGTTTATCGGATCCCGTAACTTCGATGCGGGAACCCACGTTCTCTCAAACGGTATTAACTATGTAGTAAAGCGTGCACAGATGGCTGAGGTTCCGGTAAACCCGCAGTATGCAGTTGTCCGCCTCGTAGTTGAAGCTCCGGGTAAGTATGACCTTCAGCTTCGCGGTGCAGGCAGCGCAACATATCCTGCAGTTTACTTCTTCAAGGAAGATCAGAGCGGCGTAATTTCAACAGCACAGGAAACATACCCCGCAGATTCATACCTCGGAAACATCAACCCCAACACATCTTCCTACACTTCTGCAGGCACCGTTACGGTTGCAGAAGCAGGTAACTACATCCTCGCATTCCAGTTTGACGGCAAGTCCGCTGAACTCAATACGGCTGATTCGCAGACTCTTGCAATCGCGGGCGCAAAGCTCGTTCCGATTCTTCCGCAGCGCACATACGAGTATGTAACAACTCAGGCAGCTTTTGATACGGCAAAGATAATTACGACTGATGACTATTCTGAAAAGCCCGTTATCCGTGCAGCAAACGACGCTATGTACTACACTCCGATGATGAGCTGGAAGTATGAAGTTCCGGCAGCATATTCTCAGACGGGTGAAGCCTTCATGGCAATGGACCTCACAAAGACAGACAAGTGGGAATTTGTCGTCGCTCGTCTTTACAGAACTCCGTATATAGACGGCACTTCTTACTATCATGAAGCACCGCTTACAAATATTAACAACACAGACATTTCTCCGTATTCCGTATTCCGCATCAACGTCGATGCTGCCGGCGAATATGACCTCCAGGTAAAGGGACACGAAAGTGGTTTCGCAAATCCGGCAGTTTACTTCTTCAAGGACGGCCAGACGGGGGTAACATCAAGCGCGCAGACAACATACCCCGCAGGCTCAAAGCTTAAATATTTTGATGCTTCCGTAGCAGAGTACACCTCTATGGGTACGGTAAATGTAGCAGAGCCGGGAGACTATATTGTTTCCTTCATGTTTGATGAAGGCTCAATAGCTTACGGTGCGGATGGCAATGGCAATCAGAAGCTTCGCGTCACCGGAATCAAGCTTGTTCCGGAAATTGAGGACGAGATTGAGTCTATCTCCATCACTCCGGCGGCAGGCTCAATCGTAAAGGGCAAGACAACAACCCTTACGGCAAAGGCAAACTGGACAGTTTCAGGCGAGAAGGCTCTTGACCTTGACGACGTTACGCTCACAAGCTCAAACGGCAACGTTTCCGTTGCGGCAGACGGTACTGTTACGGGTCTTGCAGTAGGTTCTTCAACAATCACCGCAACTCTCAAAGCTGACACTTCAATTAAGGCAACGGCAAACATCGAAGTTACAACGGCAGACATCACCTATGACTTTGTTACGTCAGCTGCTGCTGCAAATGCGGCAGGCAAGAACGCAGTCCAGTTCATAACTGATGAGACAATGGACGACTTCATGCCCGCAGGTATTGGAACAAACTGGGAAATAAGCGGTAACGCAGATAAAGCGGGCGGTTATGCATCCTTCCGTTGGGACGTTGGCCGCGGTCTCCGTCTTCTCAACATCTGCTCCGACTGGCAGACCTACAATGCGCTCAGAAACCGAGTAGCTCTCGATATTGAGATTTCGGAAGGTCAGGCAGGCTGGTATCGCCCGAACATCGAATTTGACAGCGGCTACACAAACACAGCACTTCAGTATTCCGTTTATATGATCTCGGGAGAAAAGATTACTTACCTCGGTGAGCACGCTCCGTCATCAAACGGTCTTGATATGAACCCGATAAACCTCCCCGCAGGCAAGCACACCCTCCTTATGGGTCTCCACGGCACAATCCGCGACTATCACGCAATGTGGATTGACAGCATCACGCTCAAGAAGCTTGATTCTGCTCCGACAATGTCAACCTTCACGGCAAACATCCCGACATCGGTTGCATACAACGCAACAGCTGACATCACGGTTGAAAGCGCAACAATGTCCGACGGCGGAAAGCTTGCTTATGCAAAATACGGCGCAGATACAACAGGTGCTTCCACGGGGCTTGACGCAACCTCTTCGGCAGATTATATCAAGGTCGAGTCCTCCAACCCCGCTGTTGCAACAGTAACAAGAGTCGAAGCAGGAAAGTGGACACTCACACCGGTAAGAGACGGCGAAACAACAATCACTGTAACACCGTACTTTAACGGCGTAGCACAGGCTCCGGTTCAGACAAAGACAGTTCTCGTAACCTACCCGAACGAGTCAGTCAACTACAACCCCAACTTCATCGTTGACGCAGTTGTAGGTGCAGAGGGCGAAAGCGCAGAAGCTCGCGCACTTGTCACATCTGACGACATTGCAATCGGCGAGATTGCTTCTGCAGCACTTGGTACAACAGTAACTCTCAAGGCTGGAAGCAACGACACATACAAGTTCCTCTACTGGTACAACGGAAACTCAAAGACAATTCTTTCCGATGCGGAAGAGTACAGCTTCACAGTAGGAACAAAGGCTGCAATCTATGCGAAGTACGCACTTGCAGACGGCGAGCTCAAAGAGTACGCAACAGCAGCAGGCCAGCTTACAGACAGCTTGAGCGGCGAGACAAAGGAAAAGAAGGTCGGCTCATACTACACACTTATCTATAAAGAGGTAATCGGTGCAGCAAGCGAGCTTGTAGAAAAGACCGCAACAGCAACAGACTTCGTAGCATGGACAAAGGACGGCCAGGTAGTAAGCTATGACGAAGAGTACAGCTACTATCCGTGGACAGGAAGCGAAGTAGTAGAAGAAGCTACAACGGGCGAGAAGTCCGATGTCCCTGCAGTAGTTCTCTTCGAAAACGGAGATGCATACATGCTCGAGCTTGTAAACTTCGACGGTGTAGAGATTGTAGAAAAGGGAATTCTCTTCGCAGGAAGCGGAGTTCCGACAGTCAGAAGCTTCGGAGCAAAGGCAGTTTCAATAACTGACAAAGTACAGTTTACAGCAAGCTCAGACGACGCAGACGTCGCACGCGCATACGTAATCTATAAGGACGGCGGAAGCTACCGCGTAGCATACTCCGACTAATTCTTAAAACTTAAAAGAGCTATGGCATAAGCCATAGCTCTTTTTTCTGTGTCCCGTCTCACACAGGCTCCCTCGAAAGTCGGGAGCCTTCCGCACCAAGCCTTCCCCTTGAGGGGAAGCCTCTACGGGAGGGCACAGAGACCCTTCCCTACAAATGGCGTTCCTGCTGTAATTCAGTCGAGCCGTAGCGGAGGGGTGTGGGGAGGTTTCCTTCGCCGTACGGGAGTGCGGCGGCGAGTTCTCCCCACAGGCGTTTTTGTTTCTTTTGTCGCGACAAAAGAAAGCCCGTCCGGCAGGACATACAAAGTAAATGTTTTGGAAAAGTCACCTCGGCAACAAGCCGACGGGAGAGACTACCCCTCAGTCTCGCGACGGCCCCCTTCTCACTGCGGTTCGGTCACGGCTCAGCTCTGACATGAATCCCTCCACCACCTATCGGTGGTCCCCCTCCCTTTAGGCAAGGGAGGCTTTCACGGACTATCATTCACTACTTCGCCTCACTACCTCAAGGGGAAGGCTTAGGGTAAAGTTAAAAGAGCCGCAATTTGCGGCTCTTTATCAAAACATATTCGGGATTTCTTTTCCGTTTTCAATTAAGTCAAACGCCTCAATGAGTTCTTCGGCTTCCGCAACGGGAACGTAGAGGTTATCCCGCTTGCCGTCAACCTCGGCGACGTACTGGCGCTCGTTCGCGCGATAAAGCTCAAGCGTATGGCGGCTTCCGTCGTTAAGGGTTGCCGTAACCTTGACGTCGGGAGTCATGTATTTAAACTCATCGGAAAGCTCGCCTGCCACCGCAAAGCGAATCGTTCTCTGGAAGAGGTTTCCTGCGTTTCTTCCCTCGAGCTTCTTGCCGTCAAACGTTCCGCGGACGAGATGCCCCTCAAGCTCTACGTTAAACGTGTGCTTTTCTCCCGAAGCGAGGGCGTACTCAAAGCTCTTTACCTCGGTCGAGTTGTAGAAGAAGAGCAGTTTCAGCATAATGTCCTTATAGTCAAATGCGTCAAGCCCTATCGGTGTGGCGGTCTCGATTACCATCGGCACGCCGTCCGGCATAACATAAGTTCCGCCGTTCGGGGACTCGCCGCCGATGAGAATCGACGCGGAAACTCCCGTGTTCGTCTCAAACTTAAGCTTTGACGGGGACGCGAGGCCGTACTTTGCAAGGTCGCGCGGAAGCTCCTCGACAACCGAGACGCCCTCTATTGCGATAATCTTATCAAAAAGCGCCTCATCTATCGTGTTTGAATTCGTAAGTGTTTTTACAGGCGAGGTCATCTCGTACCTTGACGGAAGACCCATTCGCGCGCTGTCGCGTGCGACGTCCTCGTCGGAGCGGCGAGACACCTTCACGGTGGCTTTGCCCGACGGGGTATATTCAACGGACGTGAGCTCGCTTGTTTTTTCTATCGTCGGGAAAAGGGTAAAGCTTAAATACTCTTTTCTCTCCTGCATGAGACGCTCTTTCGTCAGCGCGCCGACGGCATATACTGTCGCGTCACCCTCGCGCTTTACGTAGAGACCCTCTTCGACGGGTAAATCATCGCCGATGAGAAGCGTTGCTGTCGAGCCGTCTTTAAAGCTTGTGCGGATTTTCCGCTGCGGATTGTCAAAGCCGAAGTCAGCATCCTCACCCTCTCCGATTTCTTCAAGTGCAGAAAGTGTGCAGATGAAGTTCGGGAGCGTCGTCATTTCGTATTCGTCATAGCGAAGCCTCGGATCAGCACCGCGCATCTTTGCGGAGATGCCTACTTCTGCCGGCGAATAGTCTATACACCAGCCGCTGTCTCTTCCGATAATCTCGATTGATGAGACCTCGTGCGCGTTATAGTCCATTATCTTTATAACGGGAGTGTCCGGCACGGTCGGCAGGTTTTCGCCCGGGTTGTCGGCAGTTTCTGACGGAGCAACCTTTATGATGATGAATGCCGCAAGCGCGACAACCAGAAGAACCGCTGCAGAGATAAGGACGGGTTTAAACTGTTTCATATCCTTCTCCTATCTGTTCTTTCTCTTTATATATATGAAGATTCCGAGAGCGACGAAGATGAGCGGAATGGCGCCGATGAGAACAACCGATATTGCGCTGATGTCGCCCTTTGATACGTCAAGGTCGTGGCTGACTTCCACCTTCGGGGAAAGTGCAAGTGTTTTTGTGTTCGGGTTTGCGTAGTCAACTGCACGTGCAATGAGCGTTGAGTTGAACGCACGGGAAATCAGGCCTATCTCTTCATTTGCGATTGCATAAGAGCCGAAAACAAAGACCTTCGACGTGTCATTCTCAATGCCCGAGGTCGTCGAGCGTTCGGCAAGCGCTAAAACAGTGAAGCTT
Organism: Oscillospiraceae bacterium; assembly: GCA_017532355.1. The sequence goes on along the minus strand of JAFXJK010000073.1, from coordinate 16,404 downwards.
CCCTTTTCGTCGCCGTCTTCGTACGCGAGCGTGGAAACCTTTCTGTTTGCATCAAGCGCCTTTGCGTATGAGGAGTCTCTTGTTTTTGCAATCTCACTTGTCCAGGTGTATCCGTTTTCGTTCCAGAGCACTCTTATCGGTCTTGATGCCGGAGCGATTATGTGAGACTGACCCTGAAGAGCCCGGTCTATAACCCTTGTCTCAAGCAGGTCTGCATAAACCACGGATGCCTGCTCGTGTGAATTCTTCTCGTCGCAAACGACCTGCTGTGATATCTCAAAGCCCCACTCAGCGAGATAACGCTCAAGCACGGGAAGCTTTGGAGCTTCTATGTTCCAGAGCACGTAGAGGTTGTTTCCTGTTTTTTTGAGGTATGTCTCGAGGTTTTCTATCTCTTCCTCGGAGAAGTCTTTAGTAGGTGCGGAGATTACAAGGTTTGTAATTTCCTCGGGTACGCTGTCATAGAGATCGACCTGCCCGTAAACTTCAAAGTTATTGCCCTCAAAGTGAGAATAGAGAAGGTCGGGAACTACTTCATCGTGACCCACTACAAAGCCTGCCGAAGCCGTCTCATCCGACGTGACGTGAAGGATGGCGGCAGAGATTTTTTCCTCTGTGTGGTAGTAGGTTTTGTTTCTGTTTCTTTCGCCCGTTCCGACAAACTTGTTGCTGTCAAGAACTATATAGCGATTCTCACCCTCAACGACAAGGTCGCGGACGGTCGCATTTCGAACCTTCGGGTACTTTGCGACAAACTGCGGATTCTTTCGGGTGTCGATAAACTCATAGTCAACCCTTCCGCCCGACTCGCTCTTGAAGCGGCGGATGGTCTCAAGCATCTGCGCCACAGACGCATCAGTCTCCATCTCTGCCTGTGATGCGAGAATGTAAATCTTTACGTTCTTGTCGAGCTCTCCGAGCACCGCACGGGTTTCATCCGTGAGGCTGTAAATACCCTCTTCGGTCATATCGACCTTGAGAGAGAATCGGTCTGTAAGAAAATCCGCAAAAATATTGAGAACAACTACTACGGCAACGATAATCGCTACATATATAATACTTGCCGAGCCGTAGCGGAATTTTCTGTTGTTAAAAAAGTTCTTCATGTATATTTCTCCTAACTCCAGCGGCGTTTCTCAACTACACGAGATGTAAAGAACAAAAACAGCGCCGCAAGGCTTACGAAATAAACTACGTCTGACAGGGAGAAAATTCCCTTTGTGAAGTTTACAAATCTCGTGATGATTGAGAGAAAAGCCGCGACTTTTGCTATCACGTCGATTGTCGTTGTGGAAAAAATCATATTGAGGAAGAAGAACGACGAAAGCGTGAGCATCGAGAGAAGCGCCGAGATAATCTGGCTCTCGGTGAGAGAGGACATAAACTGCGAAATCGCAATGTATGCCGCGCCTGCGAGGATTATCGCGATGTAGTTTCCTAAAACTATTCCACCCTGAAGCGTTCCGCGTATCTGCGAGATAATCGGATAGGCAAGCGTGAGGGCAAGGGAGAGGAGAAAGACACACATCGCGGCAAAAAACTTGCCGAGCACGATTTCCGTCGTCGAAACGGGAGCCGTGAGGAGAAGCTGGTCTGTCTTCTGCTTTTTCTCTTCACTCCAGATGCGCATCGTCATAATCGGGATGAGGAGAATCATCGCGACGAGCATCCACGGGAAAAGCACGGTAAAATCACTTGAATACTCGTTAAGGCAGAATACCCTGTAAAGGAAATTCATAACAAGCGCGAAAACGGCGCAATATACACAGCCGATACCGCCCGTGAAATAGGAGCGAAGCTCGCGTTTGAATATAGCTTTCATTACTGCTTTCCTCCTTTTTTCGTAAGACGTGCAAATACCTCTTCGAGAGAGACCGTAACGGGAGCAAAGGAGAGAAGCGGAAGGTCGTTCTCCGCAGCTGCAAGGAAAACCTTCTTGCGGATGTCCTCTCCGCCCTTTGCGGAGATTGTGTATCTGCCTGCATCCGCCGTTACGTCCGTCACGCCGTCAATCGACGAAAGGACGGGGATAATCTTCTCGCTGTCGCCTTCGATATGGGCTTCAAACTTGTTCTCGCCCTCAAGGTCACTCATGAGGTTTTCCACCGTGTCGTCCGCGACGATTTCACCGCCGTTTATAACGACGATTCGCTCGCATACCGCGACGACCTCGGGGATAATGTGTGTGGAAAGGATGACAGTTCTGTCCTTCCCGAGATTTTTTATGAGATTTCTTATCTCAACAATCTGGTTCGGGTCAAGGCCAACCGTCGGCTCGTCGAGAATGAGGACATCGGGGTCGCCGATGAGCGCCTGCGCAAGGCCGACTCTCTGCTTATAGCCCTTTGAGAGGTTCTTTATGAGGCGGCGGCGGACATCGGAAAGACCGACAAGGGAGCAGACTTCCTCAATATGGGACTTCTTCTCCTTCTTTGCGCCCTTGAGTTCATAGACGAAATCGAGATATTCGTCAACCGTCATATCAAAGTAAAGAGGCGGCTGTTCGGGGAGATATCCTATGTGACGGCGAGCCTCAATCGCGTCGTCAAGCACGTCAAACCCTGCAACCGAGGCACTGCCGCCGCTTGCAGAGAGGTATCCCGTGAGTACGTTCATCGTGGTGGACTTTCCTGCACCGTTCGGGCCGAGAAATCCTACGATTTCGCCGCGCGAAACGGAAAAGGAGATTCCATTGACCGCTACCTTCGGGCCGTATTTCTTTGACAGGTTGTTAATCTGTATCATTCTCTTTGCTTCCTTTTCATAAAGGTTTTGTGTTTATATGCTAACACAACATAAGGTCGGTTTTGTTAATGAACTGTAAAAGATTATTCTTTTTCTTCCGTAATTGCTATGTGGAGGTCCGTAAGCTGGACGTCCTCAACAAAGTCAGGAGATGCCATCATAATCTCTGATGCGTTCTGAACCTTCGGGAATGCGATGACGTCGCGGATGTTCTCTGTTCCCGAGAGGAGCATTACGAGACGGTCGAGGCCGAACGCGAGACCGCCGTGAGGGGGTGCGCCGTAGGAGAACGCCTCTATCATGTGGCCAAAGCGGTCATTTGCCTGCTCTTTTGTGAAGCCGAGAGCTTCAAACATCTTCTCCTGCAAATCAGAGGAGTGGATACGGATAGAGCCGCCGCCTGCCTCGTTGCCGTTGATAACGAGGTCGTACGCCTTTGCGCGTGCCTCGGCAGGATTTGTCATCATTATGTCAATGTCCTCGTCCATCGGAGCGGTGAACGGGTGGTGCTTTGCAACGTAGCGGTTCTCGTCCTCGGAGTACTCGAAAAGCGGGAACTCGACAACCCAGAAAATGTCATAACGGTCAGGGTCGATTGCATTAAGTCTCTTTGCACACTCGCAGCGGAGAGCGCCGAGGGATGCAAAAACAGTATCGTTTGAAGCGTCGGCAACAACGAAGATAACGTCGCCGTTCTTTGCTCCTGCACGGTCAACGATTGCTTTCATCTCGTCCTCTGTTAAGAACTTTGCAAAGCTTGAGGAGACCGTTCCGTCCTCTGCAATCTTATACCATGCAAGGCCCTTTGCGCGGTAGGTCTTGACCCACTCTGCAAGGCCGTCGATTTCTTTTCTTGCAAACTTCGCGCCGCCATCGACCTTAATCATGCGGACGCTTCCGCCGGCTTCGATTGCGCCACTGAACACCTTGAACTCGCAGGTTTTTGCGATGTCGGAAATATCCTGAAGTTCAAAGCCAAAGCGTGTGTCGGGCTTGTCCGAGCCGTACTTTTCCATAGCTTCTTTATACGGCATGCGCTTGAGCGGAAGAGAAATCTTCTTGCCGAGAACCTTCTCAAAGAGGTATGCAATAAAGCCTTCGTTGACTCCGATTACGTCATCAACGTCAGCAAATGACATTTCAAGGTCAATCTGCGTAAACTCGGGCTGACGGTCTGCGCGGAGGTCCTCATCGCGGAAGCAACGCGCAATCTGCATGTATCTGTCAAAGCCTGCAAGCATAAGGAGCTGCTTGTACTGCTGGGGTGACTGGGGAAGAGCGTAGAACTTGCCCGGATGTACGCGGCTCGGTACGAGGTAGTCACGGGCGCCCTCGGGGGTGGACTTCGTAAGAATCGGGGTCTCAATCTCGAAGAAGCCGTTCTCGTCATAATAGTCACGCGCAAGCTTTGTTATGCGGTGACGGAGAGCGATAAAGCGCTGCATGTCGGGACGGCGAAGGTCGAGGTATCTGTATTTTAAGCGAAGAACGTCGTTAACGTCGCTGTCCTCAACGATTTCAAACGGAGGTGTCTGAGCCTTTGAGAGGATTCTCATATCCTCGGCAAGGATTTCGACCGCACCCGTCGGGATTCTGTCGGTAATCGCACCCTCGCCGCGGCTTCTTACCTTACCGCGGATTGCGAGAACGTACTCGCCGCGGACGGTGAACGCCTTTTTAAAGAGCTCGGCGTCAATCGCCTCGTCAAAAGTACACTGCACGATGCCCGAACGGTCGCGAAGGTCGATAAAGATAAGACCGCCGAGGTTGCGGACGCGCTGAACCCATCCGCAGACGGTAGCGTCATTTCCGATATGCTCTGCGCGGAAGGTTCCGCAATATGCAGTTCTTTTCATACCCGTAATATTTTCCATAATTCAAAACTCCTCAAGAATTATTTTAAAATCTTTGCAATTTCTTCTGCGGAGAGAGCGCAATCAACAGTTTCTCCGTTTTCCATATTTTTAAGCGTAAGCTTTCCTTCCAATCGCTCGCTCTCGCCGATAACAGCAGAGTATTTCGCGCCGCTCTTTCCTGCAAACTTCATCTGCGCCTTGAGCGAACGGCCCGTGGTGTCGCGCTCAGCTGCGATGCCGAGAGCGCGAAGGTCGTAGGTAAGCTTGTGGGAAACGATTTCTGCCTCTGCGTCCGCGTGAGCGATGAAGATATCGGGGACGAGTCTCTCATTCGGGAGCTTTCCTGCCGCTTCAAGAGTCAGCATAAGGCGCTCAATGCCGCAACCGAAGCCGAGACCCGGTGTGGATACACCGCCAAGGCTCTCAACAAGGCCGTTGTAGCGTCCGCCGCCGCAGACGGTGCCCTGTGCGCCGATTGAGGACGAAACGAATTCAAATACCGTATTTGTGTAATAGTCAAGACCGCGGACGAGCATCGGGTCAAGCGTGAACTTGATTCCGACTGCCGTGAGGCAAGCCTGCAGCTTTTCAAAGTGAGCGCGGCAATCATCGCAGAGGTAGTCCGAAATCTTCGGAGCGCCCTTTGAGATTTCCTTGCAGATGTCGCTCTTGCAGTCGAGGATTCGCATCGGGTTACGCTCAAGACGGTCGTTGCAGGTCGGGCAGAGCTCGGAGCGTTTTGTCTCAAAGTAGCTCTTAAGCTCCTCGTGGTAAGCCTTGCGGCACTCGCGGCAACCGCAGGAGTTAAGATGAAGCTCAACGCCCTCGTCGATGCCGAGCTCGCGGAGCATCGTCGCCGCAAGCGAGATGACCTCTGCATCCGCCGTTGCGTCAGATGCGCCGAAGCACTCGATGCCGAACTGGTGATGCTCGCGCAGTCTTCCTGCCTGAGGCTTCTCATAGCGGAAGTTCGGAGCGATATAATAAACCTTTAAGGGAAGAGTTCCCGTATGAAGCGAATGCTCAATAAAGCTTCGTACAACGCTTGCCGTACCCTCGGGACGGAGAGCAATGTGACGGTCTCCCTTATCGTAGAAGTCGTACATCTCCTTCTGGACAACGTCGGTGGTTTCGCCAACGCCGCGGTCGAAGAGCGCAACGTCCTCAAATGTCGGGAAACGAATCTCGCGGAAGCCGAAACGGTGGGCAATCTCGCGGAGCTTTCCTTCAAGTATCTGCCATGCGCGACTTTCTTCAGGAAGAACGTCCTTCGTGCCGCGCGGAGCTGTAATTTTTTCCATAATTCACACGCCTTTTTACCTTAATAAATAAACATAATATTACATCTAAAAATTTTATCGTATTTATGTCAAATTGTCAAGGTTTCTCGCGTACTGGAAAAAGTTTTGCATTTAAATATTTTTTCTGCAGGGATATAATGAAAATACAAACTGAAAGGGGAATGGATTATGGAGATTATCGAGATAGATTCTTCCTGTGTCTGCGCACGGATTTCGGGGGAAGTTCCAAAGGACAGAACCGCGCTCATTTGCGTTGCGGAAAAGATTTTTGAGACGTGCGGACGCAGGCTTTACAATAACCCCGAAATCGCCGTCTATTCAAACGGCGCATCTTCTCTCGTCTTCGTCTCGCGAAAGACGAAAAAATCAGTTTTACATAACTTTGTACCATTGTCTTGACAAGATACAGAAATTCTGTTACAATAAGAAAAAAGGCAAAAAATGGAAAAACACCGAAAACACGGAAGAAATATGGAAGCCCGAAGCAGAGATGTGAAGGAGGCGATTTTGATGCGCAAGGATTAAATGCCGCATAGGTTGTGAAAACAGCTTATGGGGCATTTTGTGTTTTTTGAAAATAAATTGAGCAATACAGATAAAAAATAACAAGGATATAGCGAAGAAGATGTATACAGCCTCTTTGGCTATAAAGTGAAGATACCTGATTTTGTGAAAAACCATAGTATGGAAGCCTTTAATGATGCGTGGAAGTTGAGGTGGGAGAAAGAATGAAAAAGTTCCTTTTAATACTTGGAATAATCAGTGGAGCCTTAGTTGCTTCTTTATATTTGTTTGTCGTTTCAGGGGCATTTGCGATACTTGTGCCAAACCCACCCGAACCTCAAATAAAGTACGGTGAATTCCCGTTCACAATCACATACGAAATCAATGGAGGGATTAAAACGTATGAGGATATCCAAATATGTGAATATGCAGGAGTTGAAAACTTGGGCACAGGAGGAAAGGATCGTAAATGGAAAGCTCGCTCGAAGAACAACGATAGCGGGAAAATAGTATTGTTGCAAGGCACTGAAGGTGATTCGACTTTTCAACTTTATGAGGCAATACCGGGCATGCCTGAATACTTTATGGGAGACCCATCGAGATGGAGGTCCAAAGAAGAATACGAGGGCTTCCTGCAAGGCAACGGGTATTTCGGTTACATTCAATGGCACAACGGTGTCGAGACCGAGATATCAATAGAAGAAGAAGTGGTCTGGGAAAAATATCGCATAAGGGTAATAAGCGTGGAATGTGCTCCGCCAATAGAAAATACTTTTGTGGATCCTGAAACAGGCGCAATCGTAGATTACAGGGGAGAACCAATTGGGAGATAACGGAAAATGCTTTGCGAAAAGAGCATAGTTATGGAAGGAGGGTAAAATATTGAAAAAATATAAAGCAACAAAAATGTTTTTTTGCCTTGTGATAATACTTGTGTGCCTCTACGGATGCGCCAATCAACCTAAAGAGGATGTGCAAATTGTAAAACTTATGATACGTGGACCGGGCGAAGGGAACGACTTCGTGTTTAATCTTCACTCTGACGGAACACTGGAGGCGGCATCTCTTTACTGTGTGACAGTTGAGGGATCAGAAAGCTTGGATATTGAAGATTTTTCAGATTGTGCAATAGAAGTTAAATCGAAAAAGCTGACATCCAAGGAAAGAAAAAACTTAACTCAATTAATAACTGATGTTAAAAACAATTCAGATTCAAACTATCAACCGAATGTGGAAGATGCAGTCATAATAATTGCTAAGATAGACGAAGAAACCTATCTGACGACGTATTACGACGAATGGCCTGACGGAAACGTTGATGTGCGGAATTTAACACATAGGCTTGTTGAGTTGAGTCCCGTAAATATGTTGGCTTTGGACAGAAATGAGGACGGTTCTTTGAAAAACAAAGATTTACTGGAAAAAGTCTTCGATATAAGGTGACACAAGCATTTAGCCATTTGGGGACTTGGTTAATTCTATTAGAAATCATTTACTGGATGCTGTGATGGAAGGGTTGATGAAAGGGGAATTGGAAAAGTGAGCAATGGTAAAAAGTATGTTATCGTTGGGGTCATAATAGCATTTGTTTGTTATTGTGTATTTGCATTGACTTCTTTCCTCTTGTTTGCAAGAGTCGATTTTATTTTCCCTACAACAAGACCAAAAATAAAATATGGAGAATTCCATTTTCGTTTGACATATGAACTGGATGGAATGATGAAAACTGTTGAAGATGATATTGTGTGTAAATTTGAAGGAACATACTTGACTTCAACAGCAGGTGTTGAACGTCGATGGAATACATATTTGAAAAGTGGAAATGAACGAATCACATTATTAGATTTGAGTAATTACAACATTAAAAATGAATTTGACCAAAAAATACTTGAATTGTTCTTTTCGTATGGCAACGCTCAGTATTATATGGGTGACGAATATCCAAGTGCACCGCAAATAGGAAAATATGTCGAGTGCAAGTACAGAAATGCAGATGGAACAATCGGTGGTGGAGCATATACAGCAGAGGAAGCGTTTGAAAAATATAAAATTCGCTTAATTAATTGGGAGTGTGATCCGCCCGTAAAAAACAAGTTCCAATAAATCAAATGAGCCATTGGGGGACGTATGAGCCATTTGGGGGGGACCATTTGGTACCTTTGGAATGACGGCAGAAACTGCTTTACGAAAAAAGTGTAGTTGCGTAAGGAGGGCGGAGTAGTGAAAGCTTACAGATTGTCGAAGTGCGTTTTTAAAAAGACTTTATATCTATTGTTAATGCTTCTGTTCTTTTGTGTATGCGCCACCTATCCGGCAGGTGTGCACCCTGCAAAAGTTCTGGTAGAAAGATATGGAATGTATTTGTACGATATTCAAAAAGACGGAACACTTGAGGTTTTCGATATCAATGATTGGGAACCCGGGGCAATATTAAGTTTGGAAATTGAAGATTTTTCAGACTATTCATTGGTCACCTCAAAAAAACTGTCACTTAAAGAAATAAAGGTTATCAATCAACTGATAACTGATGTTAAAAAAAATTCAGAACCGAACAAGAATGAAGATTCTGAAGTAGATGGCGGGACCTCTATCAGCGCAGTAATAGATAAAAAAAGGTATTACTCAACAGGTGGTGCCATTGGTCGCGATATCGCAGTGCAAAATTTATTTAATAAACTTGAGGAGATAGCTGAACTACAAGACATGGGGATGGTTCCGCTGTCTTGATGTAGCCACTTGGGGACGTGCAGTTTTTGTAGCAATCAAGGAGCCATTTGGAAAGCCATTCATTTTTACCTACGACGCAGGCGGAAATCGCGCAACGCTCACCGTTACGCGAAAACGTGATAAGATTTTGGCAGAATCGAAGAAAGAATTTCCTGTTAGACATTTGCAGAGGATCACAGGTTTTTCAAGGGGAGTCATAACTAATGCGTAAAATAGTACCAAAAAATGTACGTCCCCAAATGGTATTTGTTTTGCCCAAAAAGTTATAGATAGGAGAGAACGGTATGAAAAGAAATAAATGCAGTTGCTTCGCATTGATATTTGTTTTCTTGTTTTTCTCATGTTCATCTGAAGCAGAGATGGGCGATATTAATTCTCAAATGGTGACAAACCATAAAGATGAATATATCGAAAATTATGTTGGAGAATATGAGTTTTATGAGTTTCTACCACCAAATTTTAATATGATGTATGATATAGTTGTTTATCGTCAAAATGATGGGTATTATGCAAATTTTTTGATGAATGGACACACAACTTTCGTTGATGTGATTGCAAAGGTGGTAAAAAGTCCGGAAGGAATATCGTTGATAATGTATAAAAACAATGAGAATAGCATGAAAGTTTTTGAAGAGGGTGAGGAACTCTTAGCGTTATCAAAAAATGATGATTCCGTTTACACATACTGGAAAGGTGTTGAACCAATGAAAAAAGAAAATTTAAATAATAAATATTGTTTCGAAACACAAGGGGACGGTTCTCTTGTGTTGACAAATTAGCATTAAGAGCAAGGCGGTGGTTTTCCACCGCCCTTTTCCCTTTTTTTATAAACTTCCTGATATAAAATGTTTGTATTATGATTTAAAATGTGATATACTACAAAAAAGATGTTTTTTATAAAGGAGGAGTATATCTATGTCCAATGCGATTTCGCTTACAACAGCAGCTTTTGCTGATAAGATTGAAAGCTCAAAAGGTGTGGCTCTCATAGATTTCTGGGCAGCTTGGTGCGGTCCGTGCAGAATGCTTGCACCCGTGATTGACGAGGTTGCATCTGACTTTGCAGGTCGCGCTGATATTTACAAGGTAAACGTTGACGAAGAGGGCGAGCTTGCCGCAAAGTTCGGCATTATGTCCATCCCCACGCTCATCATCTTCAAGGACGGCGCAGTTTTTGATAAGCTTGTCGGCGTTGTGCCGAAGGATTCAATCGCAGAAAAGATAGAAAACGCTTTGAAATAAAGCTTCTTTTCGGGGGGTAAGATAAAGATGGAAACAGAGAAAAAAGCCTTCAGAAAGGCATTTATGGGCGGTTTTTCGAAAAAAGACGTAAACCGCTACATAGCAGAGGCTGCCGCGAAGTCAAACTCAGAGCTTGAAGAGCTTAAATCGCTCCTTGAAGCCGAGCGAAAAGAGAAGGACTCCCTCTCGGCAGAGCTTTCCTCGGCAAAGGCAGAGCTTTCCTCTCTTGCCGAGGCGAAGGCTGAGCTTGATTCTCTTAAAGAAAAATACGAGGTCGTTCTCCGAAGCCTTGCAGAAAAGGAAGAGGCAGAGCGTCGCCTTGCAGGCGAGAATGCCGAGCTTTCGGCTCGCGTTTCCTCGCTTTCAAGAACCGAGGCTGAATATACCGCGCGAAAGACAGAGCTTGCAGAGATTGAAATTTCCGCAAGAAACCGCGCGGCAGACCACATCGCTGAAACCGAGCGCGAGCTTAGCTCAAAGCGTGCGGCTTTCGAGTCGGAAATGGCTACCCGTGAGCGTCATTTTGCCGAGGTGCGTGCAAGGTCAATTCAGTCGGCGAGCGACTCCGTCGGTCAGCTTACCCGTCTCGTGAACTCTCTCCGCGATGAGGTTGAGGGTATGGATACGCGCCTTACAAGGCTCACAGACACGGCTCACAGCAGTGTTTCGACTCTTCTCAACGCAGTTTCCGATGCGGAAACCAAGATTTCTGATATTGATGACGTTCTTTCGTCTTTCGACAAATAATTTCCAAAGAGGGTTTTAAAAATGAGTGCAATTAAAATTTCAACAGACGAACTTATCACAAAAATTCCCGAGCTTCACGCAGGCGATTCCGTTCTCCTCACGGGAACGATCTACACCGCTCGCGACGCAGCTCACAAGCGCCTTTTCGAGCTTTTAGACCGCGGCGAGGAGCTTCCTTTCGAGCTTCGCGGCGCAATAATCTACTTCGCAGGCCCGACTCCGGGCAAGGGCGACGCTCCCGTCGGAGCTTGCGGCCCGACAACCTCAAGCCGTATGGATGGCTTCTCTCCGCGCCTTTTAGACCTCGGCCTCACGGGCATGATTGGTAAGGGCGAGAGAGATAAGGCAGTTTGCGACGCTATCGTAAGAAACAAGGCAATCTATCTCTGCGCGGTCGGCGGTGCAGGCGCACTCGTCGCAAAGTCAATCAAGACGGCAGACGTTATCGCTTTCCCCGAGCTCGGTTGCGAATCAATCAAGCGTATGACGGTTGTTGATATGCCGTGTACGGTTGCGATTGACGCTCACGGCGCAAACCTCTTCCTCTCGGAAAGAGCAAAGTACAAGGAAGACTAAATCTTACATACAAAGCTCCGGTGCAACTGCATCGGAGCTTTTTTAATGCAGAATGAAATTGAACTTTAAAACCGTCGGGGAGAGGATCACTCCTCCCGTAATGAGCCCTCCTTGCCTAAAGGTAGTGAGCCCATAGGGCGAATGTCGGCGAGGTAGTGAATGACAGTCCGGGAAAGCCCTCCTTGCCTAAAGGAGGGGGGACCAAGCGGAGCTTGGTGGGAGGATTCATGTCAGAGCTGAGCCGTGACCGAGCCTCAGCGAGAAAGCTCGCGAGCATCGCGAGACTGAGGGGTAGTCTCTCCCGTCGGCTTGCGACCGAGATGACTTTTCCAAAACATTTACTTTGTATGTCCTGCCGGACGGGCATTCTTTTGTCGCGACAAAAGAATCAAAAACGCTTGTGGGGAGAACTCACGCCCCACTCCCGTGAGGGCTAGGAAACCTCCCCACACCTCTCCGCAACGGCTCGACTAAATCACAGCAGGAACGCCATTTGTAGGGGAGCGTCTCCGCGCCTTCCCGATAAGCCTTCTCCAAACGGAGAAGGCTTTTTGCATATTTGCCGCATATTCGCAGAAACTAACAAAAAAAGGGAAAGGCGGCATAAATATGTCTCTCGAAAACAAGTATCTTCACCGTGTCTTTCGCGGTGTTATCGACAAAAACCCCCACGAAAAAGAGTTCCAGCAAGCGGTTTTTGAGGTTTTTGACTCTCTTACGCCCGTAATCGAGGCGGATTCGCGCTACGAAGAAGCAGGAATCCTTGAGCGCCTCGTCGAGCCCGAGCGGTTTGTATCCTTCCGCGTGCCGTGGGTTGACGATAGCGGTCGCGTTCAGGTAAACCGCGGCTGGCGCGTTCAGTTTTCGTCCGCAATCGGCCCTTATAAGGGCGGTCTTCGTTTTCATCCGTCAATGAACGCCTCAATTGTCAAGTTCCTCGGCTTTGAACAGATTTTCAAAAACGCGCTGACCTCTCTTCCGCTCGGCGGCGGCAAGGGCGGTGCTGACTTTGACCCCAAGGGCAAGAGCGACGGTGAGGTTATGCGCTTCTGCCAGAGCTTTATGACCGAGCTTGCGCGGCACATCGGTCAGCACACCGACGTTCCGGCAGGGGATATCGGCGTTGGTGACCGCGAAATCGGCTTTCTCTACGGTCAGTACAAGCGCATCGCAAACGAGGTTACGGGAACGCTCACGGGAAAAGGACTTCGCTACGGCGGCTCGCTTGCGCGGCGCGAGGCAACGGGCTTCGGGCTTTGCTACTTCACGGAAAAGCTCCTTCATGATGCAGGAAAAAGCTTTGAGGGCAGCCGCGTTATAATTTCTGGCTCGGGCAATGTCGCAATTTATGCACATCAGAAGGCTCGCGAGCTTGGCGCAACGGTTGTCGCGATGAGCGACTCCGACGGCTTTATCTATGACGAGCGCGGAATTGACCTTGACGTTATCCGCGATATAAAGGAAACGGGTCGGGGAAGGCTTTCAGAATATACTCTTCACCACTCTGAGGCAAAATACTCGGAGGACGTATCTGAGATATGGGCGTGCCCGTGTGATATCGCGCTTCCGTCCGCAACGCAGAACGAGCTCGGCGAAGCGTCGGCGAAAAAGCTTATCGAAAACGGGTGCTTCTGCGTATGCGAGGGCGCGAATATGCCCTGCACGCCTGAGGCGGTGCGGCTTCTTCTTGACAGCAACATTCTCTACGGCCCGGGCAAGGCAGCAAACGCCGGCGGCGTTGCGGCATCGGGGCTTGAGATGTCGCAGAACAGCCTGCGCTATTCCTGGACATTTGACAAAGTCGATGCACGGCTTCGCGATATAATGGTCGGTATTTACGAGACGGCATCGCACGCCGCCCGAGAGGCAGGAGACGCAGGCAACCTTCTCCTCGGCGCAAACATTGCAGGCTTTAAGAAAGTAGCTGACGCAATGCTCGCCCAGGGAATTGCGTATTAAAAAAGAAATTATTCGTAAGTTCCACCGAACATTTTCACAAAAAGAACAGCCGCTCCGTATAAAGAGCGGCTGTTCTTTTGGGGATTGTGGGGAAATGCATTATAAAATAATGCAATTATATCGCGACCTGCTGTTTGAGCTCGAGGTTTAATTTATCCGCAATCATTGCGATGAACTCCGAGTTTGTCGGCTTTCCTTTGGTGTTTGAGACCGTGTAACCAAAGAACTTGTTGAGTGTATCGAGGTCGCCGCGGTTCCACGCAGTTTCTATCGCGTGGCGGATGGCGCGCTCTACTCTTGACGAAGTCGTCTGGAACTTCTTTGCGACGGTGGGGTAGAGCACCTTTGTTATCGCATTTATGATGTCGATGTCGTTGACTGCGAGGATTATCGCCTCGCGCAGATAGTGATAGCCCTTTATATGCGCAGGGACGCCGATTTCATGAATAATGGACGTAACTAAAAGCTCAACGCTCTCGCTCGATGCGGCAGGCAGGTCAGAACGTCGGTTAATTCCGCCGCCGCCTGCAAAGAGGGTGAGGCGGTCAACCAATACATCCGACGTAAACGGCTTTACCATAAAGTAAGTCACTCCCACTGCGGTTGCGGCGCGTGCAAGCGGCTCGTTGGGCGCGATTGCGGTCATGAACACAATCGGGCGCTTGCTTGCAGGAAGCTTTCTTATCTCCTCTGCCACTCCCAGACCGTCAACGGAAGTTAAAATACTGCTTACGATGATGACGTCGGGCGACTTTTCCTTTACAAGTGCGAGAGCTTCCTTACCGTCCGCGCAAGAGCCGCAAAGCTCAAACGTGCGCGACGATGCGAGCGTATTGCAAATCATTTCAAGATATTCGCGGTTTTCCTCTGCTACGACAACTTTAATTCTGTTTCCCATTTTTCTCTTTCCTCCATATTTACTTTATGGATATAATTTACCATATTTTGGCAAATATTGCAATACCAAAATTGGTAATTATTGGAAAATATTTTCGACGCTCTTCGATTGAAAAAACGGAACGGGTGTGTTTTACTTTTTAACGCCAAAAAAGTGAATAAAATAATTTACAAATCTGTTTAATTATTGTATAATTATTATAAATGGCAAGGGAAGGAGAGAGTTTATATGTCTCGTGCAATTTGCGTTGCGTCCGGAAAGGGCGGAACGGGAAAAACATCCGTCGCATCGGGGCTTGCGTGCTGCCTTGCGGCGCTCGGCAAACGCGTTGTCGTTATAGATGCGGATGTCGGCCTTCGAAATATGGACATCGTTCTCGGTGTTTCCGATCTCTCGCTTTTTGACTTTACGGATGTAATCTCGGGCGCGACCTCTCTCTCGTCTGCGCTTCTCGCACATCCCCTTGTTGAAAACCTTCGTCTTCTTTCCTCTCCTCTCGGCGAGGATGCAGGGCATGAGACCACGCCCGAAGAGCTTGCCGCGCTCGTTGAGGAGATAAAGCGCGACTGCGATTTCGTTATTATCGACTGTCCTGCAGGGCTTGACTTTGGCTTCCGCCTCGCGGCAGAAGCCGCAGACGCGGCGATTATCGTCACCACTCCCGACACGGTTTCGCTCCGCGATGCCCAGCTCACGCGCGCGTCTCTCCGCGCGAGAGGGATTTCGGATATCCGCCTGGTCGTCAACCGCGTAAGGCCGTCGCTCATCCGTCGCCTTGCATCTCTCAATATCGACGAGGCGATTGACAAAACGAGCACCCAGCTTCTCGGCGTAGTCCCCGAGGACAAAAACGTTATCGAATCCGCGAACCGCGGACGTCTCCTTTTCTCAAATCTCCGCTCACCTGCCGCAAAGGCCTACCGCAACATTGCGCGCCGTATCTGCGGAGAGAGCATACCGATTATGAAGATATCAAAAAAGATATAGTTTCCGAGGAATAAATTATGAACATAGCACTTATAGCTCATGACAAAAAGAAGGAACTTATGATTCAGTTCTGCACGGCATACAAGAGCGTGCTCGAGAAGCACTCTCTCTGCGGCACCGCCACTACCGCAAAGCTCGTGTCTGAGGCCACGGGACTTAACGTCCACGCGTTTCTCTCGGGAGCACAGGGCGGCGTTCAGCAGATTGGCGCGAGAATCGCATACAACGAGATTGATATGATGCTCTTCTTCCGCGACCCTATTGCCGCGCGTCCGCACGAGCCTGACGTTTCGTCGGTTCTGAACCTCTGTGACTCGCACAACATCCCCGTTGCAACGAACATCGCGACAGCCGAGGTTCTTGTTCTCGGTCTTGCCAGAGGCGATATGGACTGGCGCGATATTGTCCGCGACGGCGGAAACGGAAACATTATATAACATAAGAAACCTATGCCCTACCACAACGGTAGGGTTTTTTCATATTCTACCGTCGCCCTGTGGCGATGCGACTTTTTCGTTTAACTGATTTTGTATGTCCTGCCGGACGGGCTTTCTTTTGTCGCGACAAAAGAAACAAAAACGCCTGTGGGGAGAACTCGCCGCCGCACTCCCGTACGGCGAAGGAAACCTCCCCACACCCCTCCGCAACGCGCCGACGAAAGTTGCAGCAGGAACGACATTTGTAGGGGAGTGGATCTCTCCTCCCGTAATGAGCCTCCCACACCTCGCGGGAGGGAGACCACCGATAGGTGGTGGAGGGATTCATCCTTTCCGTTTCGGAATGCATAAATGCATTCCCTACGATTCCACCTCATCCGAGTTTTGCTTCGCAAAACCCACCTTCCCCTCAAGGGGAAGGCTTT
>JAFXJK010000009.1 GCA_017532355.1 Oscillospiraceae bacterium | reverse complement strand
GCACCCCGAAAGGCTTAATTTTGGATGAAGTTCAAGGCAAAAAAGCGAGCATAACCTGACGGTTAGCTCGCTTTTTTAACGAAGAAATTCGCCAAAAGGATGTTTTTCGGGGCAAAACTGCCTTATGTGGCTGTGGCCTTTCACCACTCTCTTTTTGCATGAAAAATAAAAGGAGTTGCTAAACCCTTCGTTTAACTATATCACTCTGCGACTTTATTATACAGCCTGCAGGGAAAACACCGCGGAGTGCGTTAAGGGGGTAGGCAGAGGTGTTGCGCCCGATAACGGTACCGGGATTTAAGACGCATCCGCATCCGATGTCCGCGCCGTCGGCGAGGATTGCGCCGATTTTGCGAAGACCTGTCTCGATTTCTTCATCGCCGTGGATGACGATATTCTTCTTGTCCGTCTTGAGGTTTGAGCAGATGCTTCCTGCACCCATGTGCGCACGGTTTCCGAGGATGGAATCGCCGACGTAGTTGTAATGGGGAACCTGAACACCGTCGAGAAGAACGGCGTTTTTGAGCTCGGAGGAGTTGCCGATAACGCACCCCTCACCCGTAATGATATTGCCGCGAAGGAAGGCACCCGGGCGGATTTCCGTGCCGCTTCCGATTATGGCAAGTCCTTCAATGGTTGCTGTCGGGTAAATCTTTACATTCTCGCCGACGAAAACGCCGTCTGATATTTGGGTAAAGCCTTCGAGCGCACCGTCGGAAATGAGCTTTTTGATATGAGCGGAGATGTTCGGGAGCATCTCCCACGGATATTTATATGCTGCAAAGAAGTCCGAGAGATAGGGGACGTGACATTCAAAAAGCTCGCTCGTCAGAACTTCTTTTCTCATTCTTCGTGTCCTCCTGCTATGATAGCGTCAGCAATGATTTTTGTGTATTCAATGCATTTCTCGGTCGATTCGCTTTCAATCATAATTCTGATGCACGGCTCTGTGCCTGACGGCCTGAGAAGAGCACGTCCGCGACCGTCGATAAGGCTGTTGACCTTTGCAAGTGCGTCCTTGACAGCCGGATCTGCAAGAACTGCCGCCTTATCCTTTACGCGGAGATTCTGCATGTACTGAGGATAAAGGAAGAGCGGTTCTGCGAGAGAAGAAAGTGAGAGCTTGGAATCGCAGACTTCTTCCGTAAGCATAATTGCAGTAAGGATGCCGTCACCCGTTGTGGCGTACTTCTTGAGGATGATGTGTCCGGACTGTTCACCGCCGAGAGTATAGCCCTCCTTCTGCATACATTCATAGACAAAACGGTCGCCGACAGCGGTGTGTTTGCATCCGATGCCGATTTCCCGGAGGCTCTGAGTAAGACCGCTGTTTGACATAATGGTAGCGACGACTGTATCTCCTGTGAGCATACCGCGCTTCTTTAAGCGGTTGCCGAGGATATAGAGCATAGCGTCACCGTCGATTACGTTACCGTGCTCGTCAACAGCGATACATCTGTCAGCATCACCGTCAAAGGCAAATCCGAGATCAAGGTGCTGTTCGCGGACGAGAGCCTGGAGCTTTTCAATGTGCGTAGAGCCACAGCCCTCGTTTACGTTAAGACCGTCAGGGGACGCACCGATAACGGAAACCTGAGCGCCGAGCGCGCCGAAAACGGACTTTGCAATCATCCACGATGCGCCGTTTGCGCAGTCGAGACCGATTTTGAGGTCCTTGTATGAATTTGAAGCAAGGGAGATAAGATATCCTACATATCTGTTTCTGCCCGAAGAGTAATCAACAATACAGCCGATTTTGTCGCGGCGAGCAAGCGGAAGATCTTCACCGAGAACTCCGAGAGCGTCGAGGTTGCCGTCAATGTAGGCCTCAATGAAAGCGGTCGTCTTGTCGTCGAGCTTTTCACCGTATTTGTTTATAACTTTTATTCCGTTGTCAAAAAACGGGTTGTGAGATGCGGTAATCATGATTCCGCAGTCAAACTCATCCTGACGGGTGACGTACGAAACGCTCGGAGTTGTCGTAACGTGGAGCATATATGCGTCCGCTCCCGATGCGGTGATACCTGCAACGATTGAATATTCGAGCATATAGCTTGAACGGCGGGTATCTTTGCCGATGACGATTTTCGGGCGATATCCCGGCTTCTGACATCCTGAGAGCTCGGAGGAATAGTACCATCCGAGAAAACGGCCTACGCGATATGCCTGCATAGAGGTAAGCGTGGTGTTTGCTTCACCGCGGAATCCGTCTGTTCCGAAGTACTTATTCGCCGTCTTCTTTTCGGGGAAGATAGCAACCTTGTCCGAAAGAAGCGCGTCTGTAGAAATACCGAAGAGTTCGCACAAAAGAATAACCTTGTCTATCTGGGGGAGAGCCTGATCCATTTCCCATTTTGAAACAGACTGTCTTGAAACGGAAATTTTTTCCGCAAGCTGCTCCTGACTCATATCGAGCCTTTGACGGAGCTTTGATATTTTTTCGCCGATTGTCATTTAAGTGACCACCTTCCGACTAAAACATTTATAGCATACAAGATATGATACCAAAGACAGCGATACATATCAAGCAACTTGTGTATTTAATTTTCGCAACCAAAGGTTGCGAAAGGGATCCTCTGAGATTATAATACAATAAAACTGCTGAAAAATAAAGCGAATTTTGCAAATTAAACATTACATAAAAAATTCTTTTGAGAAAAATGAAAAAAGGACTTGTATTTTAAATTAAAAGGTGCTAAAATGGTCGCGAAATCGGAAACGAGGTGTTTTTTATGAACGCTTTAAAATGGCTTTGGGGGTATGTTAAAAGATACCGTACAAAGCTCACTTTTGCGGGAATTTTCACTCCGATGTACGTTCTCGGAATTTTCGCACTCCCCGTCATTATCGGCCTCGTTGTTGATGAAATTACAAACGGCGGAGAAATGACGAAGCTTGTGATGTATCTCGGCGTGCTTGTGCTGGCTGAGGTCATCAAGACTCTTGTTTTTTACGGAAGAAGTCTCCTTTGCGAGGATA
This sequence comes from Oscillospiraceae bacterium, assembly GCA_017532355.1. The sequence continues at coordinate 9,182 of JAFXJK010000009.1, read as the reverse complement.
TTTCTCAGGGCGTTATAAAAGACGTCCGTAACAACATATACAAAAAGCTTCAGACGCTTGACTGCACCTACTATGACCGCACTCAGAAGGGCGATATAATGAGCCGCCTTACGATGGATGCGGATGCCATCCGCATCGTAATCTCGCAGACGTTTCCAACGCTTATGGATTATTTTATTTCCATTATAATAGGATTTGTGATTATCGCACGCTCGGGAAGCTCGGGAGTTTATCTTGCGCTTTCGCTTTTCTCCGTAGGTCCGTTTATAGGTTTCTTTGCGTATAAGCTTGCGAAAACGATAAAGAAGGATTTTGTCGCAATGCGCGAGAGCAACGCCGAGCTCAACACGGTTGTTGCGGAGAATATCTCGGGAAACCGCGTTGTTAAGGCGTACGCGAGAGAAGAGTATGAGCAGGAGAAGTTTGACAAGAAAAACGAGGAATACAAAAACTCGTTTATGCGCCACGTCTATACCTGGGTAAGGTATTATCCGCTGATGCACCTTTTTGTGATTATGGTATATGTTATATTCATAGTCTTTGGCGGAGTGCTTCTCATACAGGGGAAAATTACGGTGGCGCAGTTTACTGTGGTAAACGGGTCTCTTTGGTGCATAACTGCACCTATGGCAAGCCTCGGCGGACTTATAAATCAGTACCAGCAGTTTGGCGCAAGTACGGCAAAAATCCGCGCTCTTGAGGAAGAAGAGCCTCTTATAGCAAATCGCGATGTCAAAAAGCGTGATACGGGGATTGTCGGAAAAATTCAGTTTAAGAACGTAAGCTTTGCTTACGGTAGTGACCGTGTTCTCCGCGATTTAAACTTCACGGTTGAGCCGGGGCAAACGCTTGCGATTGTCGGCCCGACTGGTTCGGGAAAATCGACGATAATAAACCTCATCTCGCGTTTTTATGATGCAACGCAAGGGGCGGTTTACATAGACGATGTAAATATCCGAAATATTGACCTCAAGACTGTCAGAGGCAATATTGCAAGTGCGATGCAGGACGTTTTCCTCTTCTCGGATACGATAAAGAACAACATCGCCTACGGCGCGCCGAATGCAACGTATGAGGACGTTGAGCGTGTCGCGCGCATTGCCGATGCCCACGGCTTCATTTCAAAGCTTTCCGACGGCTATGATACGATGGTCGGCGAGCGCGGAACAGGGCTTTCGGGCGGACAGCGCCAGAGAATTTCGCTTGCACGTGCACTCCTCAAAAACCCGTCTATCCTCATCCTTGACGATACGACGAGCGCTCTTGATATGGAAACAGAATTCGGAATTCAGGAGAATCTTAAGGGAACGCTCAGAACGAAGATAATAATCGCCCACCGAATCTCTTCAGTAAGAAATGCAGACCTCATTCTCGTTCTCAACCACGGAAATATCGTAGAGTGGGGAAATCACGAAAAGCTTATGTCTTTAAACGGATATTACAAGGGAATTTTCGACCACCAGTTCGGCGACTTTAACCGTATGCCGAGCCAGGTCATTGAGCATCCTGCGCAAATCTCGTTGTTTGGAGAGAGGGGTGAGCAATATGGCAGTTAACAGATACGACAAAGACGAAGAACTTCGTGAGGGCGTAAACTTCTCGTACTTTGCGATGATGAAAAAGTATGTCTCTCCGTATGCCGGAAAGCTCGTGCTTTGCGTTCTCAGTATGCTTCTCGTTTCAGTTCTCGGTCTCTTGCCGCCGTACCTCATCGGAATCGCCCTTGACAAGTGCCTGCCTGAGAAAAATTACACGCTTCTCTTCATTCTTGGCGGTGTTCTTATCGGAGCAAATATCATAACGGCTCTTTATCTTCGTTATCGCTCGATTTTTGCAAACAAGATGGGAATGGATATAATAAAGGATATCCGCCACGACCTCTTCGAGCATCTGCAGAAGCTACCGTTTTCTTTCTTCGATTCCAGACCGCATGGGAAGATTCTCGTCCGTGTCGTAAACTACATAAATTCAATCGCAGGTCTTCTTTCCGGCGGATTTCTCGATATGATAGCAAACGTATTCACTCTCTTTGGAATTATCGGATTTATGCTCGCGCTTGACGTGAAGTTTACGCTCATCTGCCTTGCAGGGCTTCCGATATTCCTTGTTGTACTTCTTGTCGTAAGAAAGTATCATCGCCGCGCCTGGCAGAATTACTCCACAAAGCAGAGCAATATGAACGCGTATATTCAGGAGAGTATCTCGGGAATGAAAATTACGCAGTCGTTTGCACGTGAGGAGAAAAATGCGGAAATATTCGACGGTCTCTGCGGAGAGACAAAGAGCTACTGGATGAAGTCAACGGCAATCGGACAGCTGACACCGCGCTTCACGGCGATTCTTTCTACGGTTGTTCTCGCGATTGTGTATTACGTCGGAGCTCGCGCGATAGGAGCAAACACAATGACTGTCGGAGTTGTTGTTGCATTTGCGTCATACATAAGCCAGTTCTGGAACCCTATAATCGGTCTTACTACTATATATAACGATATAGTAAACTGCGGCGCGTACCTTGAGCGAATCTTCGAGATGATGGAAGAGCCTGTCGTAATTGAGGATTATCCGGACGCATACGAAATGAAAGATGTAAAAGGCGATATCAGCTTTAAAAACGTTACCTTCGCATACGAAAAGGGCGCGCCAAATGTTCTTGAAAACGTAAGCTTTGATGTGCGTGCAGGCGAGTCAATCGCGCTTGTCGGTCCGACGGGGGCAGGAAAGTCGACGGTGATAAACCTTCTTTCAAGATTCTATGATATTCAGGACGGACAGATAACCGTTGACGGCCGCGATATAAAGTTTGCGACGAAAAAGAGCCTTCGCTCGCAGATGGGAATAATGCTTCAGGACAGTGTTCTTTTCACCGGGACGATTGCCGATAACATCCGTTACGGTCGCCTTGATGCAACGGATGAGGAAATAATCGAGGCGGCAAAAACCGTCTGTGCCCACGACTTTATTATGGAGTTTCCTGACGGATATAATACGCAGGTTACAGAAGGAGGAGCTTCTCTTTCCGTAGGTCAGAAGCAGCTTATTGCGTTTGCGAGAACGCTTATTGCTGACCCCAAGATTCTCATCCTCGACGAGGCGACATCGAGCATTGATACAGAAACGGAGAAAGTTCTCCAGAGAGGTCTTGAGAAGCTTCTCGAGGGAAGAACCTCGTTCATCATCGCCCACCGTCTCTCGACTATCAAGAACAGCTCACGCATTATGTATATTGCAGACCGCGGAGTTGCAGAAGCGGGAACTCATGACGAGCTTATCGAACGCGACGGCAGATACGCCGAGCTCTACCGCGCGCAGTACAAGTTCCTCGAACAGATGTAATAAAAAACCGAAAAGCCTAAGGCTTTTCGGTTTTTTTAACTTTGTTTGCTATGAATATGCCTGCCGAAATGAGCAGAAACGCGAGAAGATACTGAACTTTAAGAATGTCCTCACCGTGAATAAGCCATCCGAAAACACAGGCAAAGGCAGGCTCTGCAAACTTGATGATAAAGAGGTTTGAGAGCGCACCGTACTTTACGACAGTAAACCACAAACAGTAGCTTACAATGGATGCAATGCAGATGGAAACCATAATATAGGACGTGTTAAGTGCAAATGTCATACTTCCGCCGAGCGCACGTCCGACTACAAGAAGAACAAGTCCTCCGAAAAGCTGGGAGACGCCCGTCATGGTGACGGGGGAAACCTTTGCAAGCGCTTTTTTGCTGACAATGTTTGATGCAACGGTGCAGAAAGACGCGGCGATAATGAGCCAATCCCCAACACCGAATTCGACTCTGTTGCCGTCAAAGTTAATCGCGCAAACTCCGGCAAAGCCGAGGAGTGCGCCGAGAATTTTTGCAACTGTCGGTTTGTCGCTTTTAAAGAAAACAAACGAGAAGCAGACGTAGATAAGAGCTCCTATCTGTTTTAAGATGGCGGTTTTCGATGAGCTTCCCGTAAGGTCAAGACCGAGATAGGTGAATGCGTAGTGAAGAATTATCGCAAAAAGCCCCGACAGGAGAATATATCCGACAGAAGTCGGAACAGCTTTGTAGGAGGCTCTGTTTGTTATCAGAGAAAACAGGCAGATGACCGCGCCACACACGGTAAAGCGCACTCCTGCGAAGAAGAGAATATCGCCCGTCGAGGAGACGTCATACGCCGAAAAGCCAAGCTTGACCAGGGGGAAGAGGAGACCCCAAAGGAGCATAACAACAAAGGCTATGATAATCGGTTTTTTCTTATTCATGGGATACCTTCAGAACTATTTTTCCGATATGCTCGTTGCGCTGGAGGACAGCGATTGCCTCTTCTGCCTGCTCAATCGGGAAGACCTTGAAGATAGAGGGGCGCATCTCGCCGCTTTCAATCTTCGGCCATACTCTCTCGACAAGCTCTCCGAGGATGCGACCCTTTTCTTCGGATGAACGCTTTCTGAGCATACTTCCTACGAGGTGAAGGCTCTTTGTGAGAAGCGGACGGAGAAGAACGTTTGTTTCAATTCCTGCAAGGGTGGAGATAACAATCCAGTATCCGCCGTCTGCCATAAACGGAAGGCTCTTGCCGAGCGTTTCACCCGAAAGGCAGTCCATTGCGACGTTTACAGGTGTTCCGTTCTTTTCCTCTTCTGCGAGGATGTCCTCAACACACTGCGTGGTGGAGTTGATTATGACATCCGCGCCGAGCCATTTGATTTTCTCTGCGATTTCATCTGAAAGAACAGAGGTGATAACACGAGCGCCGAAAGCCTTTGCCATCGGGATAGCAACGGATGCAAGTCCGCTTGCGCCTGCAGGGATGAAAGCCGTCTGTCCTTCCTTGAGGTGCCCTTCCCAGAAGAGATTGAGGTATGAGGTTGCGTATGCTTCGGGAAGCGCGGAAGCCTCTTCAAAGCTTAAGTTCTTCGGCATAGGCATAACCATACCGTACGGTGCGCAGACGTACTCGGAGTATCCTCCGCCGCCGAGAAGTGCGCAAACACGGTCGCCAATCTTAAACTTGCCGCTTGCTTCGGCATCAGCACCCATTCCGGCTACAGTACCTGCAACTTCAAGTCCCGGCCATTGCGGCCAGCCTTTAGGAGAGGGGTACGTGCCGTTTTTCTGCAAGAGGTCTGCGCGGTTTATTGCCGCGGCTTCGATTTTTATGAGGATTTCGTCTGCCTTAGGGGTGGGATTTTCCACGTCCGACCACACGAAATTTTTGTTATCGTCAATGAGCATTGCTTTCATGATTAATCAGTTCCTTTCATAGCTAATGAACGTCCGCCGTCGCAGACGTAAACCTGTCCTGTGATAAACCTTGCCTTATCTGAGGCTAAAAATTCTACAAGATTTGCAATATCCTCTGCTACGCATTTTTCGCCCAGGAAATTTGTCCCCAATGTTCTTTCGGGATCACCGTCTTCACCGGGCCTCTGAACAACGCCCGGTGCTACGGAGTTTACGTTTATCTTATACTGACCGAGTTCTTTTGCCAGCGATTTGGTAAGGGATATTACTCCGCCCTTTGATGCTGCGTAATCACAGCAGTTTGCAAGGCCGTTGAGGCCGACCGCAGAGGAGAAGTTTATAATCTTTCCGCCCTCGCCCTGCTTTACCATAACTCTTGCCGCCGCACGGTCTGCATAGAACGCACCGTAGAGATTGACCTTGAGAACAGTATCGATGACGTGATCCTCCTGCTCAATGAGAGGGTGGTAAGAGTTCGGGCCTGCAAGACGTGAGCTTCCGCCTGCAACGTGAACGAGAATGTCAAGACGACCGAAATCGCGGACAATATCATCGACCGTGCGGTCAACGTCTCGTGAGTTTGTGATGTCAAAGGTGTATCCGCGAGCCTCGCCGCCGATTTCACGTATCCTTTCGACAGTTCTGTTTATTGCGTCTGCGTTTATGTCGCAGACTGCGATTGCATACCCTGCCTTCGCGAGTGTCACAGCGGTTTGACTGCCGATGTAGCCGCCACCACCCGTAATAAATGCAACTTTTTTCATTATTCTACTTCCTTTCTTCAACGTCTGTATACAACTTCTCCTGATGCAACGGTCAGAATGCATCTGTATCCGACATCGGAGAAAATGTGATTACCTGTCTTGTCCGTAAGGTCAAAGGTCGCGTCGGTGCTCTCATCGGTAAGCTCAAAGATCGCGACATCTGCACGCCTGCCGACTTTGAGATATCCCCACTCATCTTCCTTAGAGAGAGCTTTTGCCGGATTCGACGTTACGGCACGGAAGATATCCTCCTCGCTCATGCCGAGGTGTCGCGCAATGTTCATGCACATCGTCATTCCGTATTTGCCACCGCGCTTGTATGAGCTCCGGATAGTAAGATCAGTGCTTATGATATCGGGGATTGCTCCCTTTGAGATTGCATCCCTGAAAACTCTGAAGTCTGTATGTATATGTCCTGCGAGCCCTGCATCTATTATGACGCCGCGCTTCTTTGCTTCAAAAATACATTCAAAGTCATCCTCGGAGGAGTTGTTCGTTCCGCCGTGGTACGCGTGAGTGAATATATCTCCCGGTCGAAGGTGTGAGAGAAGCTCCGGAATAGGAATCGGAGAATTTGAGGAGTGAACCATAACCCGAAGATTGCGTCGCTCTGCAAAGTCGATAACGTCACAAAGCGCAGTTGCATCGCGCACATCTGCGCCCTCGGTGTCAAAAAAGAGCTTAACGCCTGCTACATACTCGCCGTATTCTGAAAGCATCTTCCCGGTATTCTCAAAATATGCTCTGTTGTTTTCAAGCCGGCAGGCGACAAACACAAGTCCGTTTATAAGTGCGTTGTCGAGAATTGTGCGGCTTCCGTATGTTGCCGAAGCATCAACGACCGATGTGACGCCAAACGGCATACACGCAACTTCAGGCTGAACTCCGAGGTCGGGGGAAATTCCCCGAATGTGCATATGCGCGTCAACAAGTCCGCAGGAAACAATCTTTCCCGATGCGTCGTAAACAAATTCTGCGAGACTATCGTCGATATTCTCTGCTATTTCGGCTATCTTGTCGGAGAGGATGAGAACGTCGGAGAAGAAAAACTTTTCACCGTCCCAGACACGCCCGTTTTTAATCAATATTCTTGCCATAAAATTTGACACCACCGACTACTTCGTCGAGAACCTCCTGAACGAGATATTCATGCTCGTATGAGAACGGGTTTTCCTTTGTACCCATAACGTAGTGGTAAAAATCCTTCATCATCTCGTCGTATCTGCCGTCTGCCGTGTTATCCTCAAATTCGTAGAAGATTTTCCTGTCCTCGTAGGTCGAGTCTGCGATAGCCGTATCGGAATACGTCATCGTGAGCGGTCGCTCTATCGGGCAGATGTTGACGGTGCCGCGACTTCCCGAAACCATAAACTGGCGTCTGCCGAAGCCGTTGACCTCAACCGAGGAGACAAAGACTCTCGCGAGAGCCTTTTCATATTCGAGAACGGCCAAGTTGTTATCGTCAAAGCGGATGCCGTCAAGCCCTGTCTGCTTGAGAAATGTATGTATCTTATCGGGCTTGCCGAGAAGATAAACTATGAGGTCGATGAGGTGGCATCCGAGGATATACATAATGCCGCCGCCGAAGTTTTGAAGCCAACGTCTGTAATCTTCGGGATGAAACGTGCTCATTTCAGCGTTTATGGAGTAAATCTCGCCGAGCTTGCCCTCACGTATAAGCTCAAAGCATTTCATAACGGCAGGATTGTAACGGTACATGTAAGCGAGCTGGACGATGAGGTTCTTTTCCTTTGCGGAGTCGAGAAGGTGTTTGTATTCCTCAAGCGTTCCGCTGCCCGGTTTGTCCATGTGTATGTGCTTGCCTGCATCTATGCACTTCTGCGCGGTTTTCGTGAGATCCCACACATCCGTCTCAATCATAAGGGCATCGCACTTTTCAATAAGCTCGTCGGTGCTCATTCGCGGCACGCCCTCGTACCACTCCATACCGCCGCGTTTTTCAACCCAGCGCTCGTTATCTTCTGAATATCCCACGAGCTCAAACATCTCCGGGAACTTTTTTATCGCAAGCGGTTTTGCGCCTGCGTGGTTGTGCCCGATGCCAATTTGTCCGATTTTTAATCTCTTCATACAAAATATCTCCGTTGTGAATAATCTTACAGTTTAATTATAGCAGGCGCAAAATCAATGTAAATGTGAAATGTGATACTTTTAACAAATATGATACTAAAAAAACAAAAAAATTATTGACAAACAGAAAAATGTGTATTATTTTTAAAGAAGGAGGTGAGACCGATGGAGATGGATGTTTTATCAAAACTGATTATAAAGCGCGTTTTTGCCGCAGCGACGACAATCCATACCGAAAAAAACACCAGAGCAAGAAGAGAAAATCGCGGCAACTGGGCGATTATCATAAAAGATGAAGGGGAAACGGTCTATACCTCTAACGGCAGAAAGATTATAACAAACAAAGATAATATCATAATTCTGCCAAAAGGCTGTTCGTACGAGTGGGTGTGCATTGAATCGGCGCACTGCGCGATTATCGAGTTTGAAAGTGACCTTACCTGTGAGGAGCTTCTCCATTTTCCCGTTAAGGACGGAGAAAAGATTCTCAATATGTTCCGAGAGGTTGAGTATAAGCAACTGATAAAGAAACCGATGTATGAAATCGAGAGCATCCGCGACTGTTATTCAATAATACTCAAGCTGATAAGCTCGTCGGAAAAGAAATACTCAACAAACGCGAAGCAGAAGAAAATCTTGCCTGCTGTTGAGTATATCGCGAAGCACTATAATGAGAGGCTCACGAATGAGACGCTTGCAGGCATTTGCGGACTGTCCACCGTCTATTTCAGAAAGCTTTTTACGGACATTTTCGGTATTTCGCCGATGACATATATACAGGGGATTCGAATCAAAAAAGCAAAAGAAATGCTCCGAAGCGATTTCGGAAGTATTTCCGATGTTGCGCAATCGCTCGGATATACGAGCATCTACGACTTCTCGCGTGCGTTTAAAAAGCATACGGGTATGGCGCCTATGAAATATACAAAAATGAGGAAGGAAAAATAAAAAAGCACTTGCAAGGCCACAGCCACATAAGGCAGTTTTGCCCCGAAAAACATCCTTTTGGCGAATTTCTTCGTTAAAAAAGCGAGCTAACCGTCAGGTTATGCTCGCTTTTTTGCCTTGAACTTCATCCAAAATTAAGCCTTTCGGGGTG
>JAFXJK010000008.1 GCA_017532355.1 Oscillospiraceae bacterium | reverse complement strand
GGCATAGAGGTAGAAGCATTTGCTGACTACGCAGATGTAGCAGACTATGCTCAGGACGCAGTAAAGGCACTTGTAGAAGCAGGCCTTGTCAACGGTAAGGGCGAGAGTCTTGCAGGAAGTGACTTTACAACACGCGCAGAAGTCGCAGTACTTCTCAAGCGAGTCCTCGACTACATTAAATAATGTAAGATCGACAAAAAAGGCTCCACTGTGTAAGGGGAGCTGTCAGCGAAGCTGACTGAGGGGTTGTCGTTATCCTCACAACCCTTCCGTCAAAACCTACGGTTTTGCCACCTTCCCTTACACAGGGAAGGCTTGGGAGAGGGCAAATAACAAGACTCCCGAAAAGAAAACTTAATTTTAGCATACTTTCTTCTCCCTATATAAGCCGGTGGGAGATTCAGGATGATACCCCCCACCGGCTGCTTTTCAAAAGGCATCCGACGGAGACTGTTTCCGTTAAGTTGTCTGATAAAAACTCATTCTGTATATTACCGTATGTGCGGTTATATAATACCATTTATAAATTTATATTAAGGAGGAAAATGAAAATGAAAAAAAGACTTCTTGCATTGCTTCTCGCAACAATAATGCTCCTTTCTCTTGTCGCATGTACAGGCGGAAGAGGACGCGGCGACGTTGAAAAGATTGAGTCTGATACCGATCCGCTCACAAAGGATGACGTAATCAAGGTTGTATTCTATTCCGACGCAAGCTGGCCGTATCAGGACAGCTGGAAGGTAATAGATTACATAAGAGAAAACGTTGGCGCAACAGTCGAATTTAACCCGATTCCGAACTCTGAACTCGGCACAAAGTATTCAGTTATGTTCGCAGACCCCGAAACTCTCCCGGATACAGTACCGTTTGACTCCAAGTCAAAGGGTGACTCCCGTGCGGCAGAAGGCTCTGCTATCTCGTTTGAGGCAGTTTCGGACTATATGCCGAACTACAACAAGTGGGTAGACTCCCTCTCCGAAAACGACTATGCAAACTTCATCCAGACACGTAAGTCTGCTGACGGTAAGATTTACTATTCACCCCTTATGGGTCGTGACACAACGGAAGGCGTTATGTGCTGGATGTACCGTAAGGACATCTTCGATAAGCACAATCTCAAAGCTCCTGAAACATTCGATGAACTCTACGAAGTATGTAAGGAGCTTAAGAAGCTCTACCCCGATTCCTATCCGCTCTGCATGAGAAGCGGACTTGCTCACAACCTCACAGTTCAGGCTCCGAGCTGGGATAAGAACTGGAACGGTACCGGCTTCTACTACAACGAAGCTGAAGGCAAGTGGAAGTATGCTCCCCTTGACCCTGCTATGAAGGAATACCTCGTATTTATGCTCAAGATGGTTGAGGAAGGTCTTGTTAACCCGGACTTCGCTACAATCAAGGCAGCAGAATGGCAGCAGCTTATCAGCACAAACCGCGGCTTCATGACTCCTGAATACCAGACACGTATCGACTTCTTCAACTCTATCTTCAAGGATAATAACGAAGAAGGACGCTTCGCAGCTATGGTTCCTCCGGTTGCAAACGCAGAAAAGGGTGCCGCCCTCGTTATGAGAAACTCTATTGACCCGTATGGCTACATCCTCTGCAACACACGTGACCATGACCGCATTGCAAACGCTGCAAAGTACCTTGACTGGTTCTATGCAGATGAGAACGTTGAGCTTGTTTCCTGGGGTAAGGAAGGCGAGACATTCGAGGTTGTTGACGGCAAAAAGCAGTACATCACAAACGGTTCCAACGAGCCGGTCAAGACACTTTACGGCTTCGGTGTACCGGGAACATTTATGCGCATTGACAAGGAAGCTATCGAAGCTACCGAGTCTGCAGATATCAGAGAAAACCGTGAGATGGTTCTTGAGCACAGACAGGATAAGAACAATGCTGCAAGCTACATCGCATTCAATGAGGACGAGCGAAGGATTATGACCGACACAGGTTCAGTTATTACAAAGTTCACTAACGAAACCCTCACGAAGATTGTTCTCGGCCAGCTTCCGCTCTCAGCTTACGATGAACTCGAAGCAAAGTGCTATGAGTACGGTCTTGAAGAGGTGCTTGCAACCTACGAGGCAGCATACGCAAGAATCAAGTAAGATAAGAAAAACATATTCAGATATACTCTAAACTAAATTCAGCTTTTTCTTCTCCCTATATAAGCCGGTGGGAGCTTTTGGATGATATCTTCCGCCGGCTCATCTCCCTGGTGCGGTTTAGCGAGAAACAGCATCAGGGAGTTTCACTGAAATGCAAAGAACAGAACAACACGTAAAAAAGAGGTACCGTTATGTATTTAAGTTTCCCAAAAGATTTTTTGTTTGGCGCAGCTTCATCAGCTGTTCAGATTGAAGCCGGATGTGATGAAGGTGGAAAAGGCAAAGACGCCTGGCAGTATTATACAGACCGCTTTCCGGGCGGTGGCTCTGATACCGGAGCAGCTGCCGATTTCTATCATAAATATCTCGAAGATATTAAGCTTATGAAGGAGCTCGGCTTAAAGACCTTCCGTTTTTCGATTTCCTGGTCACGCATCTATCCGAATGGTCCGGAAGAAGTTTGCAAGGCAGGCCTGGATTATTATTCCGATGTCATTGATAAGCTTATTGAAGCTGACATTGTTCCGTTTTTTGATCTCTGGCATTGTGACCTTCCTGCGTGGGTTATTGACCGAGGCGGAGTTTTAAACCCGGATTTTTCAACCTGGTTTACAGCATACGCAGAAACATGCTTTAAGGAATTCGGCACAAGAGTTCCGTACTGGTCAACGGTAAACGAGCCTAACATCAATGTTCTGGCGGGTTATGCGTGGGAGTCCTGCCCGCCTTACGAGAGGGATATGGACAAAGCAATAAAGGCTTGCCACAAAATGATTTTAGCGCATTACGATGTTGTACGTCTTTATAAGAAAATGAATCTCGGCGGAAAAATCGGCTTCACCATTCACCTTTATCCGTCATACGGCTTCACGCTGGACAAGAAGGATATTGATGCCGCAGAGAGATTCACATCTCTTTATTCGGGTATATTCACGGATGCTATGCTTCTCGGCCATTATCCCGAATGTCTTATGGACTATCCGTATTTTGCAGATAAGCTCCCCGAAGGCTATCAGAAAGAGCTCGACGATAACTTTATCCCGTCAGACTATCTCGGAATCAACTACTACGGCACTACAATGCACGAGTATTTTGAAAATGACCAGTTCTGCTACCGCAACGCTGCCGCAAAGCTCCCGAAGGACGATTACGGTTTTACGGTAAACAATGCAGGCCTTTTCGATACTGTTATGTATGCGTGGGAGAAATACCCCGATGTTGAGTTTATGATTACCGAAAACGGAATCAGTAAAAAGAAGTGGGGCAATTACGAGGAAGAGCTTGAGGATGACTACCGCATAAGCTATATCCGCGAAAACCTCCGCTCGCTTGCCCGAGTTCTCAAGACCGGTGCACCTGTTACGGGCTACTATCATTGGTCGATTCTCGACACCAACGAAGGCTATGTCAGCGGCTATGACCTTATGTTCGGCCTCGTTCAGGTTCGTTTTGATACGCTCGAGAGAGTTCCGCGAAAGAGCTTTTATTATTACAAGCAAATCATCGAAGAGGGCAAAGTAAACTAAAAAACAAGCTGACTTCTCTTTGGCCGCAGCCACACAAGGAAGTATTGGTTTTGAATGGCTCTTTTCCGCTTGTAATGCATAAAAAATTCCGGAAATACGACAGTATTCCCGGAATTTTTATATTTCTACAAACGAAAAATATCTCAATTCAAAACTGTATGCACCCCGAAAGGCTTAATTTTGGATGAAGTTCAAGGCAAAAAAGCGAGCAT
>JAFXJK010000072.1 GCA_017532355.1 Oscillospiraceae bacterium | reverse complement strand
GAGTGCTCGTCGGATAGAAGTAGTCATATTCCTTCGTCTTTTCGGGCCAACCGAGAGTAGAGAACGGCCACAACGCGGACGAGAACCAAGTATCAAGAACGTCCTCTTCCTGTCTTACCGGCTTTCCGCACTTCGGACATACCGTAATATCCTCTTTGGAAACCGTCATTTCGCCGCAATCATCACAGTAGAACGCAGGAATTCTGTGTCCCCACCAGAGCTGACGGGAAATACACCAGTCATAGACGTTTTCCATCCAGTTCATATAGATTTTCGAGAAACGCTCGGGAACAAACTCTGTTTCCTTGCTCTTTACAGCCTTGATTGCAGCTTCTGCAAGAGGCTTCATATTGACAAACCACTGGTCGGAAACAATCGGCTCAATAGTTGTTCCGCAACGGTAGCACTGACCGACATTGTGAGAATGCTCTTCAACCTTTACAAGGAGGCCCATCTCTTCAAGGTCATTAATCATTGCTTTACGGCACTCGTAGCGATCCATACCCTCGTATTTTCCTGCATACGAGTTCATAGTCGCATCGTCATTCATAACCTTGATGATTTCAAGGTCGTGGCGCTTGCCTACCTCAAAGTCGTTCGGGTCGTGAGCAGGAGTAATCTTAACACAGCCTGTTCCGAACTCCTTATCAACATACTCGTCGGCAATGACAGGAATCTCTCTGTCAGTAAGCGGCAGGAGAAGCATCTTTCCGACAAGGTCTTTATACCTTTCGTCTTCCGGATTGACTGCAACAGCGGTATCTCCGAAGAGTGTTTCAGGTCTGGTGGTTGCAATGACAACATATTCATCCGTACCCTTTATCTGATACTTGATGTGCCAGAAGTTGCCTGCGTGCTCTGCGTGCTCAACCTCTTCGTTTGAAAGAGCGGTTATGCAGTTCGGGCACCAGTTGATAATTCTCGGACCGCGGTAAATCAAACCCTTTTCGTAAAGGTTTACAAAAACCTCACGCACAGCCTTTGAACAGCCTTCGTCCATTGTAAAGCGTTCTCTGTCCCAATCGCAGGAGCAACCAATCTTTTTGAGCTGGCTGATTATACGGCTACCGTATTTTTCCTTCCAGTCCCATACTCGCTCAAGGAACTTTTCACGACCGAGGTCATAGCGCGTAAGGCCTTCCTTTTCGCGAAGCTCTGCCTCTACCTTAATCTGCGTTGCGATACCTGCATGGTCCGTTCCCGGAACCCACAAAGCTTCAAAGCCCTGCATTCTCTTATATCTGATGAGAATATCCTGCAAGGTTTCATCAAACGCATGTCCCATGTGAAGCTGACCTGTAACATTTGGTGGCGGAATTACGATAGTGAAAGGCTTTTTCTCTCCGTTCACTTCCGCATGGAAATATCCTTTTTCTTCCCATTCCTTATACAGACGGGCCTCAACGTCGTGAGGATTATAAATTTTTTCGAGTTCTTTTGCCATATAGCCGAAACCTCCTAAAAAGTATCTTGAGAAAATAAAAAAGCCCCATGTCAGACGACATGGGGCGAAGCTATACACCTTCGCGGTACCACCCAATTTCGATGCCGGACGGCATCCTCAAAGCACAGGTAACGGTGCGCAGGCCGACAGAGCTTACTCTCAGAAAATTTAGGCTCTGCAGCTCCGGAGTGACACGCCGCTTCCCACCCACCGTGCTCCCAGCAACACACGGCTCTCTTTAGAGTTTTACAAAACGGTTTTATCTCCATCATCACTTTCCAAAATAGAATACTATATAATTGTAAAAATGTCAAGCAGAAATATGTATTTTTATTGAAATTGCAACGCTTTGGCAGCAAAATTTCTGAAAATTTTTTGTCGATTTTTCTTGAAATTTCCATTTATTTCATGTATAATATACATAGAAAAACCTGTGAGGGAGTGAACCCCATTGTACAACATCGGCGACACAATCGTGCATCCTATGCACGGTGCAGGAATAATAGAAAACATCACCTCAAGAATTATCGACGGAAAAGAGATTGAATATTATACACTCAAGCTCCCCACCAACAACATGACTGTCATGATTCCTGTCGCTTCAAGCGGTAATATCGGAATTCGCGACGTTATAAGCGCCGAGCGTGCCGATGAGCTTCTTTCCCTCGTTCCCTCGATCGAAATTGACACCGTCTCCAACTGGAACCGCCGTTATCGCGAAAACGCCGCACGAATCAAGACCGGCGTCCTTGAAGACGTGATTGCAGTTATCAAATCTCTTGCTCTACGCGACTTAAGAACCGGCATATCTACAGGTGAGCGAAAAATGCTCCATTCCGCACGCCAGATTCTGCTTTCAGAACTCGCCGTTGCAAAAGGCATTTCATATACTTCTCTTGAGGAAATTTTCGATAAAATCCTTCTCGAGAGCTTAAAGGTTTGATTTCTCCTTCCGTTTATGTTACAATTAGGCTGTCCATTGAGGACAGCCTTTTTATTTTACCGGTAAAGGATGTTTATATATGCCACGCGTTACAAAAAACGAAAACAGACGGAAATCGTGCGTCGCGATACTCCCCGCCGCAGGCTCCTCTTCACGTATGAAAGCCGTCGGCAACAAGCTTTTTTGCGAGATTTGCGGTACATCTGTAATAGTTCTTACACTCAAGGCATTGCAGAAGTCCCCTTTTATCGATGAGATAATCATCCCGACGCGCGAGGATATGATAGATGATATCAAAAACCTCGTTAGGCAGAATAACATCACAAAAGTTTCCGCAGTCATTCCCGGCGGCAAAACGCGGACAGAATCTGTTCTCAACGGCGTGCTTCACGCAAAAGGCCGATTTGATCTCGTTGCGATACACGATGCGGCACGTCCGTTTGTTTCTCAAGAAATTATCGAGAAGACCGTTCTCGCGGCTTCCCGTTTCAACGCCGCAGCTCCCGGTGTTCCCGTCAAGGACACGATAAAGGACGCAGAAGGCGGCATTATCAAAAAGACTGTTCCGCGCGACACTCTTTTCGGTATTCAGACTCCGCAGATTTTTGATACCGACATCATCACTTCCGCTCTTGTAAAGGCAACGCGCGATAACACACCGATTACGGACGATTGCTCCGCGGTTGAATCACTTGGCATGCGCGTTATCATAACAAACGGCGATTACTTCAATATTAAAATTACAACCCCGGAAGACCTCATATTCGGAGAAGCAATTTACAACGCATTAAACAGGAGGTAAAAACATGAGAGTAGGACACGGATACGACGTTCACCGTCTTGTAGATGGAAGAAAACTGATTCTCGGCGGTGTTGATATTCCATACGAAAAAGGACTTCTCGGTCACAGCGATGCAGACGTTCTCCTCCACGCTATATCAGATGCACTCCTTGGCGCTGCCGCACTCGGAGACATCGGAAAGCATTTTCCTCCCGACGACCCGAAGTTTCTTAACGCAGACAGCCTTCTTCTTCTGAAACACGTTGGCGAGCTTATCAAGAACGAGGGTTATACCGTCTCAAACATTGATGCGACAGTTATTGCGCAGAAACCGAAACTTGCACCGTATATTGAGCAAATGAGAATAAACATCGCTTCAGCTCTTTCCCTTTCAATCAATCAGGTAAGTGTAAAGGCAACAACCGAAGAAAAGCTCGGATTCACAGGCAGCGGCGAAGGCATTTCGGCGCACGCAGTTACGCTTATAGACTAAACTCATTGCAAGTCCCTTGTTTTAGGGGACTTGCAATTTTTATTATGCGAGAGAGTAAACTTGATATATCTTCACAAGGCGGTGTTCGATATGTTAATTCTCCCTTCTCTTGCACTCCTTCTTGCAAACTGTCTCTTTTTTATCCTGAGCATTTCTGCCTCTTCTTTCCCAAATCCGCTCTCTGCCAAGGAAGAACGCGAATACCTCGAGCGTTTTGCAAACGGCGACATTGATGCCCGCGATACTCTTATTGAGCGAAATCTTCGCCTTGTAGCACACGTCATAAAAAAATACTACACAACGCCGCAGGAGCAGGAAGACCTCATTTCGATAGGCTCAATAGGACTTATAAAGGCAATTAACACATATAAGCCTTGTAAAGGCACCCGACTTGCCACATACGCAGCAAGGTGCATCGAAAACGAAGTCCTAATGCACTTTCGCGCAACGAAAAAGCTTTCTGCCGAGGTGTCATTATCAGACGCCCTCGACACAGATGCCGACGGCAACTCTCTTTCTCTGATTGACATACTCAGCCGCGACGATCTGCGTCTCGAAAGAATAGAAAACATCGACACCGAAGAAACTCTTTATAAGCTTATAAACACGACTCTTGATCCCAGAGAGCGCGAGATAATCATTCAGCGTTACGGACTATACGACGTTATACCAAAAACACAACACGAAATTGCAGAGAAATGCAACATCTCCCGCTCGTATGTCAGTCGTATTGAAAAAAGAGCTTTAGAAAAGCTTCGTGAACACTTTGAAAAGAAATAAAGCTGTGGCAAGGGCCACAGCTTTATTTTATTGAAAATTCACAACCGCAATATTCCTGCCGATATAAGTCAAGCTCACGCGACAACTCAATCGAGCGCTTATACCCTTCACGTTTTTTGAAATCGGCAGTAAGAAAGCTTATACCAAACTGCTCGCCTATCTCTTTTCCGAGCGTATTTAAGATTTCCGCGTTTTTGTGAGGACTTACTGACAGCGTTGTCGCAAAACAGTCGTAGCCGTTTTCCTTTGCATACCGTGCAGCTCTATTAAGCCTGAGTCTGAAGCACTCCGTACATCTTGCACCGCCCTCCGGCTCGCCCTCAAGTCCCGACACTTTGTTTAAAAAAGCTTCGTGGTCATATTCATCCGCCACAAGACTTACAGGATACGGTGTTCTGAGTTTTTCGGTTACTTCATGCTGCGTCGAAAGCCTTTTATCAAATTCCTCTTTGGGCGATATATTTGAGTTTGAAAAAAACACCGTAACATCAAAAAACTTTGTGAGATACTCAAGCACGTAGCTGCTGCAGGGACCGCAACAGCTATGCAGGAGAAGACGTGGACGGTTTCCTCCCTTTGTCATTTCTTCTATTTGCTTATCACATATAAGCTGATAATTTATTTTCATATCATTTCCTTTTAATTTCAATTTCTTTTTCCACTCCGTCAACAATCACCACTACCGTATCATCAGAGTTTACATAGAATGGCGTTTCTCCGTCATACCCCTCTATCCCGAGCATCTCAAGAGATACATTCTCAGCATCAACTTGCGTAAAGTTTAAATACCTTACCTTACCCTGCTCATCTACCCGAGAAATCGAAATATATGTTTCGCCCGAATATATGACCGAAGAGTTGTTTTTTGTCACTTCTTCATTCATTCTCTCAGTTCCTGCCGTAGCGTGATAAACATCATTCATCGGTGTCATACGAGCACTTTTTGCCATTTCCGCAGTCGCTGTTGTATCGGAAACCATTGCAATTTCTTCATCATTTTCGATTGGTGAACCTTCCCCGATACCGCTAATACCGATTGCTATTCCTATTGCCGCGCAAACAGCAACAGGTGCGGCAAGCACCTTTACGTAAAAAGCAAGACCTTTTTTCTTTTTAACCTTACTCTGTTCTATCGCCAAAGCAACTCTTTCTCCGAGTTCAGACGGAATTTCTATTTCGTTATATTTCTTTTTCTCTTCAAGAATTCTTTTCACTTATTCCGCCTCCTCATACATAACTTTAAGCTTTTTTAGCGCACCATACAGACGGGTTTTTACAGTATTCACATTAGTACCCGTAACCTTTGAAATCTCCTCGAGCGGCATATCCTCGAAAAATCGGAGAATTATGATTGTTTTCATATTCTCGGGAAGCCTATCAATAAGCTCGCTCATATCTTCGTTATCATAAGCCTTTTCGTGATATACCTGAACCGGAATTTCCTCATCAGCACACACAATTTCACGTTTTGATTTGTTGAGATACGCATAAACTTCATTTACGAGAACGCGATAAAACCATGAGTTTATACTGTTAACATTCCTTATGTCCGCATACTTCTCGAGCGCCTTGCAAACTGCATTCTGCACGATATCAAGCGACGCCTCCCTATGCTTTGTGTGGCTGTACGCAAGACGGTAAAAGCGTTCCTGGTTTTCAGTTATGTATTCAACAACTCTTTTGTAAACATCTTCCCTGTGCATTCTCTTTACCTCGGCTTACATTATTTAGATAAACAACATCCGAAAAAAGTTTTAGTTAATTTCAAATGTTGTTTTTGTCCTCATTTTGTGTTATTATCTTTATAATAACCAAAGGCGGAGGTTTTGTCAATGAGGACAGTCGGCATAGACTACGGTGACAAGAGAATAGGCGTATCCTTTTCGGATATCAGCGGAATGCTTGCAGGAGAAAGCTTTACTATTTTTGTGAAGAACCCTGAGCTCGCCTTTAACGAACTCTGCGACGCTATATCCTCACGAAATGTTTCTGAAATCGTCCTCGGTTACCCCAAACACATGAACGCAGACATCGGCGACCGTGCAAAGAAAAGTGAGAAAATTGCAAAGCGTCTTCGCGAGAGAACCTCTCTCCCCGTTGTTTTGTGGGATGAGCGATGCACAACCGTCGATGCTCACCGAATTCTCTCAGAAACAGGCCACCACGGAAAGAATCGTCGCGACAAAATTGACTCTGTTGCCGCGTCACTGATTCTCCAGAATTATCTCGACTTCAAAGCAAATTCAAAAAAGTAAAGGAAGGTTAGAAAAATGAATCGTTTAGAAGGTAAAGTTGCTATCATCACAGGCGGTAACTCAGGCGTTGGCGCCGCTACTGCAGAAAAGTTCGCAAAAGAAGGCGCAAAGGTTGTCATCACAGCGCGCCGTGAGGCTCAGCTTGAGGAGGTCGCCGCAAAAATCCGTGCAGAAGGCGGCGAAGTTCTCCCCATTCCGAGCGATATTTCAAAAGACGCAAAGAAAATCGTTGAAGAGACACTTGCAAAGTTTGGCAAGATTGACATTCTCATCAACAACGCAGGCGTTCTCGACAACGGTCTCAAGGCTATCGACAGCTTTACTGATGATGATATGAACCGCGTTATCGACATCAACACAAAGGGCACAATGGCTATGACACGCGAAGTAACCGCAGAGATGGCAAAGACAGGTTACGGCTCTATCGTAAACGTCGCATCCGTTGCAGGTGTCATGGGCTGCGGCGGCGCAGCTTATGTTGCATCAAAGGCAGCTGTAATCGGCATTACACGTCACACGGCTCTCCGTTTTGCCGGAACAAACGTCCGTTGTAACGCTATCTGCCCCGGAACAATCGTTACTCCGATGGTCGCAGGTATGGCTCCCGAAAATATGGATATGAACATCTTCGGACAGATGATGTAGCACAACGACCTTAAGGTTTCCCCGTGTATGCCCGAAGACGTCGCAAATATGCTTCTCTTCTTTGCTTCCGATGAGTCACGCGCAATCACAGGCCAGACAATCGTAACTGACTTCGGCTCAACTCTTTAATTCCATAAAAAACATCCGCCCGGACTATCAGTCCTGGCGGATGTTTTTTATAACTCGCTTCGCATATATCCGATAGGATGTTTGCAGAGAGGACATATCTCGATTGCGCTTTCTGCCGTGTATTCAAATCCGCAGTTTTCGCACTTCCACTTTGTCGGAGTGTTTCGCTTATAAAGTGTGCCGTTTGAGAGATGCTCTATCATTTTTCTGAACGTCTGCTCATGCTCCGCCTCAACCTTTGCAATCAGCTCGTATGCCGTTGCTATTTCCGCAAACCCCTCGTTTCTCGCAATTTCCGCAAACTTCGGATAGATTACAGCCGTCTCATCATGCTCACCGTCAGCCGCCGCTTTGAGGTTTGTAAGCACATCGCCGAGAACATACGGATACCCTGCGTCGATGTCTATATTGTTAAAACCAAGTTCAGGATTATCGGTGAGAAAATTCATAAACACCTTACTGTGAGCGAGCTCGTTGTTTTCAATTTCGGTTATCGTACGATAAAGAGCTTCATGTCCTTCTTTGCGTATCTTGCCTGCATAGAAATGATATCTTCCTCTTGCCTGCGACTCGCCTGCAAAAGAACGCGCAAGATTTATAAGAGTTTCGCTTCCTTTTAAATTCAACTTGCATCTTCCCTTCTTTTTGATTTATAATTAGTATAGACATTAGCTGTAAATATTATACAAAGGGTGATCAAATGAATCTTACCAAAACAACTCTATCAGTTCGCGGTATGCACTGCGCCGTATGCGTGAGAAACGTCGAAGTTAACGTTTCAAAGCTTCACGGTGTTGAATCTGCCGTTGCAAATCTCCCAAACGAGAGCGCAACTGTAATACATGACGCAGATATAATCTCCGAAAAAGAAATTATAAAAGTCATAAACTCCTTGGGATACAAAGCTTCTCTCCTAAAAGATAAACCCGAGGATAAAAACAAGGCAAAAAAAGATATGGCAAATCTCATAATTTCTCTCATTTTTGCCGCGCTCCTTTTCACTGTAGCAATGGGCCCGATGCTCGGTCTTTTCGCGCTTCCATCGCCGCTTTCAGAGCCAAAAGTGCTTGTGGTTATCGAAGCCGTTCTCACTCTCCCAGTAATCGTCTGCGGTTTTCACTTCTACACATCAGGCTTCAAATCACTTTTCAAAAGAAGCCCGAATATGGATACACTCGTAGCAATCGGAACGCTTGCCGCGCTTTTGTACAGTATATACTCATCAGTTCTGGTATTCATGGGCGATGCTCACGCCGTACACAGCCTTTATTTCGAATCTTCGACAATGATCATCGCGCTTGTCAAACTCGGAAAGTTTCTTGAAAAACGCGCAACAAACAAAACCTCTGCGGCAGTGAAAAAACTTGTCTCCCTCGTTCCCGATTTTGCGACTGTGATACGAGGAGGAGAAGAGGTCTCCCTCCCCGTTTCAGAGATTTTACCCGATGATATTGTAGTGGTGCGTCCCGGTGAAAGAATCCCCGTTGACGGAGTTGTTGTTTCCGGCGAGACAGAGACCGATGAGGCAATGATCACGGGTGAAAGCCTTCCTGTTCCGAAGAAGCTCGGTGACGAAGTCATCGGCGGTTGCATAAACCTCTCAGGATACATTACGTTCCGCGCTACGCGCACCGGCGAAGATACAACACTTGCCAACATTGTCCGCACCGTATCTGAGGCGCAGGCATCAAAAGCACCTATTGCAAGGCTCGCTGACGCGGTTGCAGGGGTATTCGTCCCCTGCGTTCTCGCGATTGCTTTTATCGCCGCGCTCTGCTGGTATCTTGCAGGCAAAGATTTCTCATTTATCCTTTCGGTCTTCATCTCCGTCCTCGTTATCTCCTGTCCCTGCGCACTCGGACTTGCAACCCCTGTTGCAATAATGGTCGGAACAGGTCTCTCTGCCGAGCACGGAATTCTCTTCAGAAACGGCGCGGCACTTGAACACGCATCAAAGATTGATACTGTTGTTTTTGACAAGACAGGCACACTTACGACGGGAAAGGCCGAGGTAACTGACGTTTTCTGTAATATTGAAAAGGAAAAGCTCCTCTCAATTGCCGCGTCTGCCGAAAAGGGTTCTGAACACATTCTCGGTCGTGCTATCGTATCATACGCAGAGAAAAACGGTATCTCCGTTCCCGATGCAGACAGCTTCGCCTACGCCGTCGGAAAAGGTGTCTCCGCAGTAGTTGACGGCGAGGAGATATATGTCGGAAACGCCAGCTTTGCAAAGACTTCAGAAGAAATTCTCTCTTTTGGCGAGAAGCTTGCATCGGACGGCAAAACTCCGCTTTACGTTTCCACTGCCATCGCCCCACTCGGCGTAATTGCCGTTGCAGATACACCGAAAGAAACCTCTCTTTCCGCCATAAAAGAACTTCAAAAAAACGGAACAGATGTATATATGCTAACCGGTGATAACGAAAAAACCGCAAAAGCCATCGCAGAGCTTTGCGGAATTGAAAACGTCGAAAGCGGTCTCTCCCCCGAAGGAAAGAGCGAATTTATAAAAAAGCTCATTGCCGAAGGACATCACGTCTGCATGGTCGGTGACGGCATCAACGACGCTCCGGCTCTTGCCTCCGCAAGCGTTTCCGTAACCGTTGCAAGCGGAACGGACATCGCCGCAGAGACCTCAGACGTTGTTCTTATTAAAAACGATTTGCGAGACATCCCGAAGCTTATAAGAATCTCAAAGCTTGTCACGCGAAACATCAAGCAGAACCTTTTCTGGGCGTTTGCATATAATGTTATCGGAATCCCCGTAGCGGCAGGCGTTCTCTACGCACTCGGCGGACCGCTTCTCAACCCGATGTTCGGTGCAGCTGCTATGTCTTTGAGCTCGATTACGGTCGTTTCGAACGCTTTGCGTATCGGCAGAAAAAAGTTTTAAGTTTTTTGAAATTTACACTTGCAAATTATGCGATTTTATGTTAAAATATCAAGGTCGTATGATTTAGGGGTATAGCTCAGTTGGTAGAGCAGCGGTCTCCAAAACCGCGTGCCGAGGGTTCGAATCCTTCTGCCCCTGCCAAATAAAAAGCACATCGTATTTTTACGATGTGCTTTTTGTTTACTCGGATGAGTTTCGAACCCGAGGCACGCGGAGCGTGTCGGGTGAGG
>JAFXJK010000071.1 GCA_017532355.1 Oscillospiraceae bacterium | reverse complement strand
TTCAATTCCCATCTTTACGAGTGCGCGGTAGAGGATTACCATCATATCCTGACGTGTGATTGTGTTTCTCGGTGCGTACTTGTTATCACCGATTCCGCCGACAATACCCGTGTTACGTGCTACTGCAAGCTCTTCTGCAAAGTAGTCAGATTCATCTACGTCTGCAAAGTTCTCTGCATTTTCGCTTTCAAGCTTAAATGCACGAACAAGGAGAATTGCGTAGTCTGCACGTGTGATATTGCTTGCAGGTGAGAATGTCGTCTCGCTTGTTCCCTTGATGATTCCCTCATCTGCAAGGTAGTTGATTGCGTCAGTTGCCCATGCGTGGTTACCAAGGTCAACAAAGCCGTCAGCTACTGCAACATCGCCGCCCTCTGTGGGTTCATCTGTTCCCGGCTCATCGGGCTCGACTTTCGGTTCATCAGGTTCAACTGTCGGTTCGTCGGGCTCATCGGGCTTGTCGGTTGACGGAGTATCTCCGCCGCCTCCGCCTGAGACGGAACCGTAGACGTCAACAATAAAGTGAACCGTTGTTTCACGTCCAAACTCATCTGTCGCCGTAAGCGATACGTGGTTTGCACCGATCTGTGTCATTGTCGGTTTCCACTTGAATGTATTTGTTTCGCTGTCAAAGGAAGCTCCACGCGGAAGGTCACGACCGACAATCTTCACTTGTGTTCCATTCTGACCGCTTGCAGACACCACCTGTGTATACATGCTGTCTACGGAAACAACGCCGTCTGAAACAGGCGCGAAAACAGGAACATTTTCCTCTTCGTAACTGAGCGGTATTCTGCAGTTATCCCACTTTGATATGTTGTAAACATATCCGCCATCCAAATCAAGGTCGTTTACAAGTCCGCGGATGAGCGAGAGGTCTCCGATGTCAAGCTTCAGCTTGTCACCCACAACCTCGGCACTCTGAATCTTGTAAGAAGCATTGAGCTTTCCGTCATTTTCTACGAAGATATACCTTCCTGCAAGCTTTTCTGCTTCCTCCGAGCTTATCGGGTCAATCATAAGCATTGTAATCTCGTTTTCAAAAGCATGCTCCGTAGTAAAGGACGCTATCTGACCTTCAATGGACGACTTTACGGGAGACGCACCACCAATAACATCACCATCATTTACATAGCGACATGTATTTTTGAATTCTCCGTTTGCATCCTTCTGAATTGTATAGACACCGACAAAGCCTCTGAAGTCAAGCACAAGTCCGTTATCATCAAGAGTGTAGATAACATCGTTGTTTGTTGCATAGAAGATATAATCAATTCTGTCGCCGCCTGCGTGAGTTACCTTAACTGCGCGTGCCGTGTCAAGTCCCTCTTGTGCACCGCTCTTGATTGCGAGCGAAAGCTCTTCGATGTTCTCAAGCGTTCTCTCATTTTTGTACGGCTCGTAAACAGTTGAGAAGAGTGTATCAAGGTTTTCTCCCTCGCGCTTTACAAGGAGATACTTAAGCTTCGGGACATCCTTGTTTGCCGCTTTCTGTGGAGGATAGCCGTCGGCAATTGCTATCTTACTCTCAATGCCGTCGTCCATTCCAAACATTGTTGCACGAAGGTGAAGTCCCGTTCCGTCAACATTCATCCTCTTTGCAAAATCCTTAACATTCCAATCGACCGCGAAAATATCTTTTGGGTCTGAAGCGCGCTGAACATTTTCAAGCCAGGTATAGCTTACCGGATACTTTGTTTTGTATCTCTTACCGCTGGTTGTGTCGGTATACGGATCGTCTCCGACACCTTTTCTTAAGTACTCCTCTTCAACCTGCTCGCCCGTTTTTTCCATATTCCAGACGTTTGCGTATGAGCCGTATTCGCTCATATCGACAAGGTCAAGCCCTGCTGTTTCCGCAATGGTATCTGACTGAGCGTGGAAGCTGTATTCGTGGCTGTTTCCGCCCTTGACGCGGAAGAAGTCGACATAGTAGGAGTTATCGTCGTCGATATTGACCATAACAACGCTTCGACGGTAAGCATCCGTCTGCGCGTATGCGTTCTTTGCGTCAACATCCATAAGCTTTACGACATCCGAGTCATCAAAGTGCATCGTCTTGCCTCTGACCTTCGAATTGTCCTGGAAATCATCATCAACCTGAACAGTGTTGTGCGAGAGCGTTACGCGGACCCAATGCCTGTTTTCGCTGGTGTATTCCGTGTTCGGCGGGTATCCGAGGTCAGGCGTCATATCGAGGCCGAAACCGTCGATACCAATATTGAGCGAATAGTTATGACCGTGCAGGTAGTTCATACCCCAGTACATCCAGAGACCGCGACGGTTGTCGATTTTCGTACTGCTTGTTACGTCGCGATATACTACGCCGTCCTTAATGGTTCCGAAGCCGTAGCCGCCGAGCATCTCATTTTCTGCGGTAAATTCACCGTACTCGTCAATAACTGCCTGAATGTCTTTCTGGATAGCTTCGGGGTTCTTTGTGTAAATATCTTCACGAATACCCTTTACAGAGTTTCCGTTTGCCATATACGCATACTGTGCAAAACGAACATCTCCGAGGCGGCGGTAAAGCTGAATTGCGAGGTCGCTTGTCATAACCAGCTTGTTGTTTATTGTCTGACCCGAGTCGCCCATATTCGCCGTGTAATCCGACATTGTGAGCGGGAAGAATGCATACGCCATCTTCCTGAATCTCGGGAAATTCTCGAATAAGTCTGCACCGTCGTATATGGTAATCTTCTCAAGCGTCTTCTGAACGCTGTAAATGCTCGTGAAGTGGTTGTAGTTATACCACGAAGCCTCTTCACCCTGACCGTCGTAGTCAACCGTTGCAAGGATTTCGGTGTGATAACCGAGGCCGTCCATTTCGTTTACGTGCTGACCTGCAACGGGATGCTCCGAGAAGCCCGGTGCCATGAGGTAGTCTATCATCTCCTGGGTGTCGGGAAGCGCGTTCATCGCCGCCGCAGTAGTTGCAAGCGTTGACTGCGGGAATCCGAAGTTTCCGCATATTCTGCGGGTTTTGACCGCCTCGAAAATCTCGCGGAGGATACCGTCTTCAATATTCGTGCGAAGCTGGGACGGGGTCTCCTTCGCGTGACGGAACTTAAGCGTCTTTCCCTTGTTCTGAATATATTCGAGAACATACGGGTCGTCATACATATCATAGACATAGTCATAGGCTTTTGCATAAGCAGCATCCTGGTTAGCCCAGATAGAGCCTATGATTTTACCCTGTCCCGTTCCGCCCTGAGACGAGTTGTATCTCGGGTGCCACTGATTAAAGTCAAAGCCCGGGTAAAGGTCTGCAAGTCTGTCGAGGAGTATTGCCGCGGGTCTTCCGTATTTCGGGTCGCCCGTGTAGGAATACGCATCTGCAAGGTCACTTATCGCAAGGTGCAAGGTTCCTTTACCGCCCGTATTTGCGCGGAAAAGACCTGCATGGATGTAAACTGCAATATATCCGTAATGCTCTTCGATTCCTTTGTTCTCATCCCAGATTCTTCCGGGGAAGTAACCGTAGCCGTCATCAACGCTCCAACGCTCGGTTGTTTCAATTTCCGGATCGAATCTGCCCTTGAATGCCGTTGCACCTTCTGAACCGACCTCAGGGTAGAGGGTGTTTGTGAGGTATCCGCCCGGGATGCCGTAGCCGTAGTACTGATACCAGCTTTCGCTGTGGTCCTCACCCGGCTCGGTAACGTTCGGATAAAGCTCTGTTATCTTATCAATAAAGAGCTCGCGGTGACGCTCAAGCGCACGCGTGCGGTCAAACTCGCCGTAGTCGTTAAGACCGAGTTTGTAGAATGAGCCAAAATCGTTTGACGGGAAGGAACGGCTGCACGCGGGGCATTTTATTTTCCACTTGTCCTTGAGAGGATCCGCAACCCATGAATATGAGCCATATTCAGCCTCAAGGTTGGTGTTACAGTACTGGCAGGTGTAAGCGTACGGGTCGCCCGGATAACCAATCGCGAATGCACGCGGGAGACCCTCACTCGGGAACATATCGTAAAGCTCATCAAGGAGCGGTACGTATTTATCCGCGTTTTTCAGGAGATTGCTTACCGAGGATTCTGCCCAGTCGTAAGTCTTGATGTTTTCTGCGGCGTTCTCTCTCATCTCATCTGTAATAAGAGCTGAAGAATCCTTACCCCAGACTACCTTAAGAGTATCGGAAAGAGAGAAGGTCTTTCCCTCGTAAACAAGCGTTGCCCTGAAGGTTGCATCACCCACTGCCCTCGGATAGATCGTTCCGTCAACCGTAACCTCTGCAAGCTCGGGGTTGAGTGCTTCATATGTAACCTCAGCACCCGTGATGTCAACCTCGTTGCCGAGGTTTGTGAGCGCCGTGATATACATCGGAACAGTGTCGTTTTCCTTATCCGTCAAGCGGATATATCGGCTTCCGCCGGCAGAAAGAGAAACCGACTTAATGCCTTCAGCAATAATCGAAACGTCGATGTAGCCGTCAATCGACTTTTCTGTTCCCTTTAATGTTGTGGTAACGAGGATTCGTGCATTTCCCTCAGCCTTCACGATGAGCTTGTTGCCTTCGATTTCAACCTTATCGCTGTCGCTTCGGAACACGTTTACAATGTCCTTTGCCGAAGCGATGCTTCCGTCGCTGTATTTTGCAACGACATCAAGTGTAAGCTCATCGCCTACGAGAAGGAGGGGTTCAAGAGAAATCTCGGTAGATTCAAAGGTCGGCAGGTCAATCGGCGTGACCGGAACCTCTATGGGGTTTGAAACTCCGTCAACCGTGACGTTTACGTTGAGGATTGCCTCCTCGCCGCTGCGGACGCCCGTAATCTTACCGTGGAGACCGTCCTCCTTCATAACCATATCGGAAAGCGTGACGGAGCTTCCGTCTGCAACGGAAACTGTAATGGTGTTTCTTTCATCATCGGCAAGGAAATAGCGCGGAGAGCCGTCGCTCATAATCGGAGAAATAACAAAATCAAATGTTCCATCCTTGAATACGCTTGTTTCTGTTATATCCTTGAGTCCGACAACTGAAATCGGCTTATCAAGCGGAATGAATGAAATCGCTCCCATACCGATGGTGTCATTGTAGCCATCAGCGCACTCGGCACGGGTTGACGTAACCTCAAGTTTTACCGTAACCCAGCCGTCATTGCCGGTTAAGTTAAGAGAACTGAGTTTCTGCTTTTCGCCTGTTTGATAATCATTGACCCCAATGTCCGTGTCTCTTGTAGCAACACTTCCTGCGAGCTGGCCGTCAACGATTACATTGAATGTAGTTCCGCGTCCTGACATAACAGGAGTAAGCTCGATCGCATAAGGACCGGGTACAAGCTTAACTTTAAATGCAAAAACTGTTCTTCTTTCAGCAATATTCGCCGAAGGAATCCTGTAATTATTGATCCAGTTTATTCTGTTGATTGTTGTCTCATCAGGTAAAATTTCAACAATATCCTGGTAGTCAATCCAATAGTATTTTTCAGGCGAAAGTAACGGGATATTCGCACCCGATGCCGAGAAAATCTTGTCGTTCATCGATACCGAAGTAGCCACTGCAACAGGCTTTTCAGGCATGGTTACCCAGATTTTTTCCTTATACTCCACCCCGTCAATCTTCGAAATAACGGTGATTATCGCCTTGTCGTCTCCCTTGAGTGCCGTAATTTTACCATAAAGCCCGTCATCCTTAAGCACAACATCTGAAAGTTTTACCGAGCTTCCCTCAACGGCGGTTGCCGTGATATTGTTCTTTGAAGTATCATCGGGGTCGAAATACTTGAAGCTTCCGTCGTCCATTTTTGTCCTTACGACAAAATCACGCGTCTCGCCCTCATTTAAAGTTTCCTCAATATTATGGAAAATTCCGTCATACGCCGGAACTTCTTCAGTTGGAGTAAGCTTGAGCTCACTGAAAGCAATCGGAGTGCAATCGGCATCCTTATAGGAATCTGCGATTGTCGTGTCTGAAGCAGTAGAGAGGTTCTTGAGAGTTACCTTGACATATCCGTCCTCGTCCGACGTGAGGTTAATGGTATTGAGCGAAACCTCATCGCCTGCGGCTACGGTCTCCGTCCAGTTTTCTATTCCCTCAATTCCGTTCCAGGAATTCACCGAGCCTGCGTACTCGCCGTTTACCCATACGCCGTATCTTCCGCCAAGCTGGGAAAGAAGCGGGTTTATGCTTACCGCATAATATCCGTCAGCTGGGACTTTCGCCTTGAAGGTAAACTGCGCTGATGCGTAGTTTCCTGCAGGGAAAGCGAAAGCATCTTCACCAACGGAAACCTCGCGGAATGAGGTGATGCTGCTTTCTTCCTTTACGAAAACTGCATCATTGTCGTTCCAGCTGATTGTATAGCTGTCTGTATCCGTAATCGTGCCTTCGGAATCGATTCCCGAGGTCGTAAGTCCCGAGGCGAGCATTGAGTAGGAATAAACAGGAATCGGAGTAACGTCAATCTCGTGGTTAGTTGTCGTTCCGTTTATCGTTACGGCAATCTTTATTGTTGATTCCTCCGGAGAAATTCCCGTGAGCTTGCCGTGGAGGCCGTCAGACTTCATAGCCATATCGGAAAGCGCAACGGATGTACCCTCAACGGACGCAACTATCTTGTTTTCTTCATCGTTCTCGGCAAAAGTACGCGGACTGCCGTCGCTGAGGATGGGGGAAATAACAAAATCAAGTGCTTTTCCCGTAAATACCTTTGCACCTGTTATATTCTCAGAAATCCCCGTAACCGAAACCGGTGCGGCGAGCGGAGTGAACGTAATCGCTCCCATACCGATTGTGTCATTATAGCCGTCATAGCATTCGGCACGGGTTGAAGTAACCTCGAGCCTTACCGTAACCCAACCCTCTTCGCCTGTCAGGTCAAGGGAATTGAGCTTCTTTGCTTTGACCGTTTCATAAGTACTGCCTGAAAGGTCCTTGTTTCTTGTGGCAACGCTACCTGCGAACTTGCCGTCAACGATTACATTGAAGGTTGTTCCGCGTCCCGACATAACGGGGGTAAGGTCGATTGCATAGGGGCCGGGCACAAGTCTGACCTTGAATGCAAAAACTCTTTTTCCTGCGGCAACGTTCGCCGCGGGAATCTTATAGCCGGTAATCCAGCTGATTCTGTCGATTGTTGTCTCATCGGGCAAAATCTCGACAATGTCCTGATATCCGTTCCAATAGTATTTATCGGGAGGAAGCGAGGTGAGGTTTGCACCTGAAGATGAGAAAATCTTGTCGCTCATTGAAACTGTTGTAACTGCCGCGACACGTTTTACAAGCGGGGTGACCTCAATCATTTCGTTGTGCGGCTCACCGTCGATTGTTGTCGTAATCGTGATAGTCGACGTCTCGCCTTCAAGAAGGCCCTCAATCTTACCGTGAAGACCGTCAGCCTTGAGCTCAAGATTTGAAAGCTCGACCGAGCTTCCCGAAGTGACTGCTGCCGTCATATTGTTCTTTGAAGTATCGGTCGGGTCAAAAACCTTGAAGCTGCCGTCGTCCATCTTCGCTTTAACGACGAAGCTACGTACATCTGCCTCGCAGAGCTCAAGGTCAGAAATCGTCTCTGTAATTCCGTCATACAAAACAACCTTGAACGGAACGAGGCTAATCTCCGTAAAGCCGATGGTGTCGTTATACCCGTCAACAAGCTCCGAACGCTCTGAAACATTCTCAAACGTAATATTAACCCATCCGTTTTCATCCGGAGTTACGGAAACGGTGTCAAGCAAAACCGTATCGGCAACTACGTAGTCGCCGTTTCCAAGGCTTGTATCACGCGTATCAATTCTGCCTGCGTTTATTCCATCCACCGTTACGGTATAGGAGCAGCCTCTTCCGGACTTTACCGGAGTGACGTAGACCGAATACATACCTTCTACTGCCTTTACGTTTACGGAGAAGACGTTTTTGCTCTCCGCCTTGCTTGCAGACGGGATTCTGTAGCCTCCGACAGACGAGCCTGCCGAATTCTTAACCGTAACCCAGTTCTTTCTCGTTACGGTTGTCGATGCGTCGATCACTATGCTGTCCTCATAGCCCGTCCATGCAGAGCCCGTGAAAACAGTATCTTTAACAGACACCGTGACCTGCGTCGCCTCTGCGGGCTCTGTTTCCGGCTCTGCCGATATCGCCGGCACGAGGCTTATGAGCATACAAAGCGCGAGCGCCAGAGACGTTATCTTACTCATCATCTTCTTCATAGTTTTTCTCCTTTTCGCTATATTTTCTATCCGTAAGGCAAATTCATAAACCGTCCGAATGTTTTTGTAAAATACACTTTATTTCCGCGCCGTTTCTGACAAACGGCTTATGACTTTGCTCTACTCTCTCGATATGCGTGGGGCAAGTGGGGGTGTCCGCAACATATGCGGATACCCCCAAAACTGCCTCTTACTTAATTACTTTGAGTAGACAACCTTTACGCCGTCATCATCTCTGTATACAAGGTATGCACGTGCAACCGAGTATTCCGAGCTTGCGGTAAACTGCAAGCTGTCTGAATTTGACTTTGCTTTTGTGATTGCGCTTCCGATTGTCGGAGTGCCGTTCTCTGCGAAAAGGATACCCTTTTCGATGACCTCAACATCCTCGCAAGCAACGAGCTCAAGCATATAGTCGTTTCCTCGATTGAAGAGAACTACCTGCGGCTTTCTTTCCTTTGCAGGTACCGATACGCCGCAAATCTTCTCGACGATTTCATCGCCCCATGCAAAGAAGGTATAGCTGCTCATAAAGCTTACGGCCTTGCCGCCCTTTGCCCAGTATGAGAAGTTAGCTTCTTCTGCCGTAACTGTGATTTCATCGTCGTACGTTACGGTTCTTTCTTCACCGTCGATTTCTGTTTCAAATGTCAAAGGTGTAGCATTTGTATAATCGGGAGCGTATGCAACATAGTCATCGGTCTCGTATGAGTTGTCCTCTGTCCATTCTCCGGCACTCACGTAACCAATCGCCGACGGAATTTCGGGCGCGGTTGCCGGAGCGCTTCCGAAATAGCTTGCGATTCTCTGACCTGTTGATGTGAAGTAATCGTATCTCGCATTTCCGCTTTCCGAATATACCGCAGAGATCGTAGCGTTTGATGTTACGGGAAGTGTAAGTGTTGCTTCTTCGCTGATAACCTGCTTGGTGGAATTGTTGATCCAATAGAGGAACTTGTTTGTCTCTGTATCGTTTGCATTCAAAACAAGGCTTGACTTAAATGCTACGTTTGCAATCGTTCCTACCTCATAGCCTTCGCAGGTGATAAGCGAGTTGAGTGCACCGCTCGGAGTGTCCGCAGTTACATAAACCTTCTGCGTCGGAGTGAGGGTGATGTCCTTAAAGAGGAGGTACCTTGTCGTACCGCTGACCGCCGTCGCTTCACCGTCTTCTACATACTTGACGGTAATCTCAACCCAGCCGTTTTCGTCGGGTGTAACGGAAACGGTATCAAGGCTTACCTTCTCGCCTATGGTTACATCGGTACCACCGTCGGTATCCTTCAGTTTTCCGGAGCCGTCAATCGTGCCGACCGATTTTCCGTCTACGAAAATCTCATATACGCAGCCTGAAGATGAATATGCGCGTGTCGCATCGACCTTGTAGGTTCCTTCCGACGCTCTTACCTTAACCGTAAAGCCTGCCGTTTCATCTGAGCTGTTAACAGCCGGATACCAAATACCGCCACTGCGTGAGGATTCTCTGAAGTTCGTTATGACAGTCTTGTCATAATCGAGACGAATCTTGTCGCCCTCGCCCCATGTGATTTTATCTGTGCTTGCAAATACATATCTGTCAGCACTGTCTACGGTCGTCGTAAGCTCACCACCGCGTGCCATCGAAACAGCTACAGTCTCGGGAGTTTTAACTTCCGTTGCAAAGGAGATGACGTCGATTGTCTTTGTGTCAGTAACTCCGTTGATTGTCGTCTTTACCGTAATCGTAGCCTTTTCATCATCGCCGACACCTGCGAGCTTACCGTAAAGACCGTCTTCTCTCATTTCCATGCTGTAAAGGGAAACTGCACTTCCCGAAGAAACGGTTGCGGTGATTTTGTCTGATGTATCTGATGTGTCGAACTTGTGAATCAGGCCGTCGTTCATAACTGCCTTGATATAGAAATCGTACGTCTCGCCGTTGTAAATCTCGGTGGTGGAAATATTTTCCGAAAGCGAGCTTACTGCGAGATCAGCGGTCGGAGTGAGCGTAATCTCCTGGAAAGCAACCGGAGTGTTATAAGCGTCTTTATAAGAATCTGCGATTGTCGTGTCCAAAACATCAGAGAGGTTCTTGAGCTTTATCTTGACGTAACCGTCTGCATCTGCCTTAAGATTGAGCGTATTGAGCGAAACCTCGTCGCCTGCAGTTGTGGTACTGTTCCAACCGGAGGTTCCTGCAATTCCGTTCCACGAATTTACCGAACCTGCGTACTTGTCGTTTACCCATACGCCGTATATGCCGCCAAGCTGGGAAAGAATCGGAGTGAGGCTTATCGTATAAGCTCCGTCAAACGGGATTTTTGTCTTGAATGTAAACTGTGCATCATAATAACGACCTGATGCGATAGCAAAAATAGGTTTTTTTCCATCTACAAGACCGTAAACCTGTTTGAGGTATCCGATGTTGGTTTCTTCCGGCACCAGAACTGCACATTCGTCGTTCCAGGTGATGGTATAACCGTCGCTTACAGAACCGTTACCACCGAAGTTGATGTTCGTAGTTGTGATATTGCTTGCGAGCATCGACACGGTGATATCTCCACCGTCGTAAACCTTCGGGGTTACGTTGATTTCAAGCGTATCCGTCATCTCGCCAATCTTTACCGTAACCGTGATTGTTGATTCAGTCGCCGCAAGGCCTTTGATTTTACCGTGAAGCTTGCCGTCAGAACCGATTGCAACGTCTGAAAGCGAGACAGAGTCTCCTGCAGTTACAGCTGCGGTGATGTTGTTTGTCTCCGTGTCAGCACCGTCAAACTTAAATGTGCTTTCATCGCTCATTGTTGCGGCAATTTCAAAGTCAGCCGTCTTTCCGACATACAAATCCTTACCGGAAATATTTTCGGAAATTCCCGTGTAAGTCACGATTTCAGTAGGAACAAGAGTAATCTCCGTAAATCCGATAGTGTCATTATAGCCGTCTGCAAGCTCTGAGCGAGCCGAAACATTCTCAAACGTAATGTTGACCCAGCCGTTTTCATCCGGAGTTACGGAAACGGTGCTGAGCTGAACTGTATCCGCAACTACATAATCGGCGTTTCCGAGGTTTGTATCACGCGTGTCAATTCTGCCTGCGCTTATTCCATCCACCGTTACGGTGTATGAACAGCCTCTTCCGGACTTTACCGGGGTGACATAGACTTCATACGCGCTCGCCTCTGCTTTTACGTTAACGGAGAAGACGTTTTTGCTCTCCGCCTTGCTTGCAGACGGGATTCTGTAGCCTCCGACAGACGAGCCTGCCGAATTCTTAACCGTAACCCAGTTCTTTCTCGTTACGGTTGTCGATGCGTCGAGCACTATGCTGTCCTCATAGCCCGTCCATGCAGAGCCCGTGAAAACAGTATCTTTAACAGACACTGTGACCTCTGCCGGCTCCGCCGCGAAGGCTGCCGGGAACATTGCAACAAGCATAAGGGAGACAAGCAATATGCTTATTGCTTTTGCCATTTTCTTTTTCATGTTCATTTCCTCCTCTTTATTTACAAGCATATCTTTTTTTGATATACTTAATATACAAAACAAAAAGTGTGGTGAGATTTAAAATGCCGTTTGATATCAAGCTCAGTCAGCTTGACCCTATGAGAAACCTTGCAATAAAGGAAACCTCTCTGGTCTTTTCCCTGCAGCACCGCAACGGTTACACCGTTGCCCCGGCGCACGTTCACGACCACCCTCAGCTGTGGTTCTGCAAAAAGGGAGAATACCTCCACAGCATAAACGGAAAAACGCTTCTTTACGGAGAGGGCTCTTTCGTCATCGTCCCTGCCGGAAGCATACACGCGTTTATGACGCTCTCAGACAGCAAAACCGAGCTTTTTGAGCTTATATTCCAGGAAGGAGCGTTTGACGGGCTTTCCGAAAAGCTCCGACACACGGCGTTTTACCATCTCTACACGAGAGCACTGAGTGACGATCCCCCACCCGCTTTCTTTTTCACGGGCAAGGACAAGGATGCCGTAACCGATATCTTAAGCGAGCTTACAAGCATCTCCCAAAACGACCTGCCCTCTTCAAAGCCCCGTGCCGCAGAGCTTTTGGGTGAGCTTTTCAGCTTTCCGCAATTTGAGATTTCAAGAGAAACACTCGCCTCTTCGAAAAAGTTTTATAACGAACGCTTCTTACCCCTTATGCGTGGGATTAACTTCATAAACGAAAACTTTTCGCTAAGTATCCGCCAGAAGGATGTGCTCAACGCGTCCCTTCTGCCGAGAAACGTCTTCCAGAACCTTTTTAAGAAGTTCACGGGCGTAAACCTCTCGACATATATCGCCTGGCTTCGCATTCACCGTGCCTGGTATTTCATAGGCTATTCGGAATACTCGTTTGAGTATATCGCTGACATCTGCGGCTTTTGCAACGTCCAGTATATGAACACGATTTACAAAGAGTGTTTCGGAACGACTCCCTATCTGCCGCGTATGAAATACAAGCGGAATATCGCGAACTCGCCCGACAAGAAAATCGGCAAAAATTACGCAGATTCTATTCTTTCCGAGAAAGAGAAAATGCCGATTTAGGGTTTAAAACTTTTGTAACATTTCCCCTGTATATATACAATAACATAGCAAGATATTAAATGTTATAAATTTTGCATTTATTTTGCAAAAAACTCCTCCCAATTTTTGGCTTTGTTGTCGCATTTTTTCGTGCTTTGAAAAATAGCCGGTGAGCTTCTGCTCATTGGCTATTTTTATTGAAATTGCGCCGTCCTTTCATCGGTTCAGCTTCCTGTCCCTTATCTCCTCAAAATACGCCTTTGTCGTGCCAAAAGCCTTGGGCGGATAATACCCCGCATCACCGGGCTTTTTCCTGTAATTGCTCTCGCCGTTGCATCTTCCCGAATGGTCGCTTCCTCCGGAAATGTAAAGATTCTTCTCATACGCCATCCTGATTGCCTGCGCTTTTTCTTCCTCCGTCATCATATGATGCCAGACCTCTATCCCCTCAAGCCCCATTTCAATCAGAGCGTCGACGTGCTGAAGCTGCTGATTTGGGTGGGCGAGAATGGCGATGCCGCCTGCGTCACGGATAAGCTTTATAATCTCGTGCTCTTGCTTGAAGTCCCTGTGCGGAGGAACCTCAAAGCGATGCTCTGCAAACAGTTCACTCCAGAACCAGCCGCGGTCTTTGGGGGTAACCAGCCCTTTGTCCAGCATCGCCCACCACAGATGCATATTGCAAATCCATGTGATACCTTTGTTGTACTCAAGGACTTCTTCCCACTCAATCCCTTTTATGAGCCCGAGCTTCACTCCGCGGTCAAACAAAACGTGTGTCTGCTCCGTCTCGCGGATGCCCATATCAATCAGATATTGCTTCATAGGCGGGTATTCGGGGTCAAAGTGAAATCCGACAATGTGAAATGTCGGCTCAAGCGGCCCTTGGTAATCACCCAACAGCTTGGACGGTGATGAAAACTCGGCGCCGAAAATACATTCAATGCCCTCTTTGTCACACTCTGCCTTGAACTCCAAAGAGCCCGAGGCAACGTCGTGATCGGTAAGCGCAAGAGCACCGTACCCCTCC
Source organism: Oscillospiraceae bacterium (assembly GCA_017532355.1). Next base: position 7,240 of record JAFXJK010000071.1, on the reverse strand, counting down.
TCTTTGCACACTTGGACAATCTTTGCGGGCGAAAATCCACCGTCCGAGTGGGTGGAATGAATGTGCAGATTTGCATAAAGCTCCATAATTCTATCCGCCTTATCGTTGAACTAATAAGTGAAAATAACCATTTCCGTAGCGGGAACCGTTACATTCCAGGTGTTTTCGTCTTCCCGCTCAAGAACAATACCGTCGCAGAAGCTTCTGACCGGCTTAAGCTCCGCCGCCTCCTTGAAGCGCACCTTTACCGTTCTGTCTGCCCGACGGTCAATCACATCTCCGCGTATCATATCCCTGTCGTTGCCTTCATTGTTGAAGATTGAGAGGTAGCGTGTTCCGTCCACACCGACAGACAATACCCAATGCAGACCGTCTACAGTGCAAGGCAGAATCTCTTTTGCCAGAGAGTCAATCTGCACCTTCATTGCGTCGAGCTCCGCACTCTCCAATATCTTAAGGCCGTGCCCTGCCTTTTTCTTTGCGAAATTGCCTTCCTTTGTCGTGTCAATCAGGCACTCATACTTGCGGAAGATTTCCTCCCCCGCATCCTCATAGATAATGTCAAAGAGGTCGCCAAAACGGGAATTCGTGAGGGTATGTCCTTCGTTTCCGTAAGGCTCTTCACTTCGCGCGTAAATATACTTCAAAACATCCTGTATATGTCCGTAGTACGCTTTTCTCTCCTCATTCAAAGGAATTTTCATATATCCGTCGCGGTGAATACCCACGCGGTAATCTTCATACTTGGTGTCAATCTCCAAAATGGCGTAATCACGAGGAAGGACGATGGCAAACGGCGTAATCGCTTTCAGTGTGCCGAATTCTTCCGCAGTATTTATAAACTCCTTCTTGACCTCGCCGTACTCGGAAAGCTCGAAGGTCTCCATATCGGTGTAGCTGCAGTTTAATCCCCATTCCTCTGCCACATAATGCGCGCCGCTCATGAGGGAATAGTACATAATCCTGCGTTGGAGAAGCCTGGAGCTTCCTCCGTTTTTCCCGTAGCTTGTGAAGTCATCCCCGTGCAGCTCCTGCGGCAGATACCATTCATTCCCCGGCTCGGTATTGTAGCAGGGCATGGTGTATCCGATGTCTCTGCGGTGGAACCAGCACTCATAATAGGTTCCCCATGTCTTTCCGCCCATATCGGCGATGCCGCGGGTGAGTGCCACCTGCTGGCGCATCTGCGGAATCTGACCGCCCACCTCCGGCATAAAGGACTTCATTCCCGCATCATTCTCAAGCTTTATAGCCGCAAATCCGCTGTCGCAGGGCAGGATATGGCCGTCCACCTCTGCCATTCTGCGGCGGAACATATCTTTCATTTCCTCCATGTATTCTTCCACGGTCTCGGCATAGCGCATCGCGGCGTACGTCTCGGGGGAATCCATATTCAGATTGTACATAGTGATGCCCGTAGCTTCGGTCCTCTTCTCATTCAGGAGTGCCCGCTTAAGCTCCTCTGCATCATACGGGCCGTTTGAACCCATTTTTCTTGTAATATTTCCCCAGTCAATATATCGGCGGTTTGAGCCGCTTTCGTGGAGCTGGAAACCAAGAAACCAATCGCCGAGCATTTCGCTGTATTCGCGAATCAGGCTTTTATCAAAATCATACTGATACCACGCCATTCCGCCGGCAATGCGGTCCACATAGAACGGGTGTCCTCCCTCTTTAAGGAGGCTGTGAAGACGCCCGCCCTTTGCGGCAAGGCGGTTGAACTTCATTTCTTCGGGAACGGTAAAGCAATGCTGAATCTTGAAACCGGTGTTTTTGTTTATCAGACCGTTTTTTTCAAGCCCCTTGAAATACTTTTCGTTGTACACATGGAAAAACTTCATACTATTTTTCTCCCTGACACAGTGTCTCTATTTTTACACCTTTAAACGCAATGCACTCGATTTTCTCGATTTCCTTTTCGGGATGCGGATTCCTATACGCGGTTTTATAGAAAGTTTTCTCCCCGATTTTTATCGGAAGCGAGGCACCCACAGCTTCGATAATTCCGCTTATCGACCCCTCTGCCGTTTCATAGCCTCCGTCGCCTTCAAAGGAATCCGTGCAGGAGCGGATATTATAACCAAAGGTTATCGGCAGCTTCGCCATCGTTCCGTCGGTATATGTGACCGCATACTCGCCTATCTCCCATTCCTCGGGAATAATATATACTCCGTCGTAGAACGCCTTGTACTTGCGGTCATAATCCGTTGTGTGAACAAGCTCTATGATATCTTTTCCAAGCGTTTGCTTATGGGAATTATAAAGCACGTTCATTACCTTTTCGGTTACACAACCACTCATATCGGTATCGTAATTGTCGCTCCAGAGAGTCCACGCAAGGGCTGTGAGGTTGAAGTTCTGCCCGTTTCTCTGCATATACTTCTCGGCATAAGAGCCCCAGTTGCTGACAAGCGCGCCTTTTGTCCCCACAATGCGTTTTCTGTAATCTTTAAGGCTTAACGGCTGGAAGTTGCCGTATATCATACCATATCCCATATCAAGAAGATTCTTCTCTTCTTCCGCCGTGGAGTACGGCCAGTACCAATGGAACAGCATAATATCCTTCGGAATCTTCCCCACACAGTCCGCAAGATACGGGACATCCCAACGCTCGTCCGCCGCGCCGCCGAAGCCGTGAACGGTTCCGTCTTCATCCATAAGGAACACATTGCCGAAGAATTTGTCCGCCCACATAATGCTCCTGATATTTCTCTTTTTGAGATAATCGTTTATCTTCACAATATCTCCGACAAAAAGCTCTGTCGGATTCTTTCCGATGCATCTCGGGCATCTTGCGAGAGAATAGCACTCATCGTGACCGATGTTCACGTAATTCGGCCGGAATACCTCAATTACCTCATCGAGGATATCAAACACGAGCTCATAGGACTTCGGATTTGACGGGCAATAAGTATCGGGGTAGGTGTCCCCCAATCTTTCGCGAACCTCGGGGTGCGCCATAACGATATAGTCGCTGTGTGAAAGCGTCGGAACTTCGGGTATAACCTCAAGCCCGCGCTCGCGACAATATTCTACAATCCCGCGCATTTCATCCTGCGTTATGAATGAGCCGTCTCCGTTGTCAAACTGAATACAGTTCTTCCGCCACTCGGGGTGTGTCCTCTTCTGGATGCGATCGGCTTCATTCGGTCCTCGGCGAAGCTCACGCCCGAGCTCAACCCACTTTTCATTGATTTCGGGATGGCGTTTATATTCCATAGCGCCGCCAACCTCAATCATCATCGTGTTGTACTTAAGGTAAATGAGCTTATCTACAACCTGCTTGAATGCAGGTATGTTTTCTCTGCCCGGAGTATATGCGCGATATCCGCGAATTTCCTTGTCGGGATAATCAAAGAGAAGCATCTCGCGGACATTTCCGCTCTCGATAAGCTGAAGAAGCGTCGACACGGCGTAAGTCAGGCCGTTGTCCGTCAGCGCATAGAGATTGATTTCATCACCCTTTATCTCCACCGCATAGCACTCTTTATTTTCGGAGAAAACATCTCCGAGCTTTTCTTTTATGCCCTCCGGCACAGAAAGACGGAGGTTGATGTTTACAACCCTGCCCCCGTCAGCACAGCCGTAAACAACCTTCTCGGTATATTTTTTTGCATACTTTTCCGTTTCGGAATTGATTTTGGATTTCGAGGAGATTTCAAACGCTTCCCCCTCTGCCTCTATATATCTGAATTCAAAAAACATATTTTCAAGTTTCATTGTTCTATCGTTCCTTTTATTTATCCTCGTATTCAGTTTATCAAACATAAGTTTAAAATAAAATGTCAATTGTGACTTTTTTATCAAATATGATTCTGAATTCAGAACATTTTATTGACTAATGCAAATTATATGATTATACTCTAAAATGTGAGGAGGCGAAAATATGATTGAGAATGTTTTATCAGATTTGGCTATTACAAAAATACAGGCAGCACATACTATCCGCGTCTCGGTCAACCAGGTAAAGCACGATGTGCGCCCGAATTGGCTGATTGTCTATATGTTTGAAGGAGAGCTCATCTATAACGCAAACGGCTCGGTTTATACCGCCTCCCCCGAAACCGTGATTATTCTGCCCAACGGCTGTGAATATGACTGGTACTGCTCCGTCTCGGGACGCTATATCGCAGTCAGATTCGACTGCGAGCTCTGCTTTCGGGAAATCCTGAGCATCCCGGTCATCGATTCGCAGAAGCTTCTGGATTTGTTCAAGCTTATCGAATACAAACGCAACAGACAAGCCCCCATGCATAAAATTGAAAATATGCGGGATACCTATTCTCTGCTACTGTTGCTTGAAAAGTGGTCGCGTCGAAAAGATGTTGCGGGAAGCAAGCAGCTTCAGTTAAAGCCTGCAGTTGAATATATCGCACAGAATTTAAACAAAGACATTCAGAACGATGACCTTGCCGCTCTCACCGGATTGTCAACGAGTCATTTCCGCAAACGCTTCTGCGAGGTTTACGGTCTCTCTCCGATTGCATATACCCATAATCTGCGCATAAAACGAGCAAAGGAAATGCTCCAGGGCGATTACGGAAGCATCCGGGATATCGCTCTGTCCCTTGGCTATAATAATATCTACGAATTTTCAAAAGCTTTTAAAAAGCACACCGGTCTGTCACCCACACAGTACGCAAAACAGTATCACTGACCGATAGAAAAACTACACACTCAAAGTGACTTTGAGTGTGTAGTTTTTTATTCTTGCAAAGAAGATTGTTATTTTAATGCATTCTGAAATCCAGCTCATACGGAAGCGGGTATTTCGAGTAAATCTCTTCATCCGTCGCGCCGCAAACTCCCTCATCACGAAGCTTCTTCCTGTGGATTTCAAGCCAGATATGAGAGATCGAAAATTCGCCCTCTTTTATGTCGGGCATAAGAAAGTTTCCGCTAATAATCTCAAGGGCCTCCCTGTATCTGTCGCATCTTGTAAGCGCCAGCGCGTAAAGCATTCTGAGTCTGCCGTTTTCTTTTAATGCCTCGGGAACATCCTTCTCGAAAACCTCTGTCCACTTTTTATAATTCCCCACCGCGAAAAGACTCTCTGCATAGTTCACCCAAAGAGGCTGATAATCACTCTTTTCGGCAATCGCCTTTTCCATATAGAAAAGTGCTTTATCATAGTTTTTGTACTCATTCTTTTCAATCTGTGCAAGGTTTCGAAACGCCCATGCATTCGGGCACATCTCTGCAGATTTAAGGAACGCGTCATACGCACCGTTCAAATCGTTGCTTGTTGCAAAAATCGCAACGCCGAGGTGATTGAACTTATACCAGCTGTCCTCTGCGGCGCGGAGCTTGTCAATCCAGACATTACCCTTTACATAGCTCTTTATGGGGCAATTTTTATCAGGCACATTAAGCTTTCCCGTCTGATAGAGCGTTTGCCATTCCGCGCACTCTTCGTTTACGGACTCTGCAGGGAAATCGAGAATATTGCTTATGGGAGCTTCGCGCACCATATTTTCGATTGCGCCCCAACCGCTTCCCATATACTTAAGCCCGCCTTTTGCCTTTACGTCAAAGCTTGCGTTTTCCACAATTTCCTGCTTATCCGAAATGCCGTTTTTCACTTCATTGATTGCGGCGATAAAATCGTCGCCGTGGAGAACATCGCCGTATCCCTTGAATGCGCCGTATCCCTCTGTCCAGGAAAGCGACGATTTCCCCGCCATAAGGAAATGCTCAAGCTGTGTCTTCATAAGGCCTGCCTGAATTTCGATGTATTTCTTTCCGCAATCGGAAAGCCATTCGTTCCAATGCTTTCCGCCGTCTCCCTCGCCCCACGCAAACAGCTTTCTGCCTGCAAGCTCATTGGTTGACATATGAATCAGCCCGTAGCCTTCCTTATCAACTGCCGTTATCCACTTTTTCTCGTTTTCGGGGATTTTATAAAAAAAATCGCGTGAACGTTTTAAGTTAGTTGCGTAGGTTATATCGACGCCCTCGCTGACGGGCACGTCGGTATTGCCGAGAAAATAGTTCCCTTCCTCATACGCGCATTTAAATGTCGTCGTGCAAGGAACGACAACTCTCGTGTCGGGAGTTTCGTCAACTGCAATGTTTGACCACCAATACATATAGACTGCGTCTTCTGCCGTATTTTCAATGGTCGGTCTTATGAGAAGAACATCCCCTTCAAGCTTTGCGGTTATTGAATAAGCAATGCCGCGAATGCGCTCAAACTCATACATTCTGAGCATCGGGTTTCCGTCAGCATCTTCAAGCTCTTCGGCAAAAAGCGGCGAGCAGGTCAGAGGATTGTGTCCCTTTATTCCGACATTCCACTCTACGCCGCCGCTGAACCACGCATTTCGCAGTGCAAGATTTCCCGGCTGGAACACGTCATTTGCATAAAGCAGCTCTCGCCCTGCTTTTTTGTCATACAGCGACCACAGTCTGCCTCCCAGCTCCGTTACGAAAGTTGCCCTCAGATACTCATTTTCTAAAATTGCGGCATCAAATTCGAGTTCCTTTCTCTTTCGGTCGTAGCCGCTCTGAATCCGATAAGGCAGAAGCGTCGGTATCATGCCTTTGCCCATATATTTGCTTTCTTCGGCAGTTACCTCAGGAAGCACCGTAAGCGTCGCGCGTATATAGTCGTCATTTTTTATATCCGGCAGACAACTCATTTCTCCAAGGCTTGCACCTTTGATTTTAAATTTTTCAAACGAAATTGTTGTGCTCATATACAAACCCCTTCCGCTTGTTTCTGTATGTGTGTTGCAATATTAACCATAAAATTGTAACATACTTATATGTTTTTCTCCATAAAGTTTTTATATTTTTATAAAAAACACACATAATTATTTGAAAAACCTGCGACTCCTGCTTGCTTTCGTCTGTATTTTTTTAAAACACAGACAAACCGCAGCATCTAAAGATGCTGCGGTTTGTCTATTTCTTTTTCAAAATGAGTTTTGAGAGCATGAGGTTTCCGAAGTCGCTGACGTTTCCGAGCGCTCGCAGTGCGAGATGAAGCGAGGAGTGAAAGGCGCGGCAGCGGTCGAAAAAATCAAGCGCGCCACCGCGAACGTGAAGATTTTTTCGCTCCCCGCAACAGGTCGTTGGTTCAAGTCCTTCCCCCTCAACCAACAATGCGAACCGATTTAGATATCGGTTCGGAAAACCCAGAAACCACAACGGTTACTGGATTTTTTTATCCCATTTTTTCAAGTGAAACTCAATAGATATCCTAAGCCAAAAACGGCTTTCGGGGAGGACTTGAACT
>JAFXJK010000070.1 GCA_017532355.1 Oscillospiraceae bacterium | reverse complement strand
TTGAAGAGGAAGAAGTAAGCCAGGCCCAGGAGATAGGTGCAAAGCCAATTACTTTGGGACGCAGGATCCTTCGGACAGAAACGGCAGGTCTGGCAGTATTGGCTATGTTGGTACTGTTGTTGGAGGAGTGAAATGGAGATTTATTTAGACAATTCGGCTACAACCCGTGTTAAGCCGGAAGTTCTAAAAAAAATGATGCCGTTCTTTGAGGGAGAATACGGAAACCCCTCAAGCCTCTACTCTTTTGCATACAACGCAAAGCGCGCAGTAGAGGAGGCAAGAGGCCTTGTTGCGGACGTTATCGGCGCAAAGACCCGTGAAATCTTCTTCACGAGCTGCGGAAGCGAGTCTGACAACTGGGCAATCCGCGGAGTTGCGGACAAATACGAAACAGGGCATATCATAACAAGCGCAATCGAGCACCCTGCGGTTATGAATACCTGCCGTTACCTCGAGAAAAAGGGATATCGCGTAACTTATATCCCCGTTGACGAGCTCGGCCGCGTTTCTCCCGAGGACATCAAAAATGCAATTTCTGAGGACACAATCCTCATTTCAATAATGGCGGCGAACAACGAAATCGGTACGATTCAGCCGATTGCAGAAATCGGAAAAATCGCAAAGGAGAACAAAATTCTCTTCCACACCGACGCTGTTCAGGCATACGGCCACATTCCGCTCGATGTTGATGAGATGAACATTGACCTTCTCTCGCTCTCGGGACATAAAATCGGCGCACCAAAGGGCATCGGCGCGCTTTATGTGAGAACGGGTATAAAGCTTTCTAACCTCATCTGCGGTGGCGGTCAGGAAAGAGGCAGGCGTGCCGGAACGGAGAATGTCCCGTACATCGCAGGTCTCGGTGAGGCGGCTCGCCTTGCAAAAGAAAATATGGCAGAAAGTGCAAAAAAACTCACAGAAATGCGCGAAAGGCTCATTGAAAGAGTTTTAAAAATTCCATACACAAAGCTCACGGGTGACCCTGAAAACCGTCTCCCCGGTCTTTGCAGTATAGTAATTGAGGGTATCGAGGGCGAGGCACTGCTTCTCAATATGTGGAACGAGGGCATCTGCGCAAGCTCGGGCTCTGCCTGCTCTTCAGGCTCGCTCGACCCGTCGCACGTTCTTCTCGCAATCGGTCTTCCCCATCACATCGCCCACGGCTCGCTCCGTCTCTCGCTCGGCGAGGACAATGAGGTCGGCGACGAGATTAAGATTGCCGAAGCTGTTGAGCGTGTTGCAGAGAAGCTTCGCGCAATGAGCCCCGTCTGGGAAAACGGAAAACCGATGTGGGCATAAATTGAAAATTATATGGCTTCCCCTTGAGGGTAGTAAAGCGAAGCGGAATGTCGGCGAGGTAGTGAATGACAGTCCGGGGGACTGTCAGAGCCGAGCCGTGACCGAGCCGCAGCGAGAAGCTGTCACGAAGTGACTGATGAGGTGGAAAATGAAAAGACAGGTGAAAACACCTCATCCACCGCAAGCGGTCCCCCTTCCCCTCGAGGGGAAGGCTCAAGAAAGGAGAAAAATATGTACAGCGATAAAGTTTTAGACCATTTCCAGAATCCGCGCAACGTCGGAGAAATCGCCGATGCAAATGCAATCGGTCAGGTTGGCAACTCCAAGTGCGGAGATATTATGAAGATGTATATGAAGATTGAGAACGACGTCATCGTTGACGTAACGTTCAAGACCTTCGGTTGCGGCGCGGCGATTGCGACCTCGTCCATGGCGACCGAGATGGTAAAGGGAAAGACTATTGAAGAGGCGCTCAAGCTTACAAACCGTGCTGTTGCCGAAGCGCTCGACGGTCTTCCGCCTGAGAAGCTCCACTGCTCCGTTCTTGCAGAGGAAGCTATCCGCTCGGCGATTGCGGACTATTATAAAAAGACGGGCCGCGATACTTCAGGCCTCGGCCTCTGTGACGGCAACTGCGAAAATTGCTGCTCACACGGTCACCACTGAGTATAATTTAATATAAATTCAACTGACCGTTATCAAAAACGGTCAGTTTTATGTGTAAAACAAGTTGAAAGGATACATAATATAAATGGAAAACACACTTCGCGAAAACAAGATGGGCACAGCGCCCGTCGGGCGTCTTCTCGTGGGAATGGCTGTTCCGATGATGATTTCGATGCTCGTCCAGGCTTTCTATAACGTTGTTGACAGCATCTTCGTCGCGCAGATTTCGGAAAATGCGCTGAGTGCGGTATCGCTTGCGTTTCCGCTTCAGAACATAATGATAGCTTTCGGCGGCGGTACGGCGCTCGGTATGAACGCGATTCTCTCGCGATTTCTCGGCGAGAAGAATTTTGAGGATGCAAACCGCGCGGCAAATACGGGAATCTTTCTCTCGATTGTATCCGCGCTTGTATGTGCGCTCATCGGTTTTTTCCTCACACGCCCGTTCTTTGAGCTTATGACGGATGTCGAGGAAATCGTAAACTACGGAACGGACTATGCAAGCATCTGCCTCATTTTCTCAATCGGTATCTTCTCGCAGTTCTGCTTTGAAAGACTTCTCCAGTCAACGGGAAAAACCACGCTTTCGATGACGACACAGCTCATCGGCGCGATAACAAACATCATTCTCGACCCGATTTTCATCTTCAGCAAGGGTCAGGCGATCTTCGGCGGTGCGTTTAATATGCCGATCGGTCTCGGGCTCGGCGCTGCAGGTGCGGCGTGGGCAACTATCATCGGCCAGATTGTCGCGGCGATCGTCGCAATTATCTTAAACGTAACCGTAAACCGTGAGATAAAGATTTCCTTAAAGCTCATCCGCCCCGACCGCGAGATTGTAGCGCGAATCTACAAAATCGGCTTCCCGTCGATACTCATGCAGTCCGTCGGCTCGGTTATGAACTTCTGCTTAAATCAGATTCTCATCGGCTTCTCGACGACCGCAACGGCAGTTTTCGGTGCATATTTCAAGCTCCAGAGCTTCATCTTTATGCCCGTTTTCGGTCTCAATAACGGTATGATTCCGATTATTTCCTACAACGTCGGCGCGAAAAAGATTGACCGCGTTAAGAAGACGATTGCGCTCTCCATCACGCTTGCGATGTCGATTATGGCAATCGGAACGCTTCTGTTTGAGTTTATTCCCGAGACTCTTCTCGGCTTCTTCAACGCGTCCGAAACCATGCTCGAGCTTGGAGTTCCCGCTCTTCGCGTAATCGCGACGCACTTCGTAATCGCAGGATTTTGCATCATCGTAAACTCCGTCTGCCAGGCTATCGGAAACCCGATGCACTCACTCCTTATCTCTATCTGCCGCCAGCTTCTCGTCCTCATTCCTGCGGCATGGCTTCTCTCAAAGCTCGGACAGCTCAACCTCGTCTGGCTTGCTTTCCCGATTGCGGAAATCGCGTCTCTCATCCTCTGCTTAATCTTCTTCAAGAGGACGATAAATAAGATACACGCGGAGCAATAAAAAATTTTTCGAAGAAAAGTGTTGACAAACGGTAAATTTTTTGATATTATTTATAGGCTGTTAAAAACGCTGGTGTAGCTCAATCGGCAGAGCAGCTGATTTGTAATCAGCAGGTTGTAGGTTCAAGTCCTATCACCAGCTCCAGCTATATGGAGGAGTTCCCGAGCGGCCAAAGGGGGCAGACTGTAAATCTGTTGTCTTTCGACTTCGGTGGTCCGAATCCACCCTCCTCCACCAAACGAAAACGACTGTCGTGTCCCGACAGTCGTTTTTGTTTTTGGCAAAGAAGGGTGAGATGAGGACAGCAGCGTTCGCCCGCAGGCGAATAAAACAGTCCGGGGGACTGTTTTATAGGTGCGCGGACCCGAAAATCCACCCTCCTCCACCAGAAAGAAGCACTGACGAAAGTCAGTGCTTTTTTCAATGATGTTTGCCTTCGGCAAATGGTGTTGCCTTCGGCAATGATGTTCGCTTCGCGAATGATGTGTGGCTTCGCCACATTTTATGGCAAACATCGCATCATTGCGAGGATACGAGCAACATCATTGTGCGCAGCATAACATCATATCGCCATTAGCGATGCTTCATTAAAAACTGACTTCGATAAAAAATTGGTTGTTGTTTTTACTATTTAATAGTGCTAAAATATAAAAAAGCTCAAAGGAGAGGTTTTGAAATGGAATTTTTGCTTTTGTCTAAAGAGGAAAAGGAAATATATAAAGACGAGATTTTCACGCTTCTGAAAGCTGCGGATGATGACTTCCTGCCGCCGCTGTCACAGAGAAGCGTCAATCGCGAGACGAACAGGAATACGTTTTCCGATACAAAGAGTGACGAGAATATCCGCGACTATGCTTCTGCGATGGCGCGCGAGAACATTCTTGCGATATTTGAGGATGGCGAGCTTTCGGGCTTTGTCTCGTTTGCGGAAAATCTTAAAAGTGAGATTATCGCGGAAACGCCGAATATTTACATAGGAACGGCGGTGATTTCGGAAAAGCTCCGCGGCCGCGGCACACTCACGCGCGCGTATGATCATCTTTTTACCGCTCTTTACCCCAAACACAATCTCTTCACACGTACATGGTCGACAAACGCGGCACATATAAGGGTGCTCGGGAAATTCGGCTTTGAGAAGATAAAAACGCTTAAAAACGACCGTGGTGAGGGCATTGACACAATATACTTCTCAAAAAAGCGTTAAAGCCTATGCCGGAAACGCTTGACTTTGCGAAAAACAAAAGATATACTGAAGACAGGTACACAAAATAAAAGGA
>JAFXJK010000069.1 GCA_017532355.1 Oscillospiraceae bacterium | reverse complement strand
CACCCCGAAAGGCTTAATTTTGGATGAAGTTCAAGGCAAAAAAGCGAGCATAACCTGACGGTTAGCTCGCTTTTTTAACGAAGAAATTCGCCAAAAGGATGTTTTTCGGGGCAAAACTGCCTTATGTGGCTGTGGCCTTTGTGTTACACAGCTTTTTTCACTTTTATAAGAAGCATGCGGCCTTGTCGAACCGAAACCGTTGCGGTTTTACCACATAAGGGCTCGTTACTTATTCCGTATTGATAATCAGGCGTAATTTCAACATCAGATACGGGGAATTTTGCGTTTTCAATCGTTATGCCGTGAGGTGTGCCGTCGATATTTATGACCGAGAAATATGGGAAAGTATCAGGGATGCATTTTGGTGTAGAATCCACTATTTCCATTTCTGAAAAATCGTCAAGTAGCACGGCGTTTGCGCCTTTTGAGTGAAGATGGAGAAGAATTGAGATGTTGCCGAGTGTGTGGTCAAGCCTGCCGCCGATTACACCAACAAGAAGGAAGTCGGTAAAACCGCGCCTGAGGGCTTCCTTTGCGGCAAAGAAGGTATCTGTATCGTCCTTTTCTCGCGGAAGTGTTATGATTTCACATACTTCCTCGGGCTTTTCGTGCGAGTCAAAATCTCCCACTATGAGATTTGGCGAGATACCCAAAGGGTTCCTGTGGAAGAGGCCGCTGTCGCAGAAGATATAAAAATCGTCAGGACAGAAGTATTTTTTTATACTGTCATAATCTTTTATATCGGCACCGCCGATAATTACGCATCTGCTCACATAAAACACCTCTACATAATTATAGCTCACAGAACAGCGAAATACAAGGTGAAAAATTCACGGCTTGTCATAAATCGGAAACAGCTTAAATATAATTCAGTAAGCTGAAATAAAAAGGAGAGAGTGTAATGGAGCTTTTGCTTGATAAGAAGAAATGTGAGTATATGAAAAAAATTGCCCAGGGCAGCGTGATTCACGAGGAGAACACGGAGATTATCGTTTCCGACAGAAGCCCTGACGTTGTAAGAATCGTAAGAAGCTTCGCAGATGTGTTTGTCACTGATAAAGAGGCGAGGGACGGAAAGTTAAGCATTACGGGCAATGTGAAAGGCGTTGTCCTGTATATGGCGGAGGGGGAGAGATGTCTTCGGAAGATTGATGTTTCGATGCCGTTCTTTCACGTTTTTGACGCGGATGGAGTAACGCCTGATTCAAAGCTTGCCGCGCGCATACATCTGCGTTCGTTCGAGGTAAGGGAGGTTAACCCGAGAAAGCTTGCGGTTCGGGCAAACATAGATATATCATATCGTGCGTATGAAAGGTCGGAGCGCACAATTTGCTTCGATGTATGTGACGGTGAAGAATACGGAATATGCGTAAGACACCGCGATGTTTACGGATACAGCCCGATTATGATGCGTGACAAAAGCTTTGCTGTAAGTGATGATATTGAGCTTTCGGGCGAAGGAATGGAAATGAGTTCAATTTTACTCGGTACGGCAACGCTTTCGCAGAACGAAACGAAGATTATAGGAAACAAAGCTGTTTTAAAGGGAATTGCCGAGATAAACTACGTGTACGAGACGGAGAACGGGACGGTGAATTGCGACGGGTATGAGATGCCGTTTTCACAGATTCTCGATATTGAAGGAATGGAAGAAAGTCATGAGCTTGAAATAGGGCTTTCTGTGTCGGGAATTGATTTTGATCCGCAGTACGATGCTTCGGGAAAGGCGAGATATATGACGGTAAGCATAACGGCGGACGCTCTTGTAACTGTATATGAAAAGTTTGAGGATAAAGTAATTGACGATGTATACAGCACAAAGTTCGAAACAGATGTAAAGTATAATAGCTTAACAAGCGAAAGATACATAACCAGAGAGGAAAAGAGAGTGCCGGTAACCGAGACTGTGCAGACAGGTAGCGGAGTAAAAAAAGTTTTAGACGTTTCTGTTTCCGTATTTCCGCCTGTGAGAAGACGGGAAGAAGAGCGCGAGTTTATTTCATCCGATGCCTCTGTTACGGTTATGTATATAGGTGAGGATGACCTCATATACAGTGCGTCGCGCCGTGTACCGGTTATTTGTCCTGTTGAGCTTTCGGAAAACCACACGTATGAGGTTTCTTCAAAAATTCGCGGCAAAGGGTATTCTGTCGGGACGGGAAATGAGATAAATGTGCGTTTCTTTACGGATTTTGCAATAACTGAAACTGAGGTTATGACGGTGTCTGCGATTTCGGAGATTTCAGCAGACACGGAAAGTCTCCGACACGGAGAAAAGGCTCCCGGGGTGACGGTGAAGAGAGTTGAGCGCGAGTGTGATGTGTGGAGTCTTGCGAAGGAGCATGGTGCGAGCGTCGAAGAAATCTGCATTGCAAATAATATTTCCGATTCTGATTATATAGCGGAGGGAAGAATGATTCTCATTCCGAAGCACAGATAAAATGCAGGCTTTTGTTACTTTGTTCAGTATCGCAATCGCGATATTCGCGGCGGAGCTTGGCGATAAGACGCAGCTCTTTGTTATGGGGCTTGCAGCAAAAGAGAAAACGCGGGATGTAGTTCTTGGAATGAGCATTGCAATACTTCTCTTGAATTTGATGGCGGTGTATCTGGGAGTAATGCTTTCAGACTTTGTAAGCTCTGAAATTATATGCCTTGTTTCAGGCTTTGGTTTTCTTGTTTTTGCATATCTTTCACTATTCTCAGATGTGGAGGAAAGAAAACGGGAAAAGGTGCGTCGGTTTGCAATACTAAGCATTGCGATGATGTTTTTCATGGCGGAGCTTGGCGATAAGACACAGCTTTCCGTAATTGCACTTGCCGCGCAGAAGCCGCAGATGAGGATATGGATTTTTCTCGGAGCAATAGCAGGAATGCTGCTCGCTGACGGCGTTGGAATCATTCTCGGACTGAAGCTGGGGAAGAGACTGCCTGAGAAGCTTTTTAAGCGGGCTGCATTTGCGATTTTTGCGATTTTCGGAATAATGTCAATCGGAGAAAGCATGGACCTTATTGTACCCGGGCGTGCACTGCTACCGACGCTCGTGATTGCTGTGATATATTTGCTTCTCGTATTTCTCGGAAGGCGAAAAAGATAATAAAAACCGATGTGCCTTAAGGCACATCGGTTTTTGGTTAAGTTAAATATCAAGCTTTAAATCGTTTTCGCGAATCCATCCGATTTTCCTGAACAGGAGACCGAGAAGTGCGCAGATAACAGCAGGAAGAACGATGTGAGTAAGGAGCAGTCCTGCCCATTCCCATACGCCGGGAGTAATGCCCATCTGTACCCAGCCTGTATATGTACCAATCTGACCGACAAGTCCGCAGGTACCCATACCTGAGGAAACTGCCGCACCGTTCATTTCAAGCTTGAAAACACAGGTGGAAATCGGTCCCATAATGGCAGAGGTGAGAATCGGGGGAATCCAGATTCTCGGATTCTTGACGATGTTTCCCATCTGGAGCATGCTTGTTCCGAGTCCCTGCGCAAGAACTCCGCCCCAACGGTTTTCACGGAAGCTCATAACTGCAAAGCCTACCATCTGTGCACAGCAACCTGCGAGTGCCGCACCGCCTGCGAGTCCCGTGAGCGAAAGTCCGGCACAGATAGCTGCGCTCGAAATCGGGAGCGTGAGAGCAATACCGACAACGACTGAAACGATAATACCCATAAGGAACGGGTGGAGCTGTGTTGCGTACATAATAAGCTCACCGAGCTTTGTGGCTACAATTCCGATAGGTTCTGCAACGAGCATTGCGAAGAGGATACCTGCGCAGATTGTGACAATCGGAGTGACTATGATATCAAGCTTTGTTTCCTTGCTGACGACCTTGCCAAGCTCTGCTGCAACTATAGTAACGATAAGAACTGCAAACGCACCGCCTGCGCCGCCAAGCTGATTTGCCGCAACGCCGACAGAAGTGAGCGAGAAGAGAACAAGCGGTGGGCATTTGAGCGCATAACCGATTGCGATTGCCATTGCTGCACCCTGAGCGCCCTTTGCAAAGTCGCCGACTTTGATAAGAACGTCAAGTCCAAGCTGCTGTCCTATCGTCGAGATGATAGTGCCGATAAGGAGTGAGGCAAATAGACCTTGCGCCATAGCTCCGAGTGCGTCTATAAAATAGCGCTTCAGAGAAAACTCAATGTCCTTACGTTTTAAAAAAGCTTTAAACTTTCCCAATTAAAAGACCTCCTATTTTGTCGAAACAAAATTTTCTTTGAAGAATATTTTACCACACTGTGCTGAAATGTCAATATGAAATGAGTTGATTTTTTGCACGTTTTTTTATATAATTAGACCTATGAGAAGATGAAAATCGGGAGGGATATATATGATAGTGATAGGAGAAAAACTCAACAGCTCAATACCGTCTGTTTTTCGTGCTTTTGGCGAAAAGGATGCAGAGGCAGTTCGTTCTCTTGCGACCCGTCAGCTTGAGGGAGGGGCTGAGTATCTTGACGTTAACGCCGCGGCGTGTATTGATGCTGAATTTGATACGCTTCTCTGGGCAGCGCGAGAGGCACTTGCTCTCGGCGCGAAGCTTATGATAGATTCTCCTGACGGAGATATAATTGCCCGTGCGTTATCCGAGCTTAATCTTTCTGATGTAATTGTAAACTCGGTTACGCTTGAGAGTGAACGTTTTGATAAGACAATGGATGCCGTGGTGCGTCACGGCGCAAAGATAGTTGCGCTTCCGATTGATGATTCGGGAATTCCGCAGGACGCAGAGAGCCGCATTGCGCTTTCCGGAGAGCTTATTGCAAAAATCCGGGAGAGAGGAATTTCGGATTGCGATATCTTCCTTGATGTGCTTATCCAGACGCTCGGTACAGACCACGGGTGCGGTCGCGTTGCACTTGATACCATCCGTGCAATTCGTGCAAAATATCCTGATGTGCACATAATCGGAGGTCTCTCGAATGTTTCTTTCGGGCTTCCGAAGCGTGCGGTTCTAAACGGAGCGTTTCTTACAGCGGCGATTACCTGCGGCCTTGATTCCGCAATTATGGACAGTGCAAACGCAGAGCTTCGCCTTGCTATGCGTGCCGCTCTTCTTGCAAACGGATATGATGAGTATTGTATGGATTATATTGACGCTTATCGCGAAATCTACCCTGAATAGGAGCAGCCTTTATGAATTATGACAAGAAAAAACAGATAATAATCTATATTATCACGGTCGTGTTTTCGATTCTGTTTCTCTTTGTGGGAAATGCTGTCTGCCGACCGCCGGTTTTCGATAACGGTGACGAGATTTACTACCGTGCAAAGGTTGTTGAAATCAAAGATGTTATCGAAGAGGAATACAGCCTCGACGACGGATATACTATGGTCAGCAGTAAAAGAATAATGTTTGACGCTTTCATAAAGAGCGGCCCATATAAGGGCGACACCGTCGAGGTTTCACAGGATGTTGACAATATGTACGCTTATCAACCCCGCGATGTAAAAGTGGGGGATGAAGTGCTTATATCACGCCCTGCATACGACTATTCAATGATAGAAGAAGATATTTCCGAAGAAGAGGTCGAATGGGTGCTTATAGACCATAACCGCATCGGTAAAATTGCAGTTCTCGTTGCTGCGTTCCTTCTTCTTATCATAATAATAGGAAGAGCCAAGGGGCTTTCTACGATACTGTCGTTGATATTCACTGTTCTTGCGATATTTATGGTATATATCCCGTCAATTCTCAAGGGATATAATGTGTATCTTATGACGGTTGTCGTCAGTATCTTTGTTATATTTATGAGTCTTATAATCATAAATGGCTGGAACAAGAAAACACTGTGCGCGATATTTGGAAATGTTATGGGCGTCGCGATTGCCGGAGTCCTTGCGGCTGTTGTGAGCCGTGCGTGGGGTCTCACCGGCGTAGTCGAGGAGGAATACGTTCTTCTTTCACAGTATGACACTCCGATAGACCTTCTCTCGCTTGTCTGGGGTGGCGTTGTCATCGGTGCGCTCGGCGCGATTATGGACGTTGCAATGTCAATCGCATCTTCAATGAACGAGCTTAATGAGGAAATGCGTGACAAGACGTTCGGCAGAATGCTTCGCTCGGGAATGAATATCGGTCGCGATGCAATCGGCACAATGACAAACACTCTCATTCTTGCCTATATCGGCGGTGCGCTCGCAACAGTACTTCTTCTTGTTGCGTATAATAAAAACCTCTATTATCTCTTCAATCTCGAAATGATTATGGCGGAGATTCTCTCGGCGGTAGTAGGAAGTATCGGCATTCTCGCCGCGGTCCCTGCGACAGCACTGTTCTCGGCGTATGTATTCAATCGTGATAAGAAGTAGCGGTGATAAAAGAAAAACACGGTGGGATGCCCACCGTGTTTTTTGCTGCTTTAGAGGTTTTTGATTGCTGTGAGAAGCTCGTCTGAAGTGTCGACGATTATCTCGGCACCTGCGGCCTTAAGAACATCCCGGTCGCGGAACCCCCACGAAACGGAGATGCAGGGGATACCCGTGTTTTTTGCGGTAGTGACGTCAACCTCCGAGTCACCTATGTAAACTGCATCTTCTGCAGTCTTGCCGATTTTCTCAAGTGCATAAAGAATCATATCGGGAGCGGGCTTCTTGGGGAGAAAATCACAATTCCCAAGTGCGAAGTCGCAAGTGTCTGAGAAGAACTGTTTATAAAGTCCCTGGACTGCGTCATCATGCTTGTTTGAAACTATCGCAAGCTTACACCCTGATGCGTGAAGCTTGTCCAACGCCTCAAGCATTCCGTCATAGGGTGCTGTTTTGTTCGTTTTGTTCGTTTCGTAATGAGCCTTGAAGTCGGAAAGTGTTTTCTCAATGTTTTCGTCGTTTGCATTATCTCCGAGAGAACGGATTATGAGGTTTTTTGCACCGTTTCCGACAAAGTTGCGAACTTCATCTATTGTGCGAAGCGGAAAACCGTTTTTTTCAAGAGCGGCGTTCACGCTGTCGCAAAGGTCATCGAGAGTGTTTAGAATTGTGCCGTCAAGGTCAAGAATAATTGCTGTTTTCATTTGGGGAAGCGTCTCCTTATTTCTGTTTGTAGGCTTTGCAAAAAGCGCTTATAGAGCAGTCTTCGCATTTTGGGCTTCTGGCGGTGCAAACGGCACGTCCGTGGAGCACAAAACGGTGACAGAGGTCGTTTTGCTCATCGGGCGGAACAATCTTTTTAAGGTCAAACTCAACCTTCTTCGGGTCGCGTGATGACGTGAGCCCGAGCTTGTTTGAAATTCGAATGCAATGCGTATCCGCCACAACAGCAGGCTTTTTGTAAATATCACCGAGGATGAGGTTTGCGGTTTTGCGCCCGACGCCGGGAAGCGTTAAAAGTTCTTCCATTGTGTCGGGGACTTGTCCGCCAAATTTGTCAAGAAGCATATTGGCTGAAGCTCGGATATCGCGTGCTTTCATTCGGAAAACACCGCAAGGATGGACGATTTCCTCAAGCTCTGTGATGTCACACTCTGCGATGGAAGAAAGCGTAGGAAAACGCGAAAAAAGCTCTCTTGTGACGATATTGACTCTGGCGTCTGTACACTGCGCGGAAAGCCGCGTTGCAAAAAGAAGCTCATAGGGTTCGCTATATTCAAGAGAGCACAGTGCTTCGGGATAGAGCTTCTTTAATCCTTCTACGATGCCGAGGACTCTTTCTTTCTGTGTCATTTGCAAAATCCTCGTTATTCTTCGGCGCTCGCGTCATTTTTTTTAGCGAAAAGCTCTCGGAAGAACTTTGCCTTTTTATCAAAGAAGTATCCGATGCCGATCAGTGCCGTGATGACGGCAAGAAGAAAAGCAAGAAGCTTTGCGAGAAAAGAAAAAAGGTTTTTCATTATATGTACTCCTAATATCCTTTTACATTATCATCAAGAGAGTCGTCGTTCTTGACCCAATCGTCAACGAGGACAATCGTATATTCTGTGGGAGTGTTGCGGATGACAACGCGCTCAATGCCTGCGTTTATGATCATTCTCTTGCACATTGCGCAGGAGGACGTGTTCGGGACAAGCTCTCCCGTCTTCATATCGCGACCGACGAGGTAAAGCGTTGAGCCGAGCATCTCCGAGCGCGGAGCGGCAATGATTGCGTTGGCTTCGGCGTGAACGCTTCTGCAGAGCTCGTATCTCTCGCCCCTGGGGATCTGGAGTTGTTCGCGGCGGCAGTAACCGAGATCGCAGCAGTTGCAGCGACCGCGCGGTGCACCTGTGTATCCTGTTGAAATGATAGAGTCGTGTCTTACGATGATAGCGCCAAAGTTGCGGCGGAGGCACGTGCCTCGCTCAAGAACTGTTTCTGCAATGTCGAGATAGTAGTTGAATTTGTCTGTTCTCATAACTTACACCCCTTTAGTTGTTGAGTATCTTTCCGTCTGAAATTTCTATAACGCGCTCTGCGCGGTTTGCTACGTTTCCGTCATGCGTGATGAGGACGATGGTTGACCCCTGCGAATGCAGAGTGTCAAGTATGGCAAGAATTTCGCTTCCCGAGCGTGAGTCCAGATTACCGGTTGGCTCATCTGCAAGGATGACGGACGGACGTCGGGTAAGCGCACGTGCGATTGCAACGCGCTGCTGTTGGCCGCCTGAAAGTTCAGACGGACGGTGGTTTGCGCGTTTTGAGAGCCCGACGCGTGAAAGCGCTTCAAGTGCAATCTCGCGACGCTCCTTTTGAGGAATACCTGCATACATCATCGGAAGCTCAACGTTCTCAAGAGCCGACAGCTTTTCAAGAAGATTGAAGCCCTGGAAGATGAAGCCGATTTTCTTGTTGCGGATTTCTGAGAGTGCAGACTTTGAAAGTTTTGCCACATTTTTGCCGCAAAGCTCGTACGTGCCGCTTGTCTGTCTGTCAAGACATCCGAGGATATTCATAAGTGTGCTTTTTCCCGAGCCCGAGGAGCCGATTATTGCGAGAAATTCGCCCTCTTTCACTTCGAGATTTATGTTCGAAAGTGCGTACACCTCGCCTGAGGACATCTTATATATTTTTGAAAGGTCTGAAATTTTAATCAAGATGCAAACTCCTGTCACATGTAGTTTATATGTGATAGTGTCTGCTTTTTTTGACACTTTAAACGTTTGATTTTACATTCGGTTTAAAGCCGAAGCCGAGGACCTCGTGAGTGTTTGTGACTATCATAAATGCGCTGTCGTCTGTTTCGCGGACGATTTCTTTGAGAAGTCCTATCTGATTGGGGTTTATTGCGCACATAAGAAGCTTTCGCGGCTGATTGGTGTATGCACCCTCACCTGTGAGAATGGTTGCGCCGTGACCGAGCTTGTCTATAACAAGGCGTCCGAGCTCGGAGGCTTTTTCACTTACGATGTAGGCAAGCTTGTCGGTTGCAAGACCGTAGAGAACAGCGTCTGTCGCGATTGAAGCGGCATACATCTTGATTATAGCGAAGAGGATACTGTCCATGCTCTGGAAAGCCCACGCGCCGAGGAGAACGATGATTGTATCCGCAACAAGAACAAGGTTTCCAATGGAAACGCCTGTAAATTTCTGCTTTGCGACGATGCCGACGATGTCAGTGCCTGCAGTACTGCCACCGCGAAGAAAAACGAGGCCGATACCTGCGCCTGTTCCGAGACCGCCGAATATTGCGCAGAGGAGAGTGTCATGAGAAAGGGCAGGGAGCCAGTTTTCGGTGATACGCATAACAACGGAGAGAGTGACGGAAGCGAAGATCGTTTTAATCATGAATTTGCCGCCGATTCTCCAGATGCCGATGAGGAGAAATGGTATGTTGACAAGAAGAGTAAGAACACCCATGGAAATCTTGCCCTGGAAAATGTTGAAGATAATTACGGAAATACCGGTGATTCCGCCCATGGCAATCTGCGTGTCTCTTATGAAAAGATTAAAAGAAACCGAGAACAGTGCGGCACCGAGAAATATAAAAACATAGTCGATAATTGTTTTTTTAATATTGTTTTTCATTTGAGTTGTAAACCTCCGCAGTCTTGTGGTATAATTAAATGTAAAGTTTGATTTGCAACAATTGTCTGTTGATATTATATCCAAAACAATAATACCATAGTATTTGAATTATATCAAGCGTGAAAAGGAGAAGAAAAATGAAAATCAGAACAGGAAAAGCGTACAGTAACGGTCAGGAGATTTCCCACGGCATAATCGAAGTTGAAAACGGAAGAATCAAGAGTCTTTCGGCTTCAGGAGAAGCAGATATTGACCTTTGTGCATATACAGTATTTCCCGGCTTTATCGATATGCATACGCACGGGGGTTGCGGTATAGAGGCGGTTTCGGCAAGCTTTGAAGAGCTTGATGAAATGTCGCGCTTTTATGCAGAGAGCGGAGCTTGTGAATTTTGCGCTACAACTGTTACGGAATCAATAGAGAATCTCGTTGCGGCAGAGCAGAGGATAGTAAAGCGAATGAGGGCAGGAACGAGCGGAGCGAATATCGCAGGTATTTATCTTGAAGGACCGTTTCTCTCGCACGAGT
>JAFXJK010000068.1 GCA_017532355.1 Oscillospiraceae bacterium | reverse complement strand
TTTTGGTCAACATAGAGGATGGTTCAAAGAAGCTGCTTGTGGAATCGGTAGAGCCTGAACATTCATGGAGCAGCGATGGGAAAATGTTATATTATGCTTCTTTTGGATATCCGGAGCCTAAAAAAATATGTGTACTCAACATTGATACAGGTGAAACAAAAGAACTGTTTGGCGGAAGCCGGCCGGAAATCTCAAAGGATGGTACAAAGCTTGCATATTTGACCTATGACAGCGGAATGATAAAAGTTCTAGATTTATCAAACGATAAGGAATGGAAGATTACTGCTAATTATTTTACTGATTTTTGCTTTTCTCCGGACGGCCGTTTTATATGCACAAGCGAAGTTCCATTCATACTCTCCCGGTATGGAAATGTGGTGAAGATATGGGATTACAAGACCGGTGCTTCAAAGATGCTGCTATCTTCTAAATATCACGACAGAAGCTCCGATTTAGATTGGATCGAGTAAAACACAGGCGAGTCGCAGAGAAGCTATGCCTATACCCCCTACGGCGAAGAAAAGCTCTTTGGTCTCAACCCAACGGGTGAACAGACCATACTCTACAGACCCTGCAAGGGATGGGATGAATTGGTACGAGAGCCATTTGGGGACGTCCCCAACAAGGGGAGTCATAACCAATGCGTAAAAGAGTACCAAAAAATGTACGTCCCCAAATGGCATTGATTATTATCTTAAAGTAAAGCTGATAAGGGACATGTTGCACGGCGAAACGATGAAATAGAGATGTTTTTGACAGGGGATTACGATAAAGACTATGATTATAATAGACCATAAAGGATGGATTTTATGAAGAAGAGTTTTGTTTATATGTTGATTCTTACTGTATTTGTATTAAGTGCATGCGCGTGCACAGAGAAAAAAGATTATGCAAACGAACGAAACAACATGCCAGAACCTCAACAAGTCTCAAGTATGGGAGAATTGGTGAATTATACAGGCGAATACATAATTGGAGATTTGGTTTCTCTTCCAAGAGTTGGCTTGATGACAGATGAATATGCAAAAAAAGAAACGAATATCCCTGGTAAAAAACTGAGCATAACTAAAGAGGGAATAGAGTTTGATGGCGAGTTTTTTGAATGTACGAAGATAATGCAATGCGACAGTGAATTAATATCAGACTATTATAATGTAGGTGGTGTATCTGCGACCAATCTTTGCGAGGTTGGCGAAATGGTTACGGATTATACGTTTTTAAACAAGGATAACAAGTGCATTAGTTTAATTTTGAACATGGACGGTGAACTCAAAATGTGGGTTACAGAGCCATATGTTTACATTGGAGGCTACGAAGTTGTGCACGTACAACAATAAGCCATTTGGGAACGTACATTTTTGTCAACTAACTTTCTCGGGCGGTAGCAACCCTGCCGCCCTTTCTCCCAATTAAACCGCAACAACCTCGGAGGTTTTTACACCTCCGAGGTTGTTTTTTATTCCTTTGCTTCTTTATATGCTTCTACGAATGCTTCTGCCATAGAAAGTGGCTCGTCGTCGCCTTTAAGCTTCAGCATAAGATATGGCTCCTGGCCTGCATTGAGGAGAATTTTTCCCTTGAACCTCGGGTTTGCGCAGAGCTTTGAAATTACATCAAAAGTCGGGTCAACCATCGTTATTTTAAGCGACTGACCTTTCTGCGTAATGTCGCATATTCCCGCTTTTGCCGCCGCAATGCGAAGAAGCGCAATATCTATAAGCGTCATTGTCTCGCGCGGTGGCTCGCCGAAACGGTCGATGAGCTCGTCGATTACGTCGTCCGCCTCTTCCCTGTCTGAAATTGACGCGATACGGCGGTACAAATCCATTCTCGTTTCGCTTGAAGAAACGTACTTTTCGGGGATGTTTGCAGACACGGTGATATCCGCCGTACAGACGGTTGTATCATTCGTATTCTCGCCTTTTTCCTCAAGTATCGCAGTTTCAAGAAGCTTCAAATACATATCGTATCCGACGCTCATCATGTGTCCGCTCTGCTCGGCACCGAGAACGTTGCCTGCACCGCGAAGCTCAAGGTCACGCATCGCAATCTTAAAGCCCGAGCCAAACTCGACATATTCGCGGATAGCCGCAAGGCGCTTTTCGGCAATCTCTGTAAGAGCTTTACCGCGGCGATAAGTGAGATATGCATACGCGTGGCGGCTGGAACGTCCAACACGACCGCGTATCTGATGAAGCTGGGCAAGACCCATCTTATCAGCATCTTCTATGATAAGCGTATTTACATTCGGGATATCAATTCCCGTTTCAATTATCGTTGTGCAGACGAGAACCTGTATCTCGCCCTCGCCCATTTTGCGCATTACTTCAGACAGCTCGCCCTCGCCCATCTGACCGTGACCAACGGCAACGGTAACACCCGGCACAAGCTTTGCCACTCTCGCGGCACAAGCCTCGATTGACGCGACGTTATTGTGGAGATAGTACACCTGACCGCCACGCGCAACTTCGCGGCGGATTGCGTCCGCGATAATCTCCTTATCGTGTTCAAGGACGTACGTCATAACTGGATGACGGTTGCGCGGCGCTTCTTCCATTATTGACATATCGCGTATTCCCGAAAGCGCCATACTGAGCGTTCTCGGAATAGGAGTTGCCGTAAGGGTAAGCACGTCAACATCCTTTGACATTTCCTTGAGGCGTTCCTTGTGTGAAACACCAAAGCGCTGTTCTTCGTCAACGATAAGCAAACCGAGCTTTTTAAACGAAACGTTCTTCGCAAGAAGCTTGTGCGTTCCGATGATTATATCAAGCTCGCCATTTTTTGCACCACGCATAGCTTCGCGATTCTGCTTATCTGAGCAAAAACGCGAGGTTATGCCTATCTTTACAGGGTACTGAGAAAAGCGGCGACACGCCGTCATATAATGCTGCTCGGCAAGGACGGTTGTCGGAACGAGAATTGCAACCTGACGGCCGCCGAGAACGCATTTCATCGCCGCGCGCAGAGCGACTTCTGTTTTTCCGAAGCCTACATCGCCGCAGAGGAGTCTGTCCATCGGGTAGCGACGTTGCATATCGCCCTTGATTTCGGAGCTGCAACGAAGCTGGTCATCGGTATCTTCAAACTCGAAGGCCTCTTCAAATTCCTTCTGCCAGTCGCTGTCGGCAGGAAACGGCTCTCTCTCAAGCGCCTGACGCTCTGCATAGAGCTTTATAAGTTCTTCGGCAAGCTCTTTCGCCGCGCCCTTTGCGCGAAGCTTTGCTTTCTGCCATTCACCGCCACCGAGTTTTGAGAGCTTTACTCCCGAGTCCTCACCGCCACCGATATAGCGTGACACCATATCCAGCTGTGTTACGGGGACATAAAGCGCATCTGTGCCGAGATACATTATCTTTATATAGTCCTTATCGACGCCGTCGGTCTTTATCTTTGTTATCCCTGCAAACTTTCCTATACCGTGAAGGTCGTGGACAACAAGGCATCCGACGGTCAATTCCTGATAGTTCTTTATCTTCCGGCTGTTCTTCTTATCGCGAGAGATTCTTCCGCGCTTTTGGGGTGCACGCAGAAGCTGTCCCTCCGTAAAGAGTGTAAAGCAATCGGACGGGTATGCAAAACCTGCGGAAAGGACACCTACACCGATAACAACGCTCGGAGCTTCCGAAAGGTTTGCGAGAAGCGCATCAACGCTTGCGCGGATTCCGCGTTCTTCAAGAAGCACACGCATTTTTTCTGCACTTTTATCGCTGCCTGTAAGGATTATTACTCGGTTGCCCTCCGAAAGCGCTTCGTCAATTTCCGATATGGCAAGCTCCAAATTTCCGCCGTAGCTTGGAAGCTGTCTTCCCTGAATGTTGAGAATTGCCTTGGGATTTATTCCGTACTCTGCACGGACAAACGCCTCTAAAAACACGCTCTTTCTCTCGGAGACGAAGCTCCTGAGAGCGTCAAAGCTTTCGGAGAAACCGTCCGTTTCGGGAAGAAGATATCCGCCGTGGATAAGACTTTTTACATCCTCAAGCTCGCGTTTCTTCTCTCGACCGACGGAATCCCTTATACGGTAATAATCGTCAATGAATATAATCGCATCTTCATTGATGTAATCAAGACCGCAGACGGAAGAACCGTCCAGTAAATTTGAATACCTGTCGCGCGCTTTCGGCATCATACCTGCGCCGAGAAGCTCTATATCTGTTTCGAGCGTCTTTATAAGGCGCTCGTTTTTCTTCTTTCTTCTGTTTTCTTTTGAAAGTGCCTCGGTGAGTTTTTCCAAAAGGAGAGATATTTTGCCGTTATCGGCAGTTGACGACGGCAAAAGCTCGCAGGATTTGATATTCTCTATCCTGCGCTGTGTTTCGCACTCAAAATATCCCAAAGAGTCAATTTCGTCGCCGAAGAACTCTATTCGGACGGGGTTTTCTTTTCCCGGAGAGAAAACGTCCACTATTCCGCCGCGCACGGCAAACTGCGCTTCACTCTCGACCATATCACAGCGAGAATATCCGTACTCCGTAAGGCGGGCGCAAAGCTCTTCCTGGGAGAGAGTATCAAGCGCTTTCAGAACTATCGTCTTCCCCGTCAAAGCGTCAGGGGCTTCAGTTCGCTGCAAGAGCGCATAAGCCGGGGCGAGAGTTATTCCTGCAGACTTCGTCGCAAGAGCGTTGAGCGTTGCAAGGCGCTCGTGCTCAAATTCGTGGGACGTGCTGTCAACATCGTGAAGCGCGAGCTCAAGCTCAGGAAGTATATACGGCGTCTCTCCGCACATAACCGAAATATCGCGTGCGGCGCGGCGCGCATCAAGCTCGTCTGCATAAATGCAAACAACCTGGCGCTTTGTTTCCATTCTCACCGCTGAAATTATATGCGCCTTGTGAATAGACGACAAGCCGGAGAGTGCAATCGGGCATTCTCCGGCATTTATTTTTTGCAAAAGCGTTGCAAAGTCTTTATTCTTTTTTAAAACCTGGCACAAAGCAAGCATTTATAAAGACCTGCCTCTAATTGAATTTCGCGGCTGCTTTTCCGCAACCGGAGCTTATAATCTCCTCCACCGCGGAACACGCGCGGTCAATAGAATCAGAAAGAATCTTCTGTTCATCTGCAGTGAAAGAACCAAGAACCCAGTTTACAAGCTCACCCGTCGCAGGAGGAGCTCCGACACCGACCTTGATTCGTGGAAACACATCCGTTCCCGTACGCTCGATGATATTCTTTATTCCGTTATGGCCACCGGCACTTCCCTTTTCTCTTATACGGATTTTTCCGACAGGAAGCGACACATCGTCATATATGACAATAACTCTCTCCATCGGTATCTTGTAGAATGCCGCCGCCTCTGCAACCGAGTCTCCCGAGAGATTCATAAATGTCTGCGGTTTTAAGAAAAGAACGCTCTTTCCCGAAACCTCGCCTCTTCCGCAAAGACCCTTGAACTTCAAATCTGAAACTCTCACGGATTTTTTACCGCCAAGCGTATCAAGCGCGATAAAGCCCGTGTTATGGCGCGAGAGCTCATACTGCTTGCCCGGGTTTCCAAGCCCGACAACAATCCACTCAGGCTTTCCGACCTGCGGTTTTCTCTCGCTTTCTATTTTCTTGAAAAGGTCAAAAATTGACACTTTCATCCCTCGCTTTTATTCCGTTATAAAGTCTCCGTCTTCAAATATGCGATCAAGAAGGTATCTTCCTGCGCCCTGTGTAACGGGGTTTCCGGAAATATCCGAAAATCTTAAGGAAAATCTCTCCGTGTTTGCCGCAAACATAATCTTCGAAAGCTCGTCGCGGATCTTTCCGAGGAACGGCTCTCCGAGAGCTGTAATCTCACCGCCGAGAACAACCGCCTCGGGGTTTATCATATTGATTATATTGTTTATACCTGCCGAGATGTATCTGCAAATATCACCGAGTCGCGACATCTGCTCCTCATCGGCAGTATCAATTTCCGAAATCGAAGAAACTCCTGCCGCCTCGCAGATAGCAGGAGTGCCTGCCATTGCCTCAAGGCAACCGCGGTTTCCGCACTTACAAGGAGTTCCGTTTATATCAACCGAAACATGGCCGAATTCGCCTGCGTTTCCGAACGCACCTGTAAAAATTCTGTCATCAAGTATTATACCTGCACCGATACCGACGTTTATGTCGATATAGACGAGGCTGTGAATTTCTTTTTTGGATATCGACTTTTCGATATACGCACAGAAGGATGACTCGTTACCGAGCTTAACCTTAACCTCAGGAAAACGGCGGCAGAGCACCGTAAAAAAGTCATTCTCCTTTGTAATCGGGATGAGGGTTGACGAAACCCTTTTCGTCTTTCTGTCTATAACACCGGGGACACCGACGCAGATGCCGAGAAGACGACCGAACTTCCCACAATGCTTCTCAACGTCGTCTGCTATTCTGTCACCGATATCGCTATACTCTGTAATGTCGTGTCGGAAGAAGCCAATGCTTTTACCCGAAAGGTTAAATATTTCAAGCTCGAAAGCGCCCTGCTTGATTTCAACCGCAGCAACGCATCCACCGTCAGCATTAAGCTCGAGCATAATCGGCTTTCTGCCGCTTCCCGAAAGCTTTCCCGTTCCTGTCTCGCGCACCATATTCTCCGAAATAAGCTCATCTACAAGCGACGAAACCGTAGTAGGACTCAAGCCCGTAGCGTGAGCAATGGATGCTCGCGATACGGGCTGATTCTCATTTATTAAGTTGAAAACAAGTGTTAAGTTAGAAAGCTTAACAAGCTTTAAATTAGCTGTGCCGTGCTTTTTCTCTGTTTTCAATACCATATACGATTATTTCCTGTTTTCTTTGATGAATTTCTCGATTTCAGCATACGGAACAGCGCCCGTGGATGCACCGACTTCCATGATGATGTGTGCACCTACTGCGTTACCGATAACGCAGGACTCTTCCATTGACTTGCCGTTTGCAATACCGTAGAGGAAGCCTGCACACCAGGAGTCACCTGCGCCTGTTGTGTCAACAGGGTTCTCGCGCATAAACGGAGCAACGTACTTACCCTCAGCCTCACGGCTCTCGCGGTAGTAGCAACCGTCCTTACCAACCTTGATAGCAACGTGGGAAACGCCGCAGTCAAAGAAGCAATCTGCAATCTTCTTATGGTCTGTCTCTCCGCCTGCAAGCTCGATAGCCTCTTCGATGCTCGGGATGAAGTAATCAACATACTGAAGAGCCGGCTTGAGAACGCTCATCCAGCGACCTGTGCCGTCCCAAGCTGTATCAAGAGCTGTAATCTTGCCCATCTCTTTAGCACGCTTGAGAACCTTTGCGCAGTCTTCGCCGTCAAACTTATTCATAAGCATTGTACCTGCGACAAAAACAATCTTTGAATCTGCGATAACGTCGAAGTTGACATCGTCATAGCAGAATGTATCGTTTGCGCCCTTGCAATGGAGGAAGGAACGCTCGCCGCTCTCGTCAACGAGAACGATGGAAGAAGAGCTGTCCTCACCCTCAGCTTCAACAAGACCGTCAACGTTGACGCCCTTGCTGACCAAAGAGCCCTTAAGGAAGCTTCCGAAGCCGTCAGCTCCTACCTTACCGATAAGAGCAACCTTTGCACCCATAACTGCCATATCGATACCGGTATTGACAGCACAGCCACCGCTGTAAAGCTTAATGCTCGGGAGAAGATCGAGCTTACCCTTTTCAGGAAGACCTTTAACACCTTTACAGATAGCGTCGGCAACCAAGATACCGACACATGCTACATCATACATAACACGTACCACCTTTTTATATTTGTATATACTACATTAGTATATATTTTAATAAATTTTTCCACTTTAGTCAAGTCTTACACGCAAAAAATATGCCCTGCAAGAGCAGGGCATATTCAAAGCATATTTTAGAGAGTGATAATCTTGTCTGTCTCCTGTGATTCGTATGCTGCCTTGATGATACGCTGTGCCCAGACTGCGTCTGCAGCCGGAACTTCAACGGGAGCACCGTCACGGTGTGAACGGCCGAAGGAGTCAAGCTCCTTGGTGTACATATTGCCAAACTCGACGTTGACATCAAGCTTCTTGACTTCGTCACGTGTCTGCTGAGCATCATAGCCTGCGGTACTGTCAGCAGCGATAACGTCGATTGTGCCGCCCTCAACCTGTGAGAGTGTGCCGTAAGCGACGATTGAACCGCCTGTACCGAAGATTTCAAGCTTTGACGGAACAGCATCCGGAACGTTGAAGTTTGACTCAACATAAGCAAATGCGCCGTTCTCAAGCTCCATCATAAGAGAAGCCTGGTCTTCAACCTCGTAGTTGAATGTGTTTGTTCTTGAGAAAGAAGCTACACGCTTTGCCTTTGAGCCAACGATGTACTGGAGAAGGTCGATGCAGTGAACACCGAGATCCATAAGAGCACCGCCACCGGAAAGAGCCTTTACCTGACGCCATGCACCCGGGATATCCGGATACCAGCAAGTAAACTGAGCGCGGCAGGAAACAACCTGACCGATTGCACCTGACTGAACGAGCTCACGGATTTTTGCGTTGATTGCGTGGAAGCGCATAAGGAAGCCTGTTGCAATCTTAACGCCTTCTTCCTCGCATACGCGAAGAACTTCTTCAGCATCTGCGATGTCAAGGCAAATCGGCTTCTCAAGGAGAATGTCCTTCTTTGCGCGAGCAGCGTCGATAGCCTGCTCCTTATGGCAGTTAACGGGAGAAGCGATGTAAACAACGTCAACCTCAGGGTCTGCAAGGAGAGCCTTGTGGTCAGTGTATGCACGCTTTGCACCGTATTTTACACGAAGATTTTCAGCAAGCTCATCGTTAATTTCCATAACTGCGATAAGCTCTGCCTCTTCAGAAAGCATCATGCCGGGAAGTGTACGACGGTCAGCAATACCGCCGGCACCGATTACGCCCCATCTAACTTTTTTCATAGTTAAATACCTCACTTAAATTAGTTGCACTCTGCGACAAGCGGACCTGCAAGCTCTTCGAGGAAGAAGAGTTTACCCGGAAGAGTCGGCATGTAGGAAGATGTAACCCACTTATCCGGACCGTAGCGGAGAGTCATCCAGAGGGACATACCCTGCCACTGCATACCGCGTGAAAGAGCACCGTCGCAACCGCCGATGATGCGGTCGGACTGGAGAATGAGGCCCGGGCCGATTGTGTTAGCACGGCACGGAACAAGAGTTACGCGGCTCTTGAAGCTTGTGATAGCGTTCTGCTCAACTGTAAGCGGATTGAGGTTTGCACCGATGCGGTACATCTGGCTCTTCCACTCTTCTTCAGTTTCGAACTCTGCAGCAAAGTGCGGCTCCCAGAAAGCAATATGGCAAGCACGGCCGATACCGAAGGTTGTGATAAGGCGAGCACCCTCAGCCTTAAGCTTTGCAATCTTTTCCGGATATGTCGGAAGGTTTTCCTTTGTAGCGAAGTTGCGCTGGCTTTCCGGAACAGTCTTGTTGAGCTTGCTGTAGAAAGCTTCACGCATAGCGTTTGTGAATGAACCCGGGTTTGAAGAGTCGAGAGTGTTGCCTTCAGCGTCACTCCACTCGTCCATGTTAAATCCGTAAACGTGTGAGCAGTCAACATCCCACTCGTTGATGAAGTATGCAGCCCAGCGGTACATACCCATAGGGCCTGCCGGAAGAATCATAGCGAGCTTGATGCCCTCATCGCGAGCCATCTTGATCTGGTTTGCGATTTCGTGGCCCATCATCATGTCAAACTCTGCAACGTTCTTACATGCAACCGGCTTGAAGTCCGGATGCCAGAAATCCTGGCGCTCAAAAATTGCCTCAGGCGGATTTGAGCAGCATTTGTCAATCTTCTCATAATCCCAACCTGCAGGATAGAGAGATTCTGTGTAGGTGCCTTTGTAAGTGTCAATAAAATTCATGTCCTTTTCCTCCTATATGTAAAAATTTTTACAACAAATTTTACGGCAAATGTCTCATCGTAGTCTGGCGAAGGTGTGCCTTGCAGGTCTTAAAGCCTTCAGCATACATAACTCCGCACTGGAGACCACGGCCGCGTGTGCATGATCTAACAAACTCGATAAAGTCAATCTTATCATGCTCGCGCATCCAGACTATCTGGCTCTTGTGGCACTCAACCGCATCGAGCTTCTGGTCGATATAGTCTGTAACGTCAACATACATCTCGGGAACAAAATTTGTTCCTGCGAGATTGTCCATATAGTAAATCGGAACAACACCGGCAGTCGGCGCGCCCGTCTCCGGGAACATGTGACCGACAGTCGCGGTAAAGCTTGTTTCGAAAACGAGCTTACTTACTTCAAGATGGTCGTTCATATAGTCATCCGGGCCGTGTGTGATGATGAAATCAGGGTTGACCTCACGGATAATTCTGACCATTTCACGGCGTGTGTCGAGGTTATCTGCATAGAGCATACAATCGCCGACATCGACGTTATAAACCTTCTTTACGCCGAGAACCTTTCCTGCATTTTCTGCTTCAATAGTGCGCATCGGGCCAAGCTCATCCGGCATAATGACAGCGTGTCCCATATTACCGTTTGCAACATGGCAAGTGTAGACTTCATAGCCTTCTTTTGCCATGCGGGCAAGGGTTCCGCCGCAGCTGAGCTCGAGGTCGTCAGGATGCGAACCAACAGCAAGAACTCTCATTTAAATCTTCCTTTCAAAGCGGTTTTTTACTTTCATATATGGAAAAAACGGACAAGCGTCCGTTTTTCCATACTGCTTATATTCTATTATAAACCTACTTTGTGTGTTTTGCAAGAACTTCTTTTACTGCAGCTATGCAACGCTCAATGTGTACACGCTCCCATGACGGATGGAGGAAGAGGGAGAATGTTTCAGCACGAAGAGCCTTAGCCTTCGGGCAAAGAACGTCTGTGTAGTCAGCAGACTTCGGATCTGCATACTCCTTGGACTCGAACGGGAACTTAGCTGTACCGAAGCCGCCGTGCTCCTTGTATGCCTTTTCTTCGTATGCTTCCGGCCACTGAATACCGTAGCACGGGATGTTCATAGCCATAAGCTCCTTGATGAATGCCGGAGCGTCGATATCAAGAGCATTAAGATCGAGGTTGATCGGATACCACCAGTAAGAGTTCTTACGCTCTGCTGTGTTTGTCGGGAGCTTCTTGATACCCTTGAGGCCTGTGAATGCTTCGTCGTACATCTTAGCGTACTCGTAACGGCGAGCGAGGTTCCAGGAGTCAAGTCTCTTGAGCTCGTTGAGACCGATGAGAGACTGCATCTCTGTCATACGGTAGTTGAAGCCAACGCGGTTGTGGATGTACGGAAGAGACTCTTCAAGAGCAAGCATGCTCATGCGCTTTCTGACATCGTAACCGTGATCACGGAATGAACGGCACTCCCAGCCCACTTCTTCGTCGTTTGTAACAACCATGCCGCCTTCGCCGCCTGTTGTGAAGTGCTTTGACTGGCAGAAGCTGAAGCAACCGACATCACCGATTGTACCGGCCTTCTTGCCTTTGTACTCACCGCCGAAGCACTGTGCACAGTCTTCGATGATCTTGAGGTTGTGCTTCTTTGCGATTTCGAGGATCGGGCCCATGTCAGCAACACCGCCGTAGAGGTGAACAACAACGATACCCTTTGTTCTCGGAGTGATGCGATGCTCGATATCGTTCGGGTCGAGAGTGTGGTCGTCAGTAACGTCAGCAAATACCGGGATAGCACCTGCCTGAACTACCGAGAAAGAAGATGCGATAAAGGAGTAGGACGGAACGATAACTTCATCTCCCGGGCCGATGCCGAGAGCAGCAATAGCTGTGTGAAGAGCAGCTGTACCGTTTGTTGTGGAGATAGCCATCTTTGCACCAATCCACTTTGCCCATGCTTCTTCAAACTCCATACCTACCTTACCTGTCCAGTAGCAAACCT
>JAFXJK010000067.1 GCA_017532355.1 Oscillospiraceae bacterium | reverse complement strand
TAAGTACATAAGCCACATCATACCGGGCCAGTAACCTGCTTTCCAGTCGAGCGGATCCTGATCTTTTGTGTTATAATTTCCGTTTGGGTCTGTGTGGGGGAAATCTGCGCCGATTTTCGGAGCGATTGCCGTGAGTTTCTTTGTAACTTTTTCGAGAAACTCGGCAGCAAATTTTTTATCGTTTTCGCTGTACATAGAATCAACACTCCTTTGTGTATACGTACGTCTTCATAATAACAGAAAACGCTTAATAAATCAATAAGAAAAAGCATTTTTTTACAGACAAAAAGAATGGGGTAATCCCCATTCTTTTTGTGCTATTTTATATAGATAACGCGAACAAGTCCTCCTGCCGATTGAATGTCGTCATAGTAAACCCAGATTGTTCCGTCGTATGTGAGGGCTTCGTCAAGACTTGTGAGAATTTTATCGTCTCCGACGACCTTGTAAACGAGGACATTCGGAGAAATTTTGTGTTTTACGCCGCTTTTGAGTGTTGCGTATTCGGGGGTGAGCACGGAAACGTTGTCGCCACGAGCCAGGTTCTTTGCGTCAACAAGATCTCCGTCCTTGTACATAAACACGCACGGACCTTCCGTGAGTGAAATTGTTGTTCGTGCAAAGGAAATTGTGCCGCGCATTCCGCCAAGGTCGTAGGTGTACATATTCGAACCCTTTGTGACAGTGCCGTCGCGGTCTGTGTTTGATGTAGCGACGATATCGGTGATGATGCCGTACTTGTGCATATCTCCCGTAACATTTTTGAGAATGAGTCCGTCGACTGCTCCTGAAGCATTTTTTGATGCGAGAAGAACAGAGCCTGATTTGATGTTAACTCCGTCAAGACGTGAGAGAGTCGGAGAGATCATATTTCCGTTATCGTCAAGCTCAACGATTTTGAGGTTGCTTGCAATCGGCGTCTGACCGATGAGGTGGGCGTCATAGTTTATGTATCCCGATATGCTGCTTGAAGAATAAGTTCTTATTCTTCCCGTTGCCATATCAACAGAGACAGCTTTTCCGACGTAAGCATCTGAATCTGTGTTCTGTGAAATCTCTATCGTGCTTCCGTCGAGTGTGAGAATGGACGCATAATAGCCTGTTGTTTTTGTTCCGTCGGCGGCGGTTATTGTCTTTGATGAAACGCCTGTCATAACACCGATTACGGATTCGTAAAGGTCAGATGCCTTATAAGCGTCACAGACCTTGCCGTTTTTGTCAAGAAGCATTGTAACCGTCTGGCCGTTTTCAAGACCGTCAAGCCCGAATGCGCGTTGCGCCGCATAGTAGGTGAGAGGGTAGGTGACGCCTGAAACCGTAACGGACGTCGGGGATTCCTTGTTGGGCGAGATATCATTGATAATTCCGGAAATCTTTTTTGAATATGCCCAGACCGAGCCGCTTGTCTTGCTGTAATAAATTACGTCGAAGCTCTCAATATCAGAAATGCTTGCACCGACGCCGTCTTTGTAAACTCGCTTCGCCGAGAGATTGAGGCTTTCGAGAGTGCCGGGCTTTACGGTTACGGGACCTGTAACGTTATCTTTGAAAACGTCGCCAATCGTGAGAAGCTCGCTTGTCGGTGTGTACCCGAGACTTACGGCGTATATCGAGCTCTCACCCTTCTTCGGTGTGTTTAAGAAGTTATACACAAGCTTTGCCATCTCGCTTCTCGGAACAGGGTTTCCGACATAAGCATTGACACTTTCTGTAAGACCGATATCGTCAGCCTTTGCTATCTGACCTGCAGGATATGCGGCAGTGTAGTCCGCGCTCGTATATCCGAGGAGACGGAGAATCGCCGACAGTGCTTCCTCATAGAGAATACTCGTATCGGGACGGAAGGTGCCGTCGGAATAGCCGGTCATAAATTTGTTCTTTGAGGCAATGCTTATGTAAGGTGCACCCCAGTGGGTAAAGAGAACGTCCGCAAACGGAGAAATCCTTGAGGAAGAGGAAGCAGCCCCTTTGAACGTTGAAGCGCTTACGAGAATTTTTGCAAGCGCCGCACGGGAGACGCTCTGCCCCTCGTTGAAGTTTCCCCTTGCGTCGTAGGTCATTATCCCCATAACATCAAGGATAGCCTCGATGTCATCGTCCGCCGGGATATTTGCCGCGCTTGCAGGAATCAGTAATGATGAGATAACTGTAAGTGCAAGGATGATTGAAATTAGTTTTTTCATAAGTAATCCCCCTTTGTATTACTCATGACGCAATGCGTCGATTGGGTTTAGTTTTGATGCTTTTGCGGCAGGGAAGTAGCCGAAAAGAATTCCGATAAGAACGGAAACCGAGAATGAAAGAAAAACTGCGGAAATTGAAACTCCGCTTGAAACGCCGATGAGCGAGGCGAGAACAGAGGAGAGGATTATTCCGAGGATGATTCCTATAATTCCGCCTATTCCGCTTGTTATGATGGCTTCTATTACGAATTGCAAAAGGATATCGCGCCGTTTTCCGCCGATTGCCTTTCGTATGCCGATTTCTCGCGTGCGCTCGGTTACGGAAACGAGCATAATGTTCATGATTCCGATACCGCCGACGAGAAGTGAAATTGCGGCGATGCCTGCAAGAACAGTGGACAGCGTTCCCATAAGGTCCTCAAATACATCAAGTATTTCGGTAAGGTTTATGATTGAGTAGGCGTCTTCGTCTTTGAAAGCGGCATAAAGATACTTTTCTATAGCTTCCTTTGCAGGTTTTACAGCTTCGGAGTTGCGAGCAACAAAGGTATAGCTTGTGATGCTCGAGTTTCTTGCAAGGCGTGCCGCAGCAGAATACGGAATGATAACCATATTGTCCGAGCTGGTCTCGGTGCTGTCGGCCTCTTCTTCCAGAACACCGATTACTGTGTATGCCGAGCCGTTAAGTTTAAGTATCTTGCCAACGGGATTGACTGCTCCGAAAAGTTCGTTTGCAACGTACGTTCCTACTACGCAGACGTAATTTCGGTTTGTTGTGTCAATATAGGAAATAAATCTGCCGCTCGATACGGCGTAGTCTTTTATTGCGGCGTATTCCTCGTTACCGCCGTAAACGGAGGTTGAAATGTTTTCAGAGCCGTATTTTGCTGTTGTTCCCATGATTGTAACGGTGGGAGAAACGTATGAAAACAGATCGGGGTTTTCATCTGCAACAGCAATCAGTTCTTCAGGTTTTAAATTCATATTTCCGCCGCGCCCCGTGAGCGTAACGGTAATGTTATTTGCGCCCATTGAACTGAAAGATGTGACTATGTCATTGGAAAAGCCCTGAACTACGCTTACGAGCGTGATGACGGCGGCGATGCCGATGATAACACCGAGCATCGTGAGGAAAGAACGCATCTTGTTGCCTGAAATGCTTTTTAATGCGAGCTTTAAACATTGAGTAATATTCATAAGTTCACCCCCACGCTATCCAAGGTTTTCGGGCTTCGGAATGTTCGGTTCATCAGAAATGATTTTTCCGTCGTGTATCCTGATGATTCGCTTTGCACATTCTGCAATGCTCGTGTCATGAGTGATGAGTATTATTGTCTTGCCGTCCTCGTTCAGCGACATAAGAAAGTGCATAACATCTCGGCCTGTCTTTGAGTCAAGTGCGCCTGTCGGCTCGTCTGCAAGAATTACGGGAGGGTTTGCGGCAAGCGCACGAGCGATAGAAACGCGCTGTTGCTGGCCGCCTGAAAGCTGATTCGGCATGTGCCGCAGTCTGTCGGCAAGCCCTACGCGCTCAAGAGAAGCTATTGCCATTTCTTTTCTTTTTGCGGCAGGGATACCTTGGTAAATGAGCGGAAGCTCAACGTTTTCAAAAATATTGTTCTTGGGGATGAGATTGTATTGCTGGAAAATGAAACCGAGCGTTTTGTTGCGGATGGTTGCAAGCTCGTTGTCAGAAAGCGTCGAGACATCTGTTCCGTTTAATTTGTATGTTCCGCTTGTCGGTACGTCAAGCGCACCAATTATATTCATACAGGTTGATTTACCTGAACCTGATTTTCCTACTATCGCTACGAATTCCCCTTCTTTTATGCGAAAGGAAACACCGTCGAGAGCGCGTACCTCGTTTTCACCCTCGTCGTAGATTTTATATACGTCAGTAAGCTCTATCATCGCATGCCTCCGCTCCTGGTGCCGCTCATTCCTCCGCGTGAAGAGTTCATGCCGCCCGGCATTCCGCCGCTGGGCATACTGCCGCGCATGCCGCCGGCAGGCATACCTCCACTCATACCAAAGGGTGATTGTGCAGACTGTGTGTTCTTTACGGCTGCGACGTAAATGACATCTCCCTCATTGAGAACTGATTTTATTTCGACAAAATCGTCATTAGCTTCTCCTGTTTCGACCATAACGTACTTGTAGCCATCAGGAGCTTCGGGAGTTCTTGCGCCTTTTTTGTTGTCCTTTGTCTGCTTTTCTTGAATGTCCGAGTTCTCCTTGACGAGAACGAGATTTCCACGCGAAACGGCATTTACGGGGACCATAAGAACATCGGACGCGTCACTGATTACGATTTCTGCATCGACGTTCATTCCGGGAAGAAGACCTTCATATTCAGAGATAACGATGCTTACGGGATAAACCGTAACTCCGTTTGATGGGGTTCCGATGATGCTTACGGTGTCCACAACTCCCTCAAAGGTTTGACCTTCAAGTGCGTCGGCTGTGACGGAAACCGTCTGCCCGACTTTGATGTTCTGTATGTAGAGCTCGTCAACGGATATTTCAAAGGTGAGTTTTGACATATCCGCAACTATTGCAAGAGATGATTTGTTTCCGTCGAGCGTGTCTCCGGCTTTCATGGTTTTCGAAATGACCGTTCCGGCAATCGGTGAGCGGATGGTATAGTCGTTGAGCTTTTCTATCTGGTCGTCAAGTGAAAGACGTGAGTTCTTGAGTGAAAGCTCGTTTGAACGCATATCGCTCGCGGCAGAATCGTCAACGATATTTAAAATAACATTTTCGTTTGTGACCTTATCTCCTTTGTTGTAATCGAGAAGTCTGACGTCTCCGGAAACCTTTGCGGTGATTGTCTCATTATCCGCTTCCTGGACAGTGCCGATGTCGTTACAAGCGTATCCGCCTACTGTTGCTGTAACGGTCTCACCCGGAAGAATTGCCCCGGGGTTTTTGAAAGTTATTTCGACATCTGAGACGATGGCTCCTGCTTCTGTTGCGTATGTACCGGTTGCGACGTGTGAAACATATCCGGTGTGAGATTCGTTTCTGTCGTCGAAAAAGATAGTTGCCGTCTGGTTTGGTTTTATGTTTTTTGCATTTGCCGAAAGGAACGGGACGGAGACTGTGAGGCTTTCTGTGTTTCTTATCTCGAAGAGCTTTGTACCTGCATTTATCTCATCACCGTCTTTGACGTACATCTGAGTTATCACGCCGCCAATCGGAGCACGGACGCTTCTGTTTGCTTCGGCTTCGTTGTAATCATTTAGTTTGTTGTTATAGGAAATGAGCTGCTGCTCATAGCTTGTTTCGGAACGTTCGATGCTGTTCCTGGCGGATTCGGAATCAATCACATAAAGAATCTGGTCTTCTGTGACAGAGTCGCCTACATTGAGATGGTCCTCAATGATGTCGCCCGTTACGATTGATTGTATTTCATACTGTTCAATCGGCTCGACTGTTCCGCTACCTGTGACGGAAACGACAATGTCTCCGCGTGTTACGGTGTATGGCTCGTATTCCACAGCGGCGTTTTGTGCGCCACGCTTTGAACATGAACCTAAGGCGAGCGTGAATATAAGAATCAGCGCGACAACTGCGGCTATGAGACTTATCCATTTTTTCTTGGATAAT
This sequence comes from Oscillospiraceae bacterium, assembly GCA_017532355.1. The sequence goes on along the minus strand of JAFXJK010000067.1, from coordinate 15,138 downwards.
GCGGGGAGTTTTAATTTCATAAAATTTTCCTCCGATTTTTAAGTTCATCAAACATTATATCACTATTTTATGCATATTTCATTGCGTAAAAATAAACAGTTTGTAAATTTGTGGAGAAAAGAATCTTTACAACGCTTCTTTTCGATGTTAAAATATTATGGTAAAAGAATAAACGGAGGTTTATTATGGCTGACAGAATTATCCGTGCCGTCACGTGTGACGGCGCGATTAAAATACTTGCGATGACGGCGTGTGAGACAGTTGGCGAGGCTGCAAGGCTTCATAACCTTACACCGCTCACTTCCGCGGCTCTCGGAAGGACGCTTATTGCGGCGTCTCTTCTCGGTAACGATATGAAGAGCGATGAACACTCGCTTACAATCCGCATCGATGGTGATGGCCCGATTGGTTCAATTGTTGCGGTGTCGGACAGTAACGGATATGTCAGGGGTTATTGTAAAAATCCGTATGCAGATCTTCCGATTCGTGAAAAAGACAGAAAAATAGATGTCTCGGGCGGTGTCGGAAAGAGCGGCACGCTCAGCATCATAAAAGACCTTGGTATGAAGGAGCCGTACATCGGTCAGACAGCTCTTGTAAGCGGTGAGATAGCAGAGGATGTTACGGCGTATCTTGCGATAAGCGAACAGATACCTTCTGTTTGTGCGCTTGGTGTTCTTGTCGATCGTGACTGGAGTATTAAGGCTGCAGGCGGATATATTATTCAGCTTCTTCCCGGTGTTTATGACGATGAGATTGACCGCCTTGAAGAATGTATCAAGCAAGCTCGCGCTGTTACGGAGTGTCTTGATGAGGGTATGAGCCTTGAGGAGATGCTTGAGAAAACACTTATTGGGTTCGATATTGAAGTTCTCGATGAGGCGGAGGTTGGGTATCGTTGCACCTGTTCTCGTGAAAGAACACGTGGAGTTATTATGTCGATAGGCGAAGAAGAGCTTACAGCAATTTGCGAAGAGGATGGCAGAGCTGAAGTTGCGTGTCAGTTCTGCGATAAAAAATACGTATTCGAAAAAGACGAGCTTTATGAGCTTATTGAAGAAATAAAGAACAAAAAAACGGACAGTTAACTGTCCGTTTTTTTGTTCTTTATACGCACATCCGCCAATTCTTCCGAATAGAATATTTCAGAAAGAATATAGACGGAGGTATGCTTTATGGATAACGACCTTTCCTCACTTGCGAAGAATATTACTGAAGCTTTTGATGGAAAAAAGAAAAAACGGATGCTTGAGAATATAGCACGGCTTCTTTCCGGAGAGAATGGCAAAAAGGTGCTCGAAACTCTCCTTTCGGACGGCGGAGAGGGAATCCGTCACGCGGCAGAAGCGGCAAAAAAAGGCGATATGAGCGGCGTTGAGGGCGTGATTTCTTCTATTGCTCAAACCCCTGAAGGACTCGAGATGCTCCGTGCTTTTGGAGAAGATTTGAAAAAATAGACGGCAGGTGAGGATTCTTGGCAGAGCTTGAGAACATAATAGGTAACATAATGTCATCTCCTGAGAGTATCGGGCGAATCATGGATGTGGTAAAGTTGCTTGGCGGAGATGAAAAGGACGAAGAAAAAGAAAAGAACGAGCCGTCACTGCCGCAACTTCCGTTTGGGGATACGACGGGCGGTATGGATCCGGAACTTATATCAAAGCTTATGGGACTTTTGAATGAATATAACGCGGACGACAGGCGCATAAGGCTCCTTCTGGCCATGCGCCCTTATGTAAAGGAGTCGGACAGTTTTCACATAGATCGCGCAGTCCGAATCGTGAAACTCGCTCACGTTGCAAAAAGTGCACTTGAAAGTTTTTTCAGATAGGGGGGTCTGTGTGTATAATAAGTATTTTTCTGAAGATGCGGGGGCATTTTCAGAGCTTTACCGTCCGGTGGAGTATGAGGAAGAAAAGAGAGAAGAGTCTGTGGCTACCAAAAAAGAGAGCGAGAAGAGCTTTGATCTTCGACGTCTTCTCCGTGTGATTGATATTGAGAAGATCGGAATTTTGCCGATTGTTCTGCTACTTCTTTTGCTTATAGATGTTGATGACGATGAAAAATTGATAATAATAGCGCTTGCCGTAATTTTTGGGATATAGAAAAATGCATCTGCAGAAAATTCTGCAGATGCATTTGTTATTCCGGGATTCTTCCGTCGGGAAGCTTGAAATTATCGGCAGCTTGCTCTGAAATATCCGTCTGCGTCGCAGTTATCGAATAAACAACCGATGCCTGTGTGTTAAGAGTTTCTCCGTGAAGAAGGAGACCGGTTGTTGTGGAAACCCAGTAGCGTTCCGTGTATCCTGTGAGAGGGCTTCTGAGTTCTGCGTATATGCAGGGGGTGCTGTCGTAAGTTGCAAGTCCGGCAGATACGATGTCCGTGTCGTCAGCAATGAGTATGTCCTCGTACGACATCATCATCTGTGCATCGTCGGGTTCGAATTCACCTCGTGAGGCTGTGTAGTAAGTGCGGCTTCCTGAACGCCATACGTAAACGTTGTCAGAGGTATATACATAGTGCATCGTCTGCGACTGCGAAACGAGATCGACGCGTGTGAGGTTTTCACGCACCCAGCGTCTCCTCGTGTAGGTTGCGCTTCCGGATTCGTGAGAGAGGACGCTTTGCGTCTCGGAAAAATACTCCTTCGGCCGCGCCATCGCGGAGATGATGCTCTTGACGTTTTCTTTGTCTATTGCCACGGCGCTTGTTATAAGGGCCTGGTTTGTGTCAACAATGCCGAGCTCCGGCGGACGTTCGGGAACTGTGTTAATAAGCGTTGTTGACATGTCGGGTATAAATAACAGAAAGAGGATGAATATAACTGTGCCTGCTATTGCCAAAAACAGAGTGGTATATGTTTTTCTTTGGTTCTTCATAGACACAGCTCCTTTCGGAATTATTCAAAATCTGCAGGTTTTTCTCCGATGCCTGCAAGCTTCCAGAGAATTGCATCAACGATTCTCTTTGAAGCGTTGCCGTCACCGTACGGGTTTACGGCATGTGCCATTTTGTCGTACGCTTCTTTGCTTTCGAGAAGCTCACACGCCGCGTTGCGGATATCTGCACGCTCAACGCCTACTATTTTTACGGTGCCTGCCGCAACAGCTTCGGGGCGTTCGGTTTCGCGACGCATGACGAGAACGGGCTTTCCAAGTGACGGTGCCTCTTCCTGGAGACCGCCGGAATCGGTGAGAATGAAGTGAGCTCTTGCCATTAAGTTGTGCATATCATCAACATCGATGGGGTCTATGAGGTGAACTCTCGGGACATCTCCGAGGATTTCGTAAACGGTTTCGCGGACAACGGGACTCATGTGAACGGGGTAGATTACCTGAACGTCAGGGTGCGTTTCCACAACATCGCGGACGGCGTTCATGATGTTTCTCATCGGCTCACCGTAATTTTCGCGACGGTGCGCTGTCATAAGGATTGTACGGTAGCTTGAGAAGTCTATGCTGTTTATAGCGTCCGAATGGAAAGAATAGTTGTCCGATACTGTGTATCTGAGAGCGTCTATAACGGTGTTTCCTGTTATGAAAATACCGTCGCAAAGAGCCTCTCGCTCGAGGTTTTTCGCGTTGTTAATGGTCGGGCAGAAGTTGAGGTCTGAGATGTTTCCGATGAGCTTTCGGTTCATTTCCTCAGGGTATGGGGAATACTTGTCGAATGAGCGAAGGCCTGCCTCAACGTGGCCGACGGGAATCTGGTGGTAAAAAGCGGCGAGTGCGCTTACAAATGCGGTGGAAGTGTCACCGTGGACCAAAACGACATCAGGCTTGACTTTGTTGAAAAGTTCGTCAAGTCCTGAAAGGATTTTTGTGGTAATAGTGGAGAGGGTCTGCTTTGGTGTCATGATATCAAGGTCAAAATCGGGCTTGATATTAAAAATTTCAAGAACGGAGTCGAGCATCTCGCGGTGCTGAGCCGTAACGCAGCAGAGGGAGTTGATGTTCTCACGGCGGTTAAGCTCGAGCACGAGCGGAGCCATTTTAATGGCTTCGGGACGTGTTCCGAAAATTGACATAACGGTGATTTTATTCATATCGTTACCTCTTTTATAATAATATAAGAATATTCTATACCATTTTGATGCTTTTTGCAAGAGTAAGATAATTATTGCAAGCGTTGCAAAATGTCAGAAAGCTATTGAAAGAAAATGAGTAATTTAGTATAATGTAGTAAAATAATTTTGCTAAATACAGTTAAAGGAGTGTTTTGTATGGATGTTTCAATTTTGAAGTTGCTCGAAAACGATGCCAAGATGAGCGCGGAGCAGATTGCCTCGTCTCTTGGTATGGATGAGAGGGAAGTTGCCGCGCAGATAGCGCAGTGCGAGGAAGATGACATCATAGCCGGATACAAGACACTTATTGACTGGGAGAAGCTGGGAGATACTTCCGTTACGGCTCTTATAGAAATTAAAGTTGTTCCTCAGCGCGGTCTCGGGTTTGAGAGAATAGCAGAACGCATCAGTCAGTACGAAGAGGTTGAGAGTGTTTATCTTATGTCAGGCGGCTTTGATATCGCGGTCACGGTCAGCGGAGAATCGCTTCGTGAGGTGGCTTGCTTTGTTTCCGATAAGCTCGCGCCGCTTGAGTATGTTACGAGCACTGCAACGCATTTCGTCCTCAAAAAGTTCAAGGACAAGGGCATAATGTACACCAATACCCAGAAGGATCAGGAACGCGAATACGCGTTTTAAGCTTCGGAGGAACTTATTATGGATTACAGTAAAAAACTATCAGCTTGCGCAAGTGGTCTGAAACCGTCGGGCATACGCAAGTTTTTTGACCTTCTCGACGGAAGTCGCGATGTCATATCCCTCGGTATCGGCGAGCCTGACTTTGTTACACCGTGGCATATAAGAGATGCAGGAATTGCTTCTCTTGAAAAGGGATTTACGTATTACACGCCGAATGCAGGTACGACAGATCTTCGCCGTGCAATTTCGGATTATATGAAACGTTCTGTTGGAGTTGACTATTCCCATAAGGATGAAATTGTCGTCACGGTCGGAGGTAGCGAGGCGATTGACCTTGCGCTTCGTGCTCTTATAAATCCGGGCGACGAAGTAATAGTTCCTGAACCGTCGTTTGTATGCTATGGGCCTATGGCGAGCCTTGCAGGCGCGAAAGCTGTCCCTGTTGCGACGGTTGAAGAGGACGATTTTAAATTGAATCCCGGAAAACTCGAAGCGGCGATAACGCCTAAAACAAAGGTGCTTATCCTGCCGTATCCGAATAATCCGACGGGTGCGATACTTGACAAATCTCTTCTTGAAGAACTTGCAAAAATCATAATAAAACATGACCTTCTCGTAATTTCGGATGAGATTTATTCTGAGCTTACGTACAGTGGCGGGCATGTGTCGCCTGCGTCGATAGAAGGGCTTCGTGAAAGAACGGTTGTTGTAAACGGATTCTCAAAGTCGTATGCTATGACGGGCTGGCGTCTCGGGTACGCCTGCGGTCCGAAGGAGATTATCGCGGTTATGACTCGCGTTCATCAGTATGCGATAATGTCGGCGCCGACAATGGCGCAGTTTGCGGCAGTGGAAGCGCTTGACAACGGAGACCGTGATATTGCGGAAATGCGCGAGGAGTATAATCAGCGCCGTCGCTTTATGTGCGACCGCTTCAATGCAATCGGGCTTTCGTGCAAGATGCCTGAAGGCGCGTTCTATATGTTCCCTTCAATCAAGAAAACAGGGCTTTCCTCTGAGGAGTTCTGTGCGCGTCTTCTCCGCGAAAAGAAAGTTGCGGTTATTCCGGGTAATGCTTTCGGTGAGAGTGGAGAAGGATATGTCAGATGCTGTTATGCGGCATCTATGAAGAATATCGCAAAGGCTCTTGAGAGAATAGAGGAGTTTATTTCTTCACTTTAATTCTGGTTTAGGAAGTAAAAAATATGCGATACGGATTTGCAAAAGCTTATGCAAAACTTAATCTGACGCTTGATGTGCTCGCAAGACGTGAAGACGGTTATCATGACCTTGAAATGGTTATGCAGAGTATCTCGATTTGTGACTCGGTTTCGGTAAGAATTGGCTGCGGCGGAGGAGTATCGACAATTTCCAATGTCCGCCATATTCCGAATGATGAGAGAAATATTGCGTACAAAGCTGCTGTGGCTTTTTTGGGTGCGACAGGGATTGAGCCTGACGGCGTTCATATTGCGATGGAAAAACGCATCCCCTCAAGTGCAGGTATGGCAGGCGGAAGTGCTGACGGTGCGGCAGTTCTGCGGCTTCTCTCGAGTCTTACCGGGGCTAACCTCACGGATCGTGAGCTTTGCGACATTGGTGTCACGGTCGGTGCAGACATTCCGTTTTGCCTTATGGGTGGCACGGCTCTCGCGTGTGCGAAGGGTGAGGATTTAAAAGCACTCACACCGATTCCTGATTGCTTTTTTGTAATCGGCAAACCGCGGAGAGGAATGTCAACGAAGGCTGTTTTTGAGCAAATTGATTCTGAGCCCATCTTGCGCCACCCTGATACTGCGGCTATGCTTTCGGCTATTGAAAACTCTTCTGTTTCGGGGATTGCAGCTGCAGTGTACAACGTTTTTGAACTGCCCGTTTCGTCAGAGGTACCTGAAATTTTAGATATAAAAGAAAAGCTTCTGCAAAACGGAGCCTTAACTGCGGCAATGACGGGAAGCGGAAGTGCTGTGTTCGGGATTTTTGATAATCGCTATGATGCTGAAAAAGCAAAGGGGATTCTGGCACAAAGCTATGCCGACGCTTTTTTTGCTGCACCTGTTTCTGCTGAAGAAGTAAGAAAAGTAATAATCTGCGATTAGATTTAATGAAAAACCACCTGTTTCGTTTAAAACAGGTGGTTTTATTTTTTTATAGTAAAGAGGGTTCTTCTGTCAGACTCTTTTTGCGGAGTGAATCCATCCTCATATCAAGCTCGGCACTGAGTTGCGAGCAAAGGTAAAGCTCATGCGCCATATTCTCGGTGAAATGTGTATCCTTCTTGTATTTGAGCTGATGTTCGAGTGCTGCCCAGGAGTCCATAGCGATTGTGCGAAGCTGGATTTCGATTTTCATTTCTTTTTTCTCGTGCATCAGAAAAATCGGAACAGAAACTATGAGGTGGAGACTGCGATATCCGTTAGGTTTTGGATTTTTGATGTAGTCCTTTTTCTCAATGAGTGTTATGTCATCCTGTGAGAGGAGTGCATTTGCAAGAGAATATACGTCATCGGTGAAGGAGCATATAACGCGTACTCCGGCGATGTCGTTTAAGTTTTCTTCTATAGAGGAAAAGGTTACGGGGAGATTTTTCGTTGCGAGTTTCTTTAGTATGCTGTCCGGGCTTTTCAGACGGCTTTTGATTCCGTTTATGGGCGTGCGGTCATGCTGAAGGGAAAATTGCTCGTTCAGAACATTGAATTTTGTCTCTATCTCCATTATGGCACACTGGTAGTATGCCATAAGGCGTCGGAACGGTTCGGTTGCCTGCTGAAGCTTGTGCAGATTGTCTTCGTTCCTGAATAAAACTTCGAGAAGCGGTGTGCCCTCGTAATATGCTGCTCTGTTTGCGTTACTTTGCATGTCAGACCTCCGATTGTCTTTGTAAGATTAAAGTAACACTATTGAGAGATAAAGTCAAATAAATATTTTGTAAACAATATTGCACCACTTTGCACCACAAAGTAAAAACGGGCGAAGCTGGTGCGAGTTTTTTGTCAATTTCGCAATTTGGAAGTTATATTTCGATTCCGTTACAAAAAAATCGAAAAAAATGTAATAAAACTTTAAAAAAACTATTGATTTTTTCAAACAAAAAGTTTATAATAAAACTACGAGTGGTGGAGAAACCCTCAAAGTGGTGAAAGGTAGGTGACAAGGCCCGTGCGTGGTGAGTTTGAACACGTTATAGACGAAAAGGGAAGAATGTTTGTTCCGTCGAAGTTCCGTGCTGAGCTTGGATGCAGATTCGTGCTCACAAAAAGCGTCAACAAGTGCCTTGTTGCGTATCCGACTGCAGATTGGGAAGCGTTTGAAGAAAAGCTCAAATCGTATCCTACAAGTAAGTCAACACCGCTTCTTCGTTTCTTTGTAGGCTCGTCCCAGGATATGGAGCTTGACGGCCAGGGCAGAATCCTTGTTCCGCAGAAGCTTCGCTCGTATGCAGGTCTTGACAAGAATATCGTAGTTGTCGGTATGATAGACCACCTTGAAATCTGGGATGCAGAGGCTTGGGAAAGCGGAATTGTTACACCTGAGTCTGCAAGCGAGCTTATGGAAGAGCTTGGTATATAGCTATGGCAGAGCTTCATTTTCCGGTCATGCTGTCCGAATGTATAGAAAACCTTCGGATAAAGCCGGACGGTACGTATATTGACGGAACCTTCGGGCGCGGCGGTCATTCAAGAGAGATTGCAAAGCGTCTCTCGCCGTCGGGAAAGCTTATCTGCATAGACCGTGATGAAACGGCGATTGAATACGGGCGTGAAACCTTTTCAGAGTTTAGTAACGTTCAATTTATAAAAGGCGATTTTTGTAACATACCTGAATTGGTATGTGAGAAAGCGGACGGGATACTTCTTGACCTCGGTGTTTCGTCCCCTCAGCTTGATGAATCCGAAAGAGGATTTTCGTATATGGCAGACGGCCCGCTTGATATGAGGATGGACCGAAGTCAAAGCCTTTCTGCACACGGTGTTGTAAACACCTGGAGTTTTGAGGAGCTCCGTCGTATCATCTCCGAATATGGCGAGGAGAGATACGCAGGGAAGATTGCATCAGCTATTGTGCGGGAAAGAGAGAAAAGAGAAATCAGCTCAACTTTGCAGCTTGTGGATATTATCAAATCGGCAATGCCGGCTCCTGCGCTTCGTGAAAAGCAGCACCCGGCAAAGCGCACGTTCCAGGGTATCCGTATAGCGGTAAATGATGAGCTTGGTGAGATAGAAGCTTTTCTTGACAAGCTTCCGGATATGCTCAAAAGTGGCGGCAGGGCGGTTATAATAACCTTCCATTCGCTCGAGGACAGACTTGTTAAACACGCATTCCGCAAAGCGGAGAATCCGTGCACGTGTCCTCCTGAAATTCCCGTTTGTGTTTGCGGCAAGAAACCGACGCTTCACGTTGTGTCGTCAAAGCCGTATCTACCGACAAAAGAAGAAATTGATAAGAATCCGCGCTCTCGTTCGGCAAAGGTTCGCGTGGCCGAGCGGTTGTAATTTGTGACGAAAGGAAAAGAAAAATGCAGGCAGTTATTGAAAAAACAGCTACATACGACTTTTCGAGATTTGACAGAACAGCCGAGACCGGAAAAAAGGCGGCCGTTGCAACCAAGAAGACGAAGCAGAAGACTCGCGTACATATCAGCGGTTTTTCTGTCTTGAGTGCGCTTATAGTTTTTGTTATGCTTACTGCGCTTTTGTTTTCTTATGTAAGCGTGACTGAGGCATCGGAGAAAAACAGGAGGACTCGCGAAGAGGTAGAAAATCTCCGTGAGGAAGTCCAGATGCTTGAGATTGAGCGCAATCAGCGCATGGGAGCCCTCCAGGTGCGTGATTGGGCAACCACGAAGCTCGGAATGAGCAAGGTTGACAAGTCGCAGATTACTTATGTAACTACGTCCGGCGGCGATAAGTTTGAATACGGTACAGAGGAAAAGAGAGAGACTCCGAAGATTGTAACAGGTCTTATAAAAGGCTTTTCCACTGTTGTCGAGTTTATGAACTAAAGGGAATATTGTGAGTGTCTGAAGAGTATAAATTACAGACAGAAAGTTTAGCGGAGTTTGTTATCACATTCTCCGCATTGTTACTATAATCGGGGAGGATTACAAAATGGCAAGGAAAGGACCGTCAAATAAAATACTCAAAAGAATCATTATTTGTATGTGCCTTTGCGTTGTTGTAGGTTTTCTTCCGCTTGCAGGCGCGCTTGTAAAAACTCAGCTTATTGACTATAAAAAGTATCAGGCGAGAGCGATAGAACAGCAGACACGTGATACGGTCATTACCCCGAAACGCGGCGTAATCTATGACCGTAATATGAAAGAAATTGCAGTAAGCGCATCTGCGGAGACGGTCTTTATCTCTCCTGCCGAAATGGAGGATGAGGAGGAATGCCGTCTTGTTGCAAAGGTGCTCTCTGAAACCCTTGAACTTGAATATGACAGTATTCTGGATAAAACAAAGAATAAAAAGAGCTATTATCAGGTAATTAAAAAGAAAATAGGAATCGAAGAGGCAACGCGTCTCCGCGAAGCAATAAAGGAGAATAAGGTGTCGGGAATACATCTTGCCGAGGATACACGGCGTTATTATCCGTACGGAAGCTTTGCTTCGCAGGTCATCGGTTTCTGCGGTGACGATAATTCGGGCCTTTCGGGAATTGAGATGAAATATGAAACTGTCCTGAAGGGAATGCCGGGACGCGTTATTGCTGCAAAGAATGCGCGCGGAACTGCGATGTCGTTTCAGTATGAAGAATACTATGACGCGCAGAACGGCCAAAACGTAGTTCTTACGATTGATGAAACGATTCAGCAGGTGCTTGAAAACCACCTTTACACGGCGGTAGTTGACGGAAAAATCGAAAACCGCGGCGCAGGTATTGTTTACAACATAAAGACAGGTGAAATCCTCGCGATGGCGACGATGGGCGATTTTGACCTGAATGCGCCGTTTGAAATTGTTGACCCTGAAGCAATAAAGAGGATTGAAGAAGCCTCGGAGGAAGAGAAAAGCAAGGTAAGGTCAAATGAGCTTCAGGCATCCTGGAGAAATAAGTTTATTTCCGATGCATACGAGCCGGGTTCTGTTTTTAAAATCCTTACGGTAGCAATGGGATATGAAGAGGGCGTTGTAAACGAAAACTCTCAGTTTAAATGCACAGGTGCGACAAGGGTTGCAGACCGCTTGATTCACTGCTGGAAGAGAACGGGCCACGGTGACGTTAATCTTTCACAGGCACTTGAAAAGTCCTGCAACTGTGCTCTTATGGCCATAGTCGAGAATGTCGGAAACGAGAAATTCTACGACTACTGTGACGCGTTCGGTCTTCTTGACAAGACGGGGGTTGACCTCGTCGGAGAAGCGAGCGGATACTTCTTCAATGAAAAGGATTTCAAGAATCCGAAGAATAAAGTAAGCCTCGCGGTTGCATCATTCGGACAGACATTTAAGGTCACTCCGATGCAGATGGTATGCGCTGTCGGAGCTGTCGTAAACGACGGCAAGCTGATGAAGCCTCATCTGGTAAAAGAAATTGTTGATGACAACAAGATTGTTATTTCGAAAAATGAACCGGAGATTGCCCGTCAGATTATTTCGGAAAAAACATCAGACTTTATAAATAAGTCAATCGAAGAAACCGTTGCAACGGGAACCGGTAAGAATGCCCGCGTTTCAGGATACCGTATCGGAGGAAAGACGGGTACTTCGGAAAAGGTTGACGAGTACACGGTTGAAGAAGGAAAGAAATATATTGCATCCTTCTTTGGTGTAGCTCCTATGGAGGACCCGGAGATTGCGATACTTGTAATGCTTGATACTCCTCGCGGAATATACCTTGAAGGAAGTCAGCTTGCGGCTCCGGTTGCAGGAAAGGTGTTTGCTGAAATTCTTCCGTATCTCGGTTTCGAGCCGACATATACGGCAGACGAGCTCATAGGCTCTATCGTAACTATGCCGAACCTCATAGGAGGAACTACTGAGAGCGTTAACAAGCTTCTCAGCTCAAACAGAAATTATTCATCGTTCACTATAAAGACAGTTGGTGACGGCAATATCGCAACGGATCAGCTTCCTGCAGAAGGTTCGAAGATTCCGAACAACTCAACGATAGTTGTGTATATGGGCGGAAAGGCTGAAGGAGAACAGGTCACGATGCCGAATGTAATCGGTATGAGTCCTGAATCGGCAAATAAGACATTGACAAACGCAGGTTTGTATATGAAAGCAAACGGAGCTGTGGATAAACGTTCCGGAAGCGTCGGCGCAACCAAGCAGCAGTACCCTGAGGGAACAAAGCTCAAGAAGGGAACTGTTGTCGAGGTCGAGTTCTATGATGTAAACGGTGTTTCCGAGGGAATCTCGGGATAGTGTCAAAAAGGATACGGGAAAGGAGAAAGGCATGAAGCTTCGCGATGTATTGCAGGGCGTTGATATTATTTCGGCGGAAGTGGATTTGGATATAGATATTGCGGGCGTGGAGTGCGATTCCCGTGCGGTTTTGGAAAATGGACTGTTTGTTGCAATCCGAGGTTTCGAGACCGACGGAAATAAATATATCGGAAAAGCGTGCGAAAACGGCGCGACGGCTGTAATAACGGACAACAAAAAATACGCGACAAAGTCGCGCATTCTCGTCCGTGATGCAAGGCGTGCCCTTGCACTTTCAGCAAAGAATTTCTATGGTAATCCGACAAAGAATATGAAGGTAATCGGAGTTACCGGCACAAACGGAAAGACAACGGTTACATATCTCATAAAACACTGCCTTGAGAAGGCAGGGCACAAATGCGGACTTATCGGCACAAATCAGAATATGATAGGTGACGAGGTTCTTGAGACTGAGCGCACAACGCCTGAGTCAAACGCGCTCTGGAAGCTTTTTGCGAAAATGCGCGACGCACAGTGCGAGTATGTAATTATGGAGGTCTCATCACACTCGCTTGAGCTTTCGCGAGTTTGCGGAATAGAGTTCTTTGTAGGTGCGTTTACGAATCTCACGCAGGATCACCTTGATTTCCACAAGACTATGGAAAATTACGAAAAGGCAAAGGCAAAGCTCTTTGAGGTCTCGGAGACGGGCGTGATAAACTACGACGACGAGGCCGGTCACCGTATTGCGGAAAAAGCAGGGTGCAAGGTCGTTACATATTCGACAAAAAGCAGCACGGCAAGCTATGTGGCAAAGAGCATAAATTACGCTCCGGCATCCGTTAATTTTGCTTTTGTCGGAATCGACAAAATTGCGCGCGTTGAGCTCGGAATCCCGGGTGATTTCTCTGTTTACAATGCGATGTGCGCGATAAGCGTGCTTATCGAGTGCGGACTTTCGCTTGAGGATATCTGCAAATCCCTTGCGGACGTATCGGGGGTAAAGGGCAGGGCAGAGGTTGTGCCGACAGATACGGACTATACGGTCATGATAGACTATGCTCATTCGCCTGACGGCCTTGAAAATATCCTTACAACCGTAAAGAGAACGACAAATGGACGCGTTATTGTTGTTTTTGGTTGCGGTGGTGACCGCGACAGGACAAAGCGTCCGAAAATGGGAAAGATTGCGGCGAGCCTTGCGGATGTTGTTATTGTAACATCGGACAATCCGCGATGCGAAGAACCCGAGGCGATAATTGACGATATCGTCCCCGGTATTTTAGAGGTGAGGGACGATTTCATAAGAATTGCCGACAGACGCGAGGCGATATGCCATGCGCTCGATATTGCGGAATGCGGAGATACGGTTCTTCTCGCAGGCAAGGGTCATGAAACGTATCAGGAAATAAACCATATAAAGCATCACATGGATGAGAGAGAAATTGTAAAAGACCATCTTTCGGGAGAAAAAATATGAAAATGATGAAAGCGTCATACGCTGCTTCTGTATGCGGTGGCAAGCTTATAGGAGAAGATGTTTCGTTCTGCGGCGTTTCGCGTGATAACCGCGAGGTGAAGGGCGGAGAGATGTTTGTCGCAATTCGTGGCGAGAACTTTGACGGTCACAGCTTCGCGGCAAAAGCTGTAGAAAACGGCGCTGTGGCCCTCCTTGTTTCGGAGAAGATAGAGGGCACATCAGCTGCGCAGATTGTAGTTCGCGATACGGTCATAGCACTTGGCGAAATAGCAAAGAGTTATTTACAGACACTCCCTGCAAAACGTGTATGCATAACGGGAAGTGTCGGGAAGACAACGACAAAGGAAATGTGTGCGGCGGTGCTTGCTGAGAGCTTTGCAACACACAAAACACAGGGTAATTTCAATAACAACATCGGACTTCCGCTCACTGTTTTCGGTATGGATGAAACTTACGAGGCGGCAGTGCTTGAGATTGGAACAAACCATTTCGGAGAGATTCTCCCACTTGCAAAGATAGCGAACCCCGATGCAGCTGTTATAACTGCAATCGGGGAGAGCCATCTTGAAGCGTTCGGCTCAAAAGAGGGAGTTCTCCGTGAAAAGATAGAAATTCTCAAAGGACTTAAGGAAGACGGTACGGCGATACTCAACGGTGATGACCCTCTGCTCTGGGGAATGCGCGATAAAATCACGCACAAAACAGTGTGGTTCGGTATAGAAAACCAAGAGTGCGACGTTCTTGTAAATGTTCTCGAAAACGGAGCGTACGAGGCTCGATTTGAGGTTAAGGGAAGCGACGTTATTTTCACTCTTCCCTGCGGAGGAATCCACAACATCCGTGACGCGGCGTCGGCAATCGCCGTAGGTCGCGTGTTCGGTATGGAGGATTCGGCTATTGCGCGCGGACTTTCCAAATTCAGGAACACGGGTATGCGCCAGGACGTCATAGAGATAGGAGGATGCACCCTGATACGCGATTGCTATAATGCAAATCCGGATTCAATGAGAGCTTCGATTTCACTTCTGCGAGATCTTAAGTGTAAAGGCAAGAAGCTTTGCATAATGGGTGATATGCTTGAGCTTGGTGAAAATGCAGGCGAGCTTCACAGACAGGTCGGAGCATACGCTGCGGAGTGTGCGGACATCGTTATGGTCACGGGAAAGTTTGCGGAGAGTTATCGGGAAGGTGCAGGAGAGAAAGTATGCGTATTTCCTGACAAGCAGGAGCTTGCAAAAGCTCTCTCGGAGCAGATGAGTGAGGGCGATGCGATACTCGTTAAAGGAAGCTACGGCACAAAGATGTGGCAGGTAATAGAGTCTCTGCAGGAAGAAAGGGAATAAAAATGCTTATTGAATACATTGCGTCGGCAGTAATCGCTTTTGTAGTAACATACTTTTTCGGGAAACTCCTTATTCCATATCTCCGAAAGCTCAAGTTCGGTCAGAAGATTCTTGAGATAGGCCCGAAGTGGCACATGGATAAACAGGGGACGCCGACGATGGGCGGAATAATGTTCATTATAGGAAGTGCAATTGCTGTATTCCTTGTAGGAATCCCGGAAATGCTCAAGGGTGAG
>JAFXJK010000007.1 GCA_017532355.1 Oscillospiraceae bacterium | reverse complement strand
AACTTTACACATTTACAAGTCTCGTCAAGGCTCCACCTTTTAGCTCGTTTTTGCTGTCTCGCAAAAAGCTTCGCTTTATCGTGGGCCTCTCCTCTTTCCCACAAAGCAGGCTTTGCGGGAGCCCTGTTTGCGGCGTTCTCTCTCCTCCTGCATTCGGTTATACTTATCTCTTTCCCACCCCTTCCGGCGATGCGCGCGGAGGGGTTAAAAGGGGAGGTTTCCTTGCGCCACGGGAGTGGGCGCGCGAGTTCTCCCCTTTTCGCGTTCTTTGCTTACTTTCTTGGCGAAACAAGAAAGTAAGGATGTTTCTCAGGGATTTTCACATATTTAAAATATAAATACCCGAACTCGTTGCTCTCCCGCTCGACAAGCTTGTACCCCTTCGGCGCTCTCGGAGGCTTGTCCACGCTGTAATTACGCATTATAACCGTTGTTCGCTCTTTTTTCGGTTCTTTTATGTTCCGTGTCTTGTAATACCGATGTCCGCCCTGCTCGGGTGTCCAGTGGTTAAATAAGTAATTTGCAAGGCCTGTAAAGTCTGCGCCGTAGTCTACGCCGTTGTATGTATTGTGTTCCCTCAGCGTAACTATCCGCCCCGTTCCGCCGTATATCCATTGCTTTTTTATAACCTCTTCCGGTATCCCTTCCGATACCATATGGAAGTGTATTCGCTCCGTTGTCTTTCCTCGTCCGATGTAAAGCATTATCCGCGCCGTAGGATATCTACGGCGCAGTCTGCGTATAAATACCTCGCGGATCTTCCGCGCTTCAGGAAATGTATGTACTTCGTTTTCATTATCGAAAGTGAGAGTTGAGTAAAGAGAGCTTCCCGCTCTGAATGCCTCGTTGAACAGCTGCGCATGGTGCCGGCGCGCAATCTCCGTCCTGTGCCGTTCCCGCTCTTCGTCCGTTTTAAATCTCGGCTTCGGTTTTGAGTTCTTGAAATTTTTCGTGTTGTCGCCAACATTAAATACAATCTGTTCGCACACCGCCCCGGCAAAAACTGTCCGTTTAACTCTCTTCACGGCAAAAACTCTCCTTTTTCTTTTAAAACGTCACAACTGCATTCAGAACCGCAGCTGCAATCCAGTAAATAACCTTCCTCACGTCCCCCGATTCGGCATATGTAATCGCCGCTCCGAGGTTGCACGCTATCAGAATTAACGGGAAAATGTATGTTTTGTCAAACATCTTCATCACTCCTTAAAATCGTTCTTTCGTCGAATTGCGATTTTATTGACCTATGTGTTAAAATCCTTAAAGCTTGTCCCCTTTTCGATATGCGCACGTGTTGCAGCTGGTCTCTGCCACATGCGAGCGAAAGCATTCCACTCGGTACTATACTCTGTTTTCGTATCGCTGAAATCTCTGTACAATTGCATAAACGGCATCGCTCCTGCCTCGTATACTGTCCGCGCCCTTGCTTCGTCAGCTTCCATGTCTTTGCCGTAGCTTAATACATAGCAATGGATTTTATCTCTTGTAAACCCAACTTTTTTCAGTTTTTCACAAGCCTTTTTAAACGCTCCGATGCGGCTGTCAGTATCGCAAGCAAGCCAAAGTTCTGAAACTCTGCTTACCTTTCTGCTTCCGCGTGTGTAATACAAGCTGTTAAGGTGATCACAAAATGCATCGTCTACCAAATCAGCCTCTAACCCTCCGCGAAAACATATCTGTTTTTGAGTTTTAAGCATCTCAAAGACCTTTTCCTTGTGTTTGCGGGATGCTTGAAGAAAATTATTATCTTGTATAATATTACCCTCAACTATAGGAAGTTCTTTCAGACTTCCTTCTAATCCATGAACGCAACACCATGGGCAACTATTGTTGCATCCTCGCGTGGTGAATATGATGTTTTTCTTCATGTACATGCCCTGTTTGAAATCGTAAGCCTCGGATTTAAAAGCGGGACCTCCTATCTTCACAGGCTTATTGGTGGCACCCTCCCACTGATACGCAAGCTCTTCGCAATACTTTTTATCCCACGTAAATGTGCAGCTAATATGTACCTCATCGTGTTCAGGAACAAACAAGTCAGGCATACCAACATATACGAAATCATCATCAGGAGTATACGAAGTTCTTCGGGGAAACACCCTGATTATACGTTTCATCATTCTGCCTTACCTCCGTCCATTTTTGCACCGCAGTTCCCACAGAAGTTCTGCCAATTATCCATATCCCATACATGCTTTTGGTGCTTTCCGCATAGAGTACACGTTCCGCTTCCATCATCGTGCAAAATCCACTCTCCGTGCTTCACTTCCGCAACATCGGATGTGGATGTCTTCTCAATCAAATCAAGAAAAAACCTTTCTGCATTTTCAACTGTAACCGTTCCATCGACGTCGACATTCGGCATAAGGTTTACTCGTATATTTCTTTT
>JAFXJK010000006.1 GCA_017532355.1 Oscillospiraceae bacterium | reverse complement strand
TTGGGCATATAGTCAGCTACAGCTTCGAACGGGATAGCCGAGCCGTCAGCACTGTGTGTGTCACCGAAACCCTTACCGTCTGCCGGGAGTGTATCCGGGAGAGTTTCCGGGTCTGCGAACATAACTGAATACTTTGTGCCGATTTCAGCGTTCGGGATAGCGTTGATTTCAAGTGTTGCACCAACGCCTTCTCTGATGTAATCCATAACCTTCCAACTGTCCTGATACGGCCAGCTCGGATGAGAATAGATTACGAGCTTGACTACATCGTCCTTTGTGAGCGGATCGGTATCTGATTCAATCTTTTCGATGCCGCCACGGTCTCTGCCGCCGCTCGGGCAAGCAACAAGGGTAAAGGCGAGAATTGTTGCGAGAAGCAATGCGAGAAGTCTTTTCTTCATAGTTTAATTCCTCCTGTAATTTTGACAAAAACACACCTTGTTCTTGTCGTTCACTTAATAATATTTTAATATAACGGTGCGTTCAAGTCAATCGACGCAAGGGATTTGGAAACGATTTGCAAGTTATTTTGAAAACTTCAAAAAAAACGCAAAGTCGCGGAAAGTGTAATACTTTCCGCGAGTTTAAAGTGTGTTGGCACGATTTGAAAACAAATCGTGCCAACCTGAATGATTCCTTAGGAGAAATCAGTTTATTTTATTCTTGAGTATGCTGCTTCGTAGGTTGCGAGGACGTCCTCAAGACCGTACTCATAACACTTTGCTTCGAGTTCATCATAAGCTGAGAGAGGAAGCTGACCGAGGAGAATTTTTGTGATTGTCTCGTTTGTGTATCTTATAATGACGTCTCTTATGTCAGTCATGAGCTCCTGCTCTTCATTATCGAATGCGATAAACGCTGCGGCGTTGTTCTTTGCAACTCTGTGCTCAAGAACCATAGCGCGGTTCTTTGCGATGTCTTCAGACTCGGAGACTTCGATAGCTTCCTTATCGATGCGGTAGAAGGTCTGCGGAACGCCAAAGCCGTAAAGGGTCTTAACAGGCTCGTTGGAACCGTTTGTGATGTACTTCTTCTTGCCGTCAACAACCTCGAAGGTTTCGCCTTCTTTACCCCAGGAAACAAGTTCTACGTTTTCATCTGCATAGAACCAGTCGAGGTACTTTGCAGCATTAGCGATGCGGTCGTGGTCGCGTGTGTTACAGAGGATGTTGCCGTACGGGTCAAGGCTGTTTCTCATAACGAGGTCAGCGCCCTTTTCTGCGTTTGCAACCGGCGGAACCATAGCTGCGAAGCGGCCGAGTTCTCCGTTGTCCTTGAAGATGGAGTTGAAGAAGTCAATACGTGTCTGGTATTCCGGTGTGATGAAACCGCGGTCTGTTGTGATGAGCTGCTGCCACTCGGTTGCATTGATGGTGGCAAAGTCCGGGTTAAGGAGTCCTTCGTCAACCATCTTGAGGCAGAACTCGAGGTATTCCTTCATAGCAGGATCAAGAGCACCGTACTGCCACTTGCCCTCAGACTCGTTGTAGTAGAAGTTCATACCGTACCAGTCCTTGTCAAAGCTCGGAGCCATAACCGTGAGGTTCATACCGATACCGCTTCTCATGCAGAGCGGATAGGAGTTCGGATAGAGCTTTTTGAGTTCCTTACATACTTCGTAAAGCTCATCGAAGGTTGTCGGAACCTTGAGATTGTGCTTTTCGAAGATGTCTTCACGGTAGATCCAAGCCATAACGCCTTCTGTTGTGTCGCGGCCCATAACCGGTGAGTAGTAGATGTTGCCGTCAGCAGACTTACGCGGCTGAACGAAGTTAGCGTAGTCTTTCTCTGAGAGGGAATCTACCCACTTTGTGTAGTTGGGCATATAGTCAGCAACTGCTTCGAAAGAAACTGCAGAGCCGTCAGCACCGTGTATGTCACCACCAAGCTTGCTGTCGAACGGAACCGTATCCGGGAGGGTTTCCGGGTCAGCAAACATAACCGCATACTTTGTCGCGATTTCAGCGTTCGGGATGGCGTTAACTTCAAGTGTTGCGCCAACATTTTCTTTTATGTAATCCATAACCTTCCAACTATCCTGATACGGCCAGCTCGGGTGAGAATAGAATACAATTTTGACTACATCGTCCTTTGTGAGCGGATCGGTATCGGATTCAATCTTTTCGATGCCGCCGCGGTCTCTGCCGCCGCTCGGGCAAGCAACAAGGGTAAAGGCGAGAATTGTTGCGAGAAGCAATGCGAGAAGTCTTTTCTTCATAGTTTAATTCCTCCTATAAAATTTCGGGCAAAACCCTGTTCGGTCAGCCGTCTGTTTAATATAATGTTAACACGGCAAATGTGCGAAGTCTTTACACTATTTTAAGTAATTTTTGCATTATTTTGAGCATAAAAAAACCTTGACTCGAGGGTCAAGGTTTTTTGTGTTTTATTTACTTACCTGCACGCTTTGCGTACTTTTCGTACTTAGCCTTTGCAGCAGCTTCAGCCTTAGTGAAGAGCTCTTCTGCTCTTTCGGGGAACTGCTGTGCAAGACGAGCATAACGTGTCTCGCTCTTGATGAAGTCAACGTAGTTAGCTGTCGGCTCCTTGGAGTCGAGAGTAAATGCCTTGTCAGCTTCAAGAGCCGGGTTGTAGCGGAACATCTGCCAGTAGCCTGCTTCAACTGCCTTCTTCATTTCAACCTGGCAGTTGACCATGCCGCCCTTAACACCGTGCATTTCGCAAGGAGCGTAGCCGATGATGAGTGACGGACCCGGATATGCCTCAGCCTCAGCAAGCGCCTTGAGTGTCTGGTTCATATCAGCACCCATAGCAACCTGTGCAACGTAAACGTAGCCGTAGGACATTGCGATTTCAGCGAGGTTCTTCTTGACGATGTTCTTACCTGCTGCAGCGAACTGTGCAACCTGACCGATGTTGGAGGACTTGGAAGCCTGTCCACCTGTGTTGGAGTAAACTTCTGTATCGAATACCATAACGTTTACATCTTCGCCTGATGCGAGAACGTGGTCGAGACCGCCGAAGCCGATGTCGTATGCCCAACCGTCACCGCCGAAGATCCATACAGACTTCTTGGAGAGATAATCCTTCTCTGCGAGGATGCTTGCGCACTTGTCGCACTTCGGAGCAACCTTCTCAAGCTCAGCAACGAGAGACTTTGTTGCAGCTTCGTTTGCTTCACCGTTATCCTTTGTATCAAGGAAGTTCTGTGCTGCTGCCTTGAGCTCGGCCGGAGCCTTATCGCCTGCTAGGATATCTTCGATAGAAGCGATGAGACGCTCGCGGATTGCCTTCTGACCGAGGTACATACCGAGACCGTGCTCAGCGTTGTCCTCGAAGAGGGAGTTAGCCCAAGCCGGACCCTTGCCGCTTTCCTTGTTAACCGTGTACGGTGTAGCAGGAGCGGAGCCACCCCAGATTGATGAACAGCCTGTTGCGTTGGAGATGTACATTCTCTCACCGAAGAGCTGTGTGATGAGGCGAGCGTAAGAGGTTTCAGCACAACCTGCGCAAGAGCCGGAGAACTCGAGGAGCGGCTGCTTGAACTGGCTGCCCTTGATTGTCTTGTTGATGAGTTCGGGCTTTTCAGAAACGTTTGCAACGCAGTAGTCGAATACCGGCTGCTGATCAAGCTGTGTAGCCTGCTTTGTCATTTCGAGAGCCTTCTTCTCAGGTGTACCGTCGCGCTCAGCCTTAGCTGTTACCGGACAAGCCTTTACGCAGAGAGTACATCCCATGCAGTCCATCGGGCTGATTGCCATTGTGAACTTGTAATCTGTCTTGATGACAGGCTTTTCTGTGAACTTTGTAGCAGCCGGAGCGTTTGCAGCTTCTTCAGCAGTAAGAGCAAACGGACGGATTGTAGCATGCGGGCAAACGAATGCACAGTTGTTACACTGGATGCAGTTTTCAGCATGCCATACCGGAACATTGACTGCAACGCCGCGCTTTTCATAAGCTGCAGAGCCCTGCGGGAATGTACCGTCTGCCATATCCTTGAATGCGGATACCGGGAGAGAGTCACCCTGCATACGTGAAACAGGCTCAACGATGTTGTTTACGAAATCAACGAGGTCCTTACGTTTGCCGGTAGCCGGAGCCTTCGGAGCATCCTCGCCTGCGTTTTTCCAGGAAGCCGGAACAGTAACCTCTACAGCTGCGTTTGCACCAGCATCAATAGCCTTGTAGTTGAGTTCAACGATAGCTTCGCCCTTCTTGATGTAGGACTTGTAAGCCATCTTCTTCATATACTCAATAGCCTCATCCTTCGGGAGGATGTTTGCAAGAGCAAAGAATGCGGACTGGAGAATTGTGTTCTTAACCTTTGCGTTGCCGATGTCCTTAGCAGCGATTGTTGTAGCATCGATGATGTAGAACTTTACATCGTTGTTAGCGATGTAAGCCTTGACGGATGCCGGAAGCATCTTGTCGAGCTCATCGACAGACCAGCTGCAGTCGAGCATGAATGTGCCGCCCGGAACAACGTCCTCAACAATCTTGTATCCCTTGAGGATGTAAGAAGAGTTGTGGCAAGCAACGAAGTTTGCTTTGTTGATATAGTACGGTGACTTGATAGCCTTATCGCCGAAGCGGAGGTGAGAAATCGTGATACCGCCTGTCTTCTTGGAGTCATACTGGAAGTATGCCTGGATGAACTTGTCGGTATGGTCACCGATGATCTTGATGGAGTTCTTGTTAGCACCGACAGTACCGTCGCCGCCGAGACCCCAGAACTTGCAGGAGATTGTGC
>JAFXJK010000066.1 GCA_017532355.1 Oscillospiraceae bacterium | reverse complement strand
CTGTTCGCGTCTTTCGAGTTTGGAAAAATCAATCAAGGTTTGCTCCTGTCCGATTTGTGAAATTACAAGTTCTTCATTTATAATATTCTGTATCTCGTTTGTGTTACCGAAGCTAAAAAGAATGTTTTCAAAAATCTCCAGCATCATTAACTCGTGGTTTCCCTTGACAAGAGTAACATTGTCTCTCTTTATAATATCTCGAATGATTTTTATCCCAGCACTGCCTCTGTCAAGAATATCGCCTATTATGTATAACTTATCGTCATTCCCCAAAAGCGAAACAGCACCTAAATATTCTGAATAAAAACCGTGAATGTCACTGCAAACATAAATCATAATTCTCACCTATTGCTACATTCATCACACATATCTGGAGTAGCATGCATTTCTTCGTTTTTTACAACTCTTCCGCACTTTGTGCACTCATAGGCGTAAGGATATTGTTCTTTATCAATAGGATATTCCTCTGCATCCAAGTATTTCTCGCAATGCTCAATCTCAAAACTATAGTATATTGGATAGTGGTCAGAAAGGTTATTGTTATCATCAACAGAACAAAATTCATTTTTAAAATTTAGACCATCTTTTACTAAGATGTGGTCAATTGGTGTCTTGTACTCAACTCCATTATCCAACACTATCTTTCTAGTATTTTTGCCCTCACATATGTCTACGTACCCAGATTCCAACAATTTTCTATAGTTTTCACGATTGTTTTTGAAGGCTTTGGACTCATTCGTCTTTTCATAATCACCTGCGTTAAAATCGCCGATAATTATATCGGGATTAAAATCTTGATGGTTACCCAACCATTTTTTAACTTCATCTGCATTATGTGAATGCAAACCTAGTACATACACCTCGGCGTTGTTATTCTTAATCTTGAATGGCACAAATATATTTGTTTTATTTTCGCATTCCAAGATTGTATTTGTAGGTGCAATGATTACAGTCATCTTAATGTGCCAATATTTTTTCTTTTCATCCTCTTTAAGATATACAATATCATACTCCTTAAAATCATGGATAAGCTGGTTATATATATCATGAAGTCTCCACCCATTCTCTGCTTTTATCTTATATGGTATTTCTTGTAAAACTACAATAGGTAAAGTATCTTCGGCGGTATCTTCAAGGTGTTTAGATATACATTTTTTTATATCTGCATCGTATTTTCGTTTTCCATCTTCCTCTGTTTTATTATCTATATTCCCATACTCGTACAACCGAGTATTCCATGTCATCAAATTCACTTTCACAATCAAAACATATCCTTTCATTTAAGTCATCTTAAAATGTTTTAGTGCATCTTTAATTGCCTTTTCTTTTTCAGGTGGACAAACAGGAACGTTTGTTCCTTTCTTGCTTGTGTTGTAATTTTTACCCATTGGCAATCCAAGTTTTTGCTTAATTTGTGCAATATATAAACTCGACACCTTAAAGCCGTATTTTCTAAAAATATAATCCTTTATTTCCTGATAAGTTGCTTTTGCCTCGGCAGAGGTTAAGTGCAAATCTTCTGATTTTAACTCGATTTCGAGTACATCATCAGGTTTTAGTCGGGACAACAATGCCACGCTTTCAACATGCTTCGTTCTCGGGAACATATCAACAGGCTGGACGGAGACTGCGGTGTAGCCCTCTTTTTCAGTAAGAAGCTTTATATCGCGTGCGAGCGTTGCAGGGTCGCACGATACATACACGAGCGTTTTCGGAGCCATTTTGCCGATTGCGGAGATTACGTCCTCGGAGATTCCCTTTCGCGGTGGGTCAACAACTATCGCATCGGGTCTTTCGCCGCGCTCGGCAAGCATCTTCGCCGCCTCGCCTGCGTCAGCGCAGAAAAACTCCGTATTGAAAAGTCCGTTCTTCTTCGCATTTTCCTTTGCGTTTTCTATCGCCTGCGGCACAACCTCAACACCGATTACCTTCTCCATTTTTCTCGCAAGAGCAAGCGTTATCGTGCCTATTCCGCAGTAGAGGTCAAGCGCGGTTTTGGCGCCCTCTGACGTCGCAAGGTTTACGGCGATGTCATAAAGTTTTTCCGTCTGCGCGTGGTTTACCTGATAAAACGCCGCAGGTGAAATTTCAAAGCTGTTGCCACAGAGAGTATCGGCAAGCTCTCCACGTCCCCAAACAGTTGTGTATTTATCGCCAAGGATGACATTTGTATTCTTTTTATTTATGTTGAGGACAAGCCCACACACGTCGGGACAAGCAGACTTAAGAAGCGGAACAAGCTCGTCCGTATTCTTTGGCGGTTTTGTAACAACGAGACAGACAAGAGTTCCCCCCTCGCCGTTTCGGACGTAAATATGGCGAAGTATTCCGTTTCCGCTCTTTTCGTCGTATGACGGAATGTTATACATTCTCTGCCATTCGTGAACGGCGCGGCGCACATTATCCGCCGCCTCGCTCTGGATGAGGCAGACGTCCGACGGTACGATATCGTGGCTTCGCGGACGGTAAAAGCCGCTTGCGCAGTCACCTCCGCACGGAAACTGCGCCTTGTTCCGATAGCGGTGGATGTCCTCCGCACCGATTATAGGAAGAACCGGAGCCGAAACCTTTGCAATTCTCTCAATGCACGAGCGCACATGCTCCTCTTTTATCGCAAGTTCCTCACGGTACGTCATGTGCCACATGGCACAGCCGCCGCATTTCGGGTAAAGTTTACACTCGCTCTCAACGCGCTCAGGCGAACTTTCAATTACACGAAAAAGCTTTGCATAAGCAAAGCTTTTTTCGACTTTGAGTATCATTATTTCGCAGACTTCTACACGGAGAGCAAGCGGAACAAACACCGCCATACCGTCAACACGCGCGATGCCGGCTCCTTCAGAAGTGTAATTTTCAATTTTTACCGTAAAAATATCACCTTTAGTCATTTTTACCCCTTAAAGTTGTGAATCGTATATCATGGTGAGACCCTCAATGACATCTCTTCCGAACTCCGGTGTAGTAACTTCAGAGGGTTCTCCCTTTAACAGCTTTATAAATTCTTCAATCGCTCCGGCGTGCAATCTGTCGCCGTCACCTTTGATAACCTCTACCCAATCATTCTTCTCATTGTCAAATTCATAAAGGAAGAGACCTGCCACAACCTTTACGACACCTTTTACAAAATAATAATATGCTTCATAGAGCGACGGTCCTGTTGTTCCCGTAAACGAGAACACTGCACTTGCTCCGCAGGAGAACTTCGCAAGAACCTGTGCGCCCTCTTCAATTGTACAGTCATTTACCGTATTCTTGCAAACCGCGCATGCTGCCTCAACTTTACTGTCAGTAACATACATTACCTTGTCGAGCGTGTGTGCACCGAGGTTCATAAGAATTCCTCCGCCTGCAAGCTTCTTGTCAAGGAACCATGCAGAACGGTTTTCAAAATAATTTGCGTTTCTCGTTTCCGTAACACGGAGAAGCTCTCCGTATTTCTTCGACTTTATAATCTCCTTGAGATATTTATGAGCGTCTGCGTACTGCTGAACATGACCTACCGCAAGCAGGACGTTGTTCTTCCGTGCCGCCGCAATCATCTTGTCGCACTCTTCAACATTGATTGCCATCGGCTTTTCAACAAGTACATTTACGCCGTTTTCGAGAAAATGGCAACTTGCCTCACAATGCAGAAAATGCGGAAGGTTGATAATTACCGCATCAAGCTCGCAATTCTTGCACATATCGCGGTAATCTTCAAAAATTGCCACATCGCCCTCTTTCACAACGGCAAGCGCATTTTCGCGCACAATATCCGCAACGGCTACAAGCTCGCAATCGGGGTGTTTTTTTATTGCACTCACATGCGGATAAGCCATCTTCCCTGCTCCGACAAGTCCCATTCGTATCATTTCAAATCATCCTTTCGTTGAAAGCGTATTCCCAATAAAGTGTCTTAAAAAAAGCTTTATTCTACGCTTAAATCCTAACATATCCAAACTTGAAAATCAATACGATTTGGCAGTATTTATCGCACATATTGCAGTTATCGTTCATCATTTTTTCTGCCTATGATAAACCATATAAAAAGCGGCAGAGAGACAAAAACCGCTATCGGAACTATCGGATATGAAACAAACGTTTCACCGATTGCAAAGAGGACTTCCTTTGAGAGAAAAACGCAGAGACCGAGGATTGCCGAGAAGAGTGCCGCAAGAAGCACGGCTGCAGCCGAAATGTCCTTTATCTTCTTTATGGTCTTGCTGTATTCCGTTGTTATCTCGTTGCAGACAAGCTCAACTGCCGTGTTCATAAGCTCTGCCGCCAAAACAACTCCGAAGCAGATAAGGAACTTCAGAAACGTCTGAAATCCCACACGCCCGATAAGCGAAAAAGCGATGACGTAGAGCATCATACAAATATGTATTCTGAAGTTGCGCTCGGTTCTTATGACCGATACAAGCCCCGAAAGTGCATGTCCTAAGCTTTTTATCAGACTTCCGCTTTTCTCTTTCGTCTGCATTTTCTACCTCCGCATACCCATTGCGTCCAGAATCTCTTCCTGCCGGCCGAAGTGGAGCTTCTCGTCATCCTCGGAAAGCTCGTGGTCGTATCCGAGAAGGTGCAGAATCCCGTGTACCGTGAGGAATGAAACCTCGCGAAGCTCGCTGTGGCCGTATTCCTCTGCCTGAGCGCGGGCACGCTCTGATGAGATGACGATATCTCCGAGCATAACCGTGCCTGTCTCTTCGTCAAGCTCGAGCGGAGAAACTTTAATCTCTTCGCCCGGACGGAGCTCGAGCATCGGGAATGAGAGAACGTCCGTCGCGCGGTCAATCTCGCGGTGCTCGCGGTTAAGCTCGCGGATGTTCTCATCGTCCGTTACTATAATGCAGACGTCACATCCCTGCTCGACCTTTTCGTAGTCAAGAGCTGCGCGCACTGCACTCTCTATCGCCTCATTAAAGGCTGTATCTTCTGTTTCGTTTACGATTGTTATTCTATGCTCTGCCATTCTTTCCACCCTGTTTCATTTGTTGAATTCTCTTTTCTCTCTCGCGGTCACGCTTCTCGTATGCGTTGATTATTCTCTGGACGAGTGCGTGGCGCACAACGTCTTTTGACGTGAGGTGACACTGCGCAACATCCTCAACGCCCTCAAGCACGCGCATCGCATCACGAAGGCCCGAGCTTTTGCCGTCCGGAAGGTCAATCTGCGTAATATCACCCGTGATAACAGCCTTTGAGTTGAAGCCGAGACGCGTTAAAAACATCTTCATTTGCTCGGGGGTCGTATTCTGCGCCTCATCGAGGATGATAAACGAATCGTCAAGCGTTCTTCCGCGCATATACGCAAGCGGCGCTACCTCTATCGTACCGCGCTCCATATATCTCTGGAATGCCTCCGGGCCTATCATATCATAAAGGCCGTCATACAGCGGACGGAGGTACGGGTCAACCTTGCTCTGTAAATCGCCGGGGAGAAAACCGAGCTTCTCGCCTGCTTCGATTGCAGGGCGTGTAAGTATAATGCGATTCACCTTCTTCTCGCGGAAGGCGTTCACCGCCGCCGCAACCGCGAGATATGTCTTACCCGTTCCGGCAGGGCCGATACCGAGGGTTATTGTGTTCGTATTTATTGCGTTTATATATTCCTTCTGACCAATGGTCTTCGGCTTTATGGGCTTACCTTTAGTCGTTATGCAGATGATATCACGGGCAAGCTCCGCTATCTGCGATTCGCGGTTTTCCTCGACAAGGCCGATAACGTATCGTATGTTCTGCTCGTTTATTGCCTCGCCACGTGAAGAAAGAACAAGAAGACTGTCTATGACCCTCACCGCCCGGTCGGCACGGTCGGGATCTCCCATTACCTTGAGCTCCGTATTTCGGTTTAATACTGTAACACCGAGCTCACGCTCAAGAATCCCGATATTTTCATCAAAAGAGCCGAAGATGTCCGTCATCTGCTCGAGTCTCTCCACATTTATAGTTCTCTCTACCATTTTATCAATCCTTTAAAATTTTTCTTTCCACTCCCGCTTTCTCAATACACTCCGCTGTAATCGTTGCGTAAGCAAAATTCCCGTCCGAAGAAGTAGAAAGCCGCGTACTTAAAACCTCGCAGTCTTCTTTCTCCGCAATCTTTCCGCTGAGTGTATCTCCCATAACCTCGTATGCCTTCTCGTCCTGCAATGTACTCTCAATGATTTCATACTCTCGGTACGTTGCACACTCGAGTGAAATGGGGAGCGAAATCTTTTCTGAAACCATAAGCGTTTTTCTATCTATTATTTTATCACACTTCGTATATGAAATTCTACTGTTTGGATATAATTTTATTCTGTTTCCCGATAAAATTATTGTGTAACACTTTTTTTCTCTCCCCGTATAGTTTTTCTCTTGCTGCTTTTTCGGCATTCTTGCACTTTTCCTGCTCCAGGTCTTCAAGGTTATTTCCGCATCGGCGTGAGTCATGACGGTAGTTCCTGCACGTCCGGTAACATATCCGCTCGCGAGAATCTCACCGCGAACAACCGTGTCTCCCTTTGCCACCTCCGGTGTTCCCGTCTTTACCGTGATACTCTCCACGATCCCGTCCTTATCCGATATTATATCACACGGAACATCCGCAGGCAGTATGTCGGGCGGCGCCTTTCTCTGTCTCGCTATAACCCTCGCCCGTGCACCGCTGAAATTCACATATATATACGCAAGCTCAGGCATATCTATAAGTATGTTGTTGCGCAGCTCCTCAATATCTATCGAATTGACCGAAGCCCCTGTCCTCAATCCTTCGCGTTTGAGAAGGTATGCAAGCCTTTCTTCATCAAGCGAGGGGAATCCGTCTATATCAACCGCCCACACAAAGCCCGTGAATATCCACGCAGCGATGCAAAAAAGAGCGAACCCTGCAACAAGGAGAGTCCGCTTCTTCACCCGTCTTGCAAGAAACGGAAGTCCGTTTTTTGAAACTATGTGTACACGACACATCGAACGCCGCGCAATATCACGGATAACGAGAAAGCTTCTCGGGCTCATATCTATACGGAACACCCCTACGTCGCAGGTTTCCATATTACGGAACTTTATTCCGTTCCGCGCGCAGAGGTTTAAAAAGCGCTCAGGGTACGAGCCTCTCACCTCAACCCTGACGCTTCCAAAGAAGAAGTTCACTATCCTCTGCATCATCGCTCTCCCGTTCTTCCAAACTCAATTTTGTTTATTGCTCCTGCAATGCGAAGCTCCTCGGCATTCATCGCAGAAACCTTCAGACCGCTTCCGCAGACAATCACGCAGCCATCGGGTGAATTTATCTCTATCTCTTCTTCGGAAAGTGAAATTATGCCCTTGTGGTTTTCAAAGAACACCTCACGGTTGCTCTCGATTTCAACATGCAGAAGTCCTCCTTTTACATCTGCAGGAACATCAAGCATATCCGCAGCTTTCACGAGAACGCTATCCTTTTTCATAGGCTCTTCTCCCCTTTCATATACAGTTTATTAGCCTAGTGCCTTTTCTATGTTAAAATATTGGAAGGCCTGCTATTGCTTTTTTCGAGCAAAAGAGCTATAATTACTAAGAACGTACAATTCTTAAGGGAGGAGATTTTTTGCGTCTGTTTCTGGATACAGCAAATTTATTGCTCTTTATTTTCTTTACAGTTTTGTATTCATACCAGCTTGTATATGTTTTTATATCGCTCTTCGCAAAGCCGAAGACCTTCACCGCAAAGAAACGGAACAAATTCGCGATCCTCATCGCTGCCCGAAACGAGAGGGCCGTTATTTCCCAGCTTATTGAAAGTATAAAGCTCCAAAAATACCCTTCCGAGCTTTACGATATTTACGTTATTGCCGACAACTGCACATACGACACAGCCGAGATTGCAGAAGCTGCAGGCGCAACCGTCTTCCGCAGAAATAACGCAACGCGCATTGGCAAGGGTTATGCTCTCAACTTTGGCTTCAAGAACATTGCTCAACTCGGGAAGTTTGACGAGTACGACGGTTTCTTCGTTTTCGATGCAGATAACCTTCTCGACGAAAACTACATGGCAGAAATGAACAACGTCTTCGATTCGGGTTATCGCATAGTTACAAGCTATCGCAACTCAAAAAACTACGACACGAACTGGCTCTCGGCAGGCTCCTCTCTCTGGTTCCTGCGCGAGGCAAAATTCATCAACAACTCTCGTATGATTCTCGGGCTCAGCTGCGCTGTATCAGGAACGGGTTTCCTTGTCGCACGTGAGATTATCGAACGAAACGACGGTTGGAAATACTATCTCCTCACAGAAGATATTGAGTTTTCTATCGACAGCGTTATAAAGGACGAGAAAATCGGCTACGCAGCAGACGCGATGCTTTATGATGAGCAGCCCTACACCTTCAGGGATTCGTGGAATCAGCGCGCACGCTGGGCAAAGGGCTTTATCCAGGTGTTTATGGCATACGGTGGCAAGCTTTTTGCAACAATTTTTAAAAAGCGCAGCTTCTCTGCATACGATATGCTTATGACAATTATGCCTGCGATGATGCTCACGCTCATCGGTGCTGTCATCAACTCCGTATTCCTCGGTATTTCGCTTTTCAACTTTGCCGAAATGCGTGAGCTTGCGGTAGTTTCGGGCGTTGCGCTGTTTATGACTATCTTTAACTTCTATATGATTCTCCTTTTCTTCGGGGCGATTACGACAATCACCGAATGGCACAACATAAACACTACCGCAGCGAAGAAGATTCTCTATATGTTCACTTTCCCCGTCTTCATCGCTACTTATATCCCGATTTCCATCGCGGCTATATTCAAGAAGATCGAGTGGAAGCCCATAAACCACAGTATTGCAAAAAACATAGAAGATTTCCAGAAATAAGAGGTAAAGAAAATGTCAAAACTCATTCTTTTCCAGGGCGACTCCATAACAGATGCCCAACGAAACTACGAAAGCAATCTTTTTTCGGGGCACGGCTATGTGACAATGGTCAAAGGCGAGCTCGGATATAAGTATCCCGAAAAGTACACCTTTGAAAACCGCGCAATTTCCGGCAGCCGACTTCCCGACGTTTATGCACGTATAAAGTCAGATATTATAAATCTCAAACCCGACTATATGAGCTTTTTGATCGGTGTCAACGACTCGGCAAGCAACTTTACTCAGAACAACGGTCTTACAACTGCTAAATTTGAAAAGCTCTACTCACTTTTCCTTGAGGAAATATTCGAGGCTCTCCCAAATCTGAAAGTTATGCTCCTTGAACCGTTCGTGCTCTACAACAAAGAAACAGAGGGCGTATATTCGGGCACTGAAAATTACGAGGCACTCCGCCGTGATGTTGAGGAAAAAGCGGCAGTTGCAAGAAAAACTGCAGAGAAGTATTCTCTTCCGTTTGTTCCTCTTCAGGAGAAGTTTGACGAGGTATTTAACCCTGATTTCCCCGAGTACTGGATTTACGACGGCGTTCATCCCACCGCCGCAGGACACGCTCTAATCGCAAAAGAATGGCTTAAGAAATTTGAAGAAATAAAGTAAATTAAAATGAAACCGCCAACGCTGCAACGTTAGCGGTTTCATTTTGCCTAATTTTCTTTTTTCTGTTCGACATAGAGTTCTTCAGTCTTCTGCTGAAGCTCTTTGAGTTTTTCAATCGTATCCGTGATACCGTTGAAAAGCTCAAAATACATCTTTTCATAATCAGGCATGTTTCCTACCTCCTGTCGGGAAAATTTCCCCACACCACCACTTTTGCGCAAAATAAAAAAGCGCACCAACCGAAGCCGATGCGCCGAAAAACGCAATGGCTCAATTGCTGCTACACAAACACCCCATAGAACCGACAAAGTACTATAAGTGACAGAGCCTGCGTTTTTTCCAAAACAGCAGACTTTACCGATTACTTAATTATGAGGTTGTTTATGTAGCAAAATTAGTATATCACATTAAATCGAAAAAGGGAAGAGGTTTTTGAAAATTTTTCCAAAAAGTGGAAAATCACAGTCTTCGCATTTTTTGAAGACTACGATTTTTTGTATAATGAAAACCACGCGCGAGGAGCGTGGTTCAATAGAGGTTTACCGATGAACAGATAACGAAGTAGAGTTTACAAAAAAAACAGACTGTCTTCTGTAATGTTGTAGTATAGAACAAATGATTTTTTGGAAAGCCTTCCCCTTGAGGGGAAGCCTCTACGGGAGGACACAGAGACCCTTCCATACGGAATGGCGTTCCTGCTGTAATTCAGTCGAGCCGTAGCGGAGGTAGTGAGCCCGAAGGGCGAATGTCGGCAAGGGAGTGAATGACGGTCTGGGAGACCGTCAGAGCCGAGCCGTGACCGAGCCTCAGCGAGAAGTGGGGAGGTTTCCTTCGCCGTACGGGAGTGCGGCGGCGAGTTCTCCCCACAGGCGTTTTTGTTTCTTTTGTCGCGACAAAAGAAAGCCCGTCCGGCAGGACATACAAAGTAAATGTTT
>JAFXJK010000005.1 GCA_017532355.1 Oscillospiraceae bacterium | reverse complement strand
CACCCCGAAAGGCTTAATTTTGGATGAAGTTCAAGGCAAAAAAGCGAGCATAACCTGACGGTTAGCTCGCTTTTTTAACGAAGAAATTCGCCAAAAGGATGTTTTTCGGGGCAAAACTGCCTTATGTGGCTGTGGCCTTTGAGCTTTCCTCGTTTTTGAGTTTTTAGAAAAGACCTGTGATTTTGCCATCGTCTGTAACGTCAATTCGCTCCGCCGCGGGAACTTTCGGAAGTCCCGGCATCGTCATAATATCGCCCGTGAGAACTACGATAAATCCTGCACCTGCGGAAATTCTGACATTTTTGATTGTAACCGTGAAGTCTTCCGGAGCACCAAGCTTTTTCGGGTCATCCGAGAAACTGTACTGAGTCTTTGCAACGCATATCGGAAGATTTCCGAAGCCGAGAGACTCAAGCTCTGCAATCTGCTTTCTTGCATCAGGAAGAATTGAAATTCCGCTACCGCCGTAAACCTTTTTAACGACAGCTTCAATCTTCTCTGAAATCGGGCAATCCAGCTCATAACTGAATGTAAAGTCACCCTTTTCCTCTTCACAAAGGCGGACGACCTCACGAGCAAGGTCTTCTCCACCGCGGCCACCGTCTGCCCACACGGTAGAGAGAATTGTGTTTACACCGAGTTCACGGCACTTTGCGATGATGAACTCAATTTCTTTATCGGTGTCTGTCGGGAAACGGTTTACTGCAACAACACACGGAAGCTTATATACGTTCTTGATATTCGAAACGTGGCGAAGAAGGTTCGGTATTCCTTTTTCAAGAGCATTCAGATCTTCATTTCCGAGCTCGTCTTTTGCAAGACCGCCGTGCATCTTAAGCGCACGCACCGTTGCAACAACTACTACCGCAGAAGGTATAAGTCCTGCTACACGGCATTTAATATCAAGAAACTTCTCTGCACCAAGATCAGCGCCGAAGCCTGCTTCTGTAATTGTGTAGTCACCCATCTTAAGTGCAAGACGAGTTGCCATAACCGAGTTGCAGCCGTGTGCAATATTCGCAAACGGACCTCCGTGAACAAAAGCAGGAGTTCCCTCAAGAGTCTGAACGAGATTCGGTTTAAGCGCATCTTTAAGAAGCGCCGTCATCGCTCCTGCAGCATTGAGCTCACCGCAAGTAACCGGTTCTCCGTCATAATTATAACCGACAATTATTCTCGAAAGGCGTGCCTTAAGGTCAGAAATGGAGCTTGCAAGGCACAAAACAGCCATAATTTCACTCGCTACCGTAATATCGTAGCCATCCTCGCGTGTAACGCCGTTTTTCTTGCCGCCAAGACCACACGCAATGTTACGAAGCACACGGTCATTCATATCGACACAACGTCTCCAGGTAATTCTGTTTGTGTCGATACGAAGCGCATTTCCCTGGTGGATGTGGTTATCAAGCATTGCCGCAAGAAGGTTGTTTGCCGCGCCGATTGCATGGAAGTCGCCCGTGAAGTGGAGGTTTATATCTTCCATAGGGACAACCTGCGCATAACCGCCGCCTGCCGCACCGCCTTTGAGACCAAAAACTGGACCGAGCGACGGCTCACGGAGAGCAACCGTAACATCCTTGCCGATTCTTGCAAGACCGTCAGCAAGCCCGATTGTTGTTGTAGTTTTTCCCTCACCTGCAGGAGTGGGTGTAATCGCCGTTACAAGAACGAGCTTTCCGTCCTCTCTCTTACTTTCAGAAAGAAGGGACAAATCAATCTTTGCCTTATATCTGCCGTACTGCTCGATGTATTTATCATCAATATGCGCTTTCTTTGCAATTTCTCCTATCGGGCGCATTTCGCAGCTTTGTGCAATCTCGATATCGCTTTTGTAACCCATTTAAAACGCCTCCGAACTACTATTTGAAGTATTTAACAGCCGACTCAAACATACGGATGTCGTAATTTCCGATAACGTTCTTATAGAGACCGTTGCCGACACGTTCACTGTGGCCCATCTTACCGAATACTCTGCCGTCGGGAGATGTGATACCCTCGATTGCATACATCGAATCGTTCGGGTTGAATGCAACATCGCTTGTGGCATTACCGTCAAGGTCAACATACTGTGTTGCAATCTGGCCATTCTTCGCGAGTTCTAAAATAAGCTTTTCGTCAGCAAGGAACCTGCCCTCACCGTGTGAAATCGGAACGTTATATATATCGCCGACATTCGTGAGCGCAAGCCACGGAGATTTGTTAGACGCGACACGTGTGCGTACAATCTTTGACTGATGGCGTGCGATTGTGTTGAACGTAAGTGTCGGAGAGTTTTCATCGGTATCGATAATCTTACCGTACGGAACAAGACCGAGCTTTATAAGAGCCTGGAAGCCGTTGCAGATACCGCACATAAGACCGTCACGGCGCTCTAAAAGGTCTGTGACACCTTCTTTTATAGCCTCGTTTCTGAAGAATGCAGTAATGAACTTACCGCTGCCGTCAGGCTCATCACCGCCGGAGAAACCACCGGGGATGAATACCATCTGTGCGTCCTTAAGTTTTTCCGCAAACTCCTCAACACTTCCGCGGATTGCATCAGATGTGAGGTTCTTTATAACGATAATTTCGGGTTCTGCACCTGCGTCGCGCATTGCTTTTGCAGAATCGTACTCACAGTTTGTTCCCGGGAATGCCGGAATGAGAACCTTGGGTTTTGCGCAAGAAACCGCAGGAGCAACACGTTTATCGGCTGTAAAGTCGAAGTTCTTAACAGCAGTTTTTCTATCCTCAATGTTGCAGCTGTAAACACTCTCAAGTTTATTCTCATAAATTCCGAGAAGCTCGTCATAGGAGAGGGATTCTCCGCAATATGTGAAGCTCTTTTTATCCGTAACTGTACCGACAAACTCTGCTCCTTCTACATCCTCAGTTACTTCGAGAACGAACGATGCGTAGCTGTAACCAAAGAGCTTATCAAGCGAAAGCTTGTCGCTAAACTCAAATCCGAAACCATTACCGAAGGACATCTTCATAACAGCTTCTGCGATACCGCCGATACCCGGCGTATAGCAAGCAAGGACTCTTCCCTCGCGCATAAGGTTTGTTACCTTATTAAACAAAGCGACGAGCGAATCTGTCTTCGGGAGACCGTTTTCATCAAACTCTGCAGAAAGGAGAACAACTCGGCTACCACTCTTCTTAAATTCAGGAGAGATAACCTCATCTACCTTACCGCATGTGACAGCAAAGGAAACAAGTGTTGGCGGAACATCAAGGTCTTCAAAAGTACCACTCATAGAGTCCTTACCGCCGATTGATCCTATTTTGAGCTCTTTCTGTGCCTTGAATGCACCGAGAAGTGCCGCAAACGGCTTGCCCCAGCGCTTCGGCTCACGGCCTACACGTTCGAAGTATTCCTGGAACGTGAGATAAACTTCATTAAAGTCAGCACCTGTTGCAATAAGCTTGCATACAGACTCGACGACTGCCATATATGCGCCGTGATACGGACTTTTTTCCATAAGGAACGGATTGTAACCCCAAGACATAAACGAACAGGTGTCTGTATGCTTCTTTTCAACAGAAACCTTCTGAACCATAGCCTGAATCGGGGTAAGCTGATTCTTGCCGCCAAAAGGCATAAGAACCGTACCTGCACCGATTGTAGAGTCAAAACGCTCTGAAAGTCCGCGTTTTGAGCAGATGTTAAGGTCATCTGCCATTTTCTTGTAATTATCGGTAAATGTACCGCAAACTTTATTTTCAAACGCTTCAGGTTTTACGGTTTCAACGTTGATATGCTTTTCAGCACCGTTTGAGTTAAGAAACTCACGGCTTATATCAACTATCTTATTGCCGTTCCAGTTCATAACGAGTCGCGGAGACTCAGTTACAACTGCAACGGGACACGCCTGAAGATTCTCGGAAGCCGCAAGTTCAAGGAAACGGTCCTTATCCTTAGCCTCGACTACGCAAGCCATACGCTCCTGAGACTCACTTATAGCAAGCTCTGTACCGTCAAGGCCGTCGTACTTCTTCGGGACTGCATCAAGGTTAATCTCAAGGCCGTCCGCGAGTTCGCCGATAGCGACAGAAACGCCGCCTGCACCAAAGTCGTTACAACGCTTGATGAGCTTACTTGCCTCGGGATTTCTGAAAAGACGCTGAAGCTTTCTCTCTTCCGGAGCATTACCCTTCTGAACCTCCGCACCGCAAGTTTCAAGAGACTCTGCAGTGTGAGACTTTGAAGAGCCTGTTGCACCGCCGCAACCGTCACGGCCTGTGCTACCGCCGAGGAGAATGACGACATCCCCTGCCTCCGGTCTTTCACGGCGAACATTTTCCTGCGGAGCCGCCGCGATAACAGCTCCGATTTCCATACGCTTTGCAGCATAGCCTTCGTGGAAGATTTCATCAACAATACCTGTTGCAAGTCCAATCTGGTTACCGTATGAGGAATATCCTGCCGCTGCGGTAGTAACAATCTTCCTCTGTGGAAGCTTACCCTTGATTGTCTCAGAAACCGGCTTTAACGGGTTTGCAGCACCAGTGACACGCATTGCGCCGTAAACGTATGAACGGCCCGAAAGCGGATCGCGGATTGCACCACCTATGCAGGTAGCCGCGCCGCCGAACGGCTCAATTTCCGTCGGGTGATTATGTGTTTCGTTCTTGAAGAGGAGAAGCCACGGCTCAACCTTTCCGTCAACCTCAACATCAATCTTTACCGTGCAAGCGTTGATTTCTTCGGACTCGTCAAGGCGAGAGAGTTCCCCATTTGCACGGAGATACTTAACTGCAACGGTCGCAAGATCCATAAGGCAAATCGGCTTTGTTCTGCCGAGTTCCTTTCGAACTGCAAGATATTCGTTATATGTATCTTCAAGGAGTTTATCTTCAAAAGACACATTATCGATTGTTGTAAGGAACGTAGTATGTCTGCAATGGTCAGACCAGTATGTGTCAATCATTCTTATTTCAGTAATAGTCGGGTTTCTTCCCTCTTTCTTGAAATAAGCCTGACAGAACTCAATATCATCCGCATCCATAGCAAGACCGTACTTTGAAACGAAAGCCTCAAGGCCACTTCTGTCAAGGTCTATAAAACCATCGACTGTTTCAACGGTTGTCGGAATTTCATAATCTGTCTTTAAAGTATCCGGCTTCTTAAGAGTTGCTTCCCTTGCTTCAACCGGGTTAATTACATACTTCTTGATTTCGTCAATCTCGGCATCCGTGAGCGCACCGGAGAGAACATAGACCTTTGCTGTACGCACTGTCGGACGGTCGGTCTGCGAAATAATCTGAATACACTGTGCTGCAGAGTCAGCACGCTGGTCAAACTGACCGGGCAAGAACTCAACAGCAAATATATTATCTCCGCTTTCAATCTTTACGTCATCAGTAACGATATCGAGCTGAGGCTCTGAAAAAACAGTCTTCTTTGCATACTCAAAAAGCTCTTCTGTGATATTTTCCGCATCATAGCGGTTAATAACACGAACATCGGTGAGATTCTTTATACCAAGAAGACCTCTTACGTCAGAAAGAAGAGCACGGGCTTCGTTGGCAAGCTCTTTTTTCTTTTCTACAAAAACTCTAAAAACCATAGTCTTATCTCTCCTTTGCCGCAAGTGCTTTCTTTCCGATATCGTGTCTGAAATAAGCGTTATCAAACTTAATCTTTGAAACAAGCTCATACGCTGCAGAAATTGCATTTTCAAGCGTGTCCGCAACCGCAGTTGCACCAAGAACTCGTCCGCCGTTTGTGAGAAGTTTGTCTTCTGAAAGCTTCGCTCCCGCTACGTAAACGTTGTCAGCAATTTCGTCAGGAATTGTCATCTCAAAGCCCTTTTCGTAGCTTTCAGGATATCCCTTTGACGCCATAATTACACAACAAGCGCTCTTTTCGGAGAACTTGACATCCTCTTCCTTGAGAGTTCCGTTTGTGACAGCCTGCATAATGTCGAGCAAGTCACTCTCAAGAAGCGGAAGAACAACCTGAGTTTCAGGATCACCAAAACGACAGTTGTATTCGATAACCTTCGGACCGTCAGCCGTGAGCATAAGCCCGAAATAGAGGCAACCTTTAAAGGTTCTTCCCTCTTTGTTCATTGCATCGATTGTCGGAAGGAATATTTCCTTCATACATACATCTGCAATTTCCTTTGTATAATACGGATTCGGAGCAACGGTTCCCATACCGCCTGTATTGAGGCCCGTATCGTTATCTCCTGCACGCTTATGGTCCATGGAAGAAACCATTGGAACAACGCACTTTCCGTCTGTAAACGCAAGCACCGAAACCTCCGGACCTGTGAGAAATTCTTCGATAACAATTGTCTCGCCGCTCTTACCGAACGCCTTGTCTTCCATCATTGACTTGACAGCTGCCATCGCTTCTTCACGAGTCATCGCGATGATAACACCCTTACCGAGTGCAAGGCCGTCAGCCTTTACAACAGTCGGGATAGGAGCTGTTTCAAGATACTTAAGAGCATCTTCGGTATTATTGAATACTTCGTAAGTAGCGGTTGGGATATTGTACTTCTTCATAAGGTTTTTGGAAAAAACCTTACTTCCTTCGATAATCGCCGCATTCGCTCTCGGACCGAAGCACGGAATACCCTTTTCTTCAAGCGCATCTACCGCACCGAGAACAAGCGGATCGTCAGGCGCGACAATCGCATAAT
>JAFXJK010000065.1 GCA_017532355.1 Oscillospiraceae bacterium | reverse complement strand
TTCGGGGACAAAGCTATGCTTCGCATAGCTTGCACCCTCGACGACCCAAATGCTTCGCATTTCGGTACCCGTCTTCGGGCATACTCGCTAAAAACGATTATCAATCGTTTTCTTAACGCTCGTACCCTCTCATGGTTCGAGTCCCCTCAGAGAAAACAAGAAAGGAGAAACACCCTATCTTACGATAAGGTGTTTCTCCTTTGGTGGGCCTTCGGGGACTCGAACCCAGGACCATCCGGTTATGAGCCGGGAGCTCTAACCAACTGAGCTAAAGGCCCTTATTGGAGCAGATGTTTCTGCTCAATAAGCTAAATTATTATACAAAAAAACGGCTTGATTGTCAATAGTTTTTTGAAATTAATTGGACGTGTCAAGCACCGAGCGCAGAAATTCGTTATAAATGCGCTCGGCGTTTTTGTAGAAGTTTGCGGTAACGGATTTTGCACCTTCGCGAGAGGCGGCGGTCATTGAGAACGAGAAGACCTCGCCTGTATCATCCGAAAGAGAGCAAAGCGCGCGGTAAACGCCACCGTCTTCTTCGATATTTACTTTCACGAGATTTTTGCGGGAGATTTCCTCGCGAACCTTATCGCACGCTTTCTCGGCTTTTTTTAGAACTGAGCCGGGAACGGAGCTTTTGATTGCCGTGAGGTCGCGGATACCCTTTTTTGTTATCGTGTATTTATCCATACCGGTATCGGTGGAGAGCGCAACATGCTCGGTTTTCACCATACCGTTCAAGTAATCTGCGAAATTGAAATAATTTATCGCATCATCGACAAAGACCATCTGCATAAGCTCGTCAAAAGAGACAGGCATATTTATATGATTGAGAACATAAAGAGTGAGCGTTTTTATTTCAAGCTCGCTTCTGACAAAACCAAGTGCCACGCAAAACACCTCCTGTATAAAACTGTTTATTCTTCGCGTCTTCTCGCAACGTAGAAAACGCGCATACTCTCGTCGTGTGGCGGAGCGTCACAAAGCTCATCGTAAGAAGCTTCGAGTGAAAACCCGTTTTCTTCAAGAGCTTTTAAAATTTCTTTTTCCGAAAAGGCGTACTCCTCGTGCTCTTCAAAGGAGCGCGACCAAAGCTCACCCTCGCGTTTGAAAACATCGACCATCATAAGACAGCGTTTCTCGTCTTCATCGTACGCCGAGCGCCAGATGCAGACATTGTCCTCTCCGTCACGCATAAAGCACTCGCCGTCGATTGTATGAAACTTATGCTCCGTGTTGACGTCGAAGATGAAAAGTCCACCCGGACGGATAAAGAAGCGAAGTCGAGAAAGGGTCGCATCAAGCGCGTCAAAACCGTCGAGATAGCTTATGCTGTCAAGGCTTGAGACGGCAGCGTCAACTGTGCCGTAAAGGTCGAGCTCCTCCATCTCCTGACAGAGAAAAAGAGGAGGAATCGCACCCTCGGGGCAGGGCTTTGCCGCTGCCTGCGAGAGCATATCGCTTGATGCGTCAACGCCTATGACCTCGTATCCGCGCTCGGCAAGGATAAAGGAAAGCGTGCCTGTGCCGCAGGCAAGGTCAAGAATGCTTGAGACTTCTGTATTATGACTTTTAAATAGCTTTTCAAAATAGTCTGCCCAACGGGGATAGGAGACATCCTCCGTAAACTCGTCGTAGCAGTTTGCAAGACCTTCGTATTGGCTCATAGCTTATTTGAAGATTCCGAGACCGAAGAAGGAATCTATCTGGCCGAGGAAAACGAGAAGCATGATAACCGGAACAACAAAGCGCATGCAGATTTTGTAGAATGTAGAGAAGAAGCACTTCTTGTTTCCGTTTACTTCCTCGAGAATTGTTTTGGGCTTGAGTATCCACGCGATGAGAATGCTCATAATGAGAGCGCCGAGCGGCATGAGGAAGCCCTCTGCAATAGTATCGATAAAGTCAAGCCAGCAATCGTTGAAAGAACCGATAATACCGAATGTCTTCTGGAAAGGAACCCAAAGACCGTTTGAACCGAGACCATCGATTGCTACGATTGCAGCTTCTGCCGCAACTGCAACGCAGACCCAGAGAATAGCCTTGTTTCTCTTTGGATCGCGACCTCGCTCGATGTTGCGGTCGATGAAGTATGCCGAAACAACCTCAAGAAGAGAAATGGTTGAGGTAATTGCAGCGATAACTACGAGAAGATAGAAAATAGCACCGAACACGGGACCGATAGCACCCATGGAGTTGAAAACGTCTTGCAGCGTGATGTAGAGAAGCTTCGGACCGCCGAGTTGGATTTCGTTAAGCGGAACACCCTGTGAAATACCCGTAGAGATGGCGGCAGGCAAAACTGCAAGACCTGCAAGAAGCGCAACAAGCGTATCGCATGAGGAGATTACAAGAGAGTTCTTTACGAGGCTTGCATCTTTTTTGAGATATGAGCCGTAGGTAATCATAATACCCATAGCAAGAGAGAGCGAGAAGAAGACCTGTCCGCCTGCTGTTGCGATGACGGTGATAAGGCTTGGAGCCTTATCGACGAAGCCTGCGCTTACGGAGTAACCGGGAACGAACATATACTTAAGACCTTCAACAGCGTTCGGAAGGGTAACGGAGCGGATAACGATGATAACGAGCATAACAAAAAGGGCAGGCATACCGATTTTGTTGAACTTCTCAATACCGCCGGAAACACCGCCACGGTTGATGATGTAACAAAGAGCTATGAAAACAAGAGTATAGATAAGAGAGGATACAGGGCTTGTGAGCATCGCGGAGAATGACTCGGCACCTGATACGGCTGCAGCGCCGGTAACGATATTTGATACATTAAGAATCATGTACTCAAGGCAGTATGCACCGAGGACGGTGTAGAAGCTTAAGATAAGGAAAGGCGCGATAACAGCCATCCAACCGAGGAAGGTTGATTTTTTGGAAATTTCTCTGTAAGCACCGATCGGGTTCTTACCGGTCTTTCTGCCGATTGCAAGCTCAGACACCATCATAGTGATACCGACGGTTACGGAGATGAGAATATAGATGATAAGGAAAGTAAAACCGCCTGACTTTCCCATCTTAAAAGGAAAGCCCCAGATATTGCCGAGTCCGACTGCCGATCCTACGGCAGACATAATAAAGCCGAAGCTTGAGGCCCAAGAGCCACGTTTATTGTTTTCCAAAGTAAAGTCCCCCTAAATATATAATATGGTAGAGATACAAAAGTACCAGAAT
This sequence comes from Oscillospiraceae bacterium, assembly GCA_017532355.1. Next base: position 4,276 of record JAFXJK010000065.1, on the reverse strand, counting down.
AAGGATACTATATTTTTGCATTTCGGTCAAGATAAAAATATATACTTTGGTTTAAATTTATGATATAATATATTTTGTGAAAAGAGGGATAAATTATGAAAATAGATTCACTTATTACAAAAATAGCAATGGGAGCTTCTCCGTGTATCCTTGGTCTTGATATGGGATATGCATCTCTTCCGCTTGAATTTATGCGGGCATATTCAGATAAGGCGGAAGCGGTGCGCAACTTCAACCGCACTCTCATCGGAGCGCTTTGCGATATTATCCCTGCTGTATCGGTGAATGTTCCTGCACTTCTTCCGTACGGAACGGAAACTATTGCAGATGCGATTTCCTATGCAAAAGAAAAAGGTCTTTTTACGATAGCGGATGCGAAATGCAGCGGTGAGCCGAAAGGCGCGCAGACTGCGGCAGAGCTTTATTTTGATACAATGGATGCAGACTGTGTAACAGTCTGTCCGTACTTCGGAACAGACGGACTCTCGCCGCTTTTTGAGAGAAGCGACAAGAGTGTGTTTGTGGTCGCCCGTGCAGAATACGGCTCTCCGAGCGAGGTAAGTGACCTCGTCGCAGGAACGCGAAGTGTCTGGCGCGCGGTAATGGAGAGAACAAACCGCCTTGCAGAAGACAGAGCAGGGCAGATGGGATATTCAGAAATCGGTGTTTCCCTCGGCGGCGTTTCCAATGCAACGCTTTCCGAGCTTCGCAGAATGTATAAGAAGATGCCGTTTATAATTACGGGTTATGACGGTGAGAAGGTTGCGGCGCGCGATATAAGCGGCGCGTTTGACATGAAGGGCCTCGGCGGTCTTGTCTATGTATCTCGCGTCCTTACCGAGCCGGAGGGAGACGGGGCATACTCCGAGAGAGTGCGCGCTTCTGCCGAAAAGCTTGCGCGCGAGCTTAAAATATGCTTTTAGATTGTGGGGAAAGAGATAAATGACAGACATATATTTTGTCCGCCATGCCGAGTCGTTCGGCAATCTTACCCGTCGCGTTTACGGACACTTTGACGGTCTTGTCACGCCGAAAGGATATCTGCAGATAGAAGCGCTTTCGAAGAGGTTTTGCAATATCCACATCGACCGCGTGTATTCAAGCTCCTCACAAGAACGCTTGAAACCGCAAAGGCGATATATGAGCCGAAAGGGCTTGAGGTTGTAAAAATGCCGGCATTCCGTGAAATAGGCTTCGGCGTCTGGGAAGACAGACCCTGGGGCGAGCTTGTTTCATCGTATGCCGAAGAATACAATGCGTGGGGGACAAACCCACTTGAGTTTTCCGTCGAGGGAAGCGAGACGTACTTTGATGTTTACAGACGCGCGAAAGCGGCGCTTGATGAAGTTGTTTCCGAAAACGACGGAAAGGCAATAGCAATCGTCAGCCACGGCGCGACGATACGGATGCTTATGCACGGGCTTCGGAGCGGCGATGACCTCACGGGCGTTGAGCACGCCGAATGGGGCGATAATACCTGCGTCAGCCACTTCCGTGCAGACGGCGGAAAATATACTGAGGTTTTTTCAAACAATAACGACCACCTCCGCACGCTTCCCGGGTTTGACGACGGAATGTCCTGGGTGCGCGAGGGCGGCGGCAAAAACGTATGGTTTAAAAACGCAACGCTGCCTGAAGACGCGGATAAGATACGCGAGTATCACCGCCTTGGCGAGGGAGAGGTTTTCGGTTGTGGCAACATTGATTTTTCACGCATTGACCGACGCGCAAGGAAATCACTCAGAAAAGATGCGGAAAGCATCGTTTTCGGACACCTTCCCGAGGGCGAAATCGGTATGATTGAGCTTGACCCGACTGCGAAGGTTTACCCTTCGGCAGGTCACATATCGTTTTTGTATCTCGCGCCGGAATATCGCAGAAAGCGCTACGGTATCCAGCTTGTAGGTCATGCAATGAGCAGATACCGTGCACTCGGTAAAAAACATATAAGCGTACGGGTTGCGGAAACGAATACCGCGGCGCGCAGGTTCTACGAAAAATACGGTTTTTACGAAGCATTTCGCGAGTCGGACGGTGGAATACTTCAGAGAGTAATGCTTCTCGACATATAAAAGAAAGAGAGTGAAGACATCTTGACGCAGAAAAAAGAAGCGTCCTTTGTAAAAGGCGCGCTGATTCTTGCAATTGCAAGCATTATGGTTAAGGTAATCGGTGCGGTTTTCCGCATACCGCTTACGAACCTCGTCGGAGAATACACGATGGGGCTTTACAGCATAGCTTACCGCTACTATTCTATACTTCTGACTATTGCAACGGCAGGACTTCCGATTGCGATATCGAAGATGATTTCAGAAAGCCGTGCTCTCGGAAGACCGCGTGAGACGAAAAAGATTTTCAGAACTGCCATATCCCTCTGTATCGGTATCGGTGCTGTCGGAATGATAGCTCTCATAGGCCTTGCAAAACCGCTTGCGCTTGCGACAAACGACATAAACGCCTCGGTAAGCATAATTGCGCTTGCTCCTGCAGTCCTCTTCATGGCGGTCACGGCAGGTTTCCGCGGATACTTCCAGGGCCACGAGAACATGGTGCCGACAGCGCTTTCGCAGATAATTGAGGCGCTGTCCAGACTTCTCATCGGTCTTGCGCTTGCGTGGATGCTTCTGTCCTGGGGCTTTGAAGAAAAGTTCGTTTCAGCAGGCATAATCCTCGGAATCACGACGGGAACAGTCCTTACGGTGCTTCTCATGGTGGGCTTTGCCGTACATATGAGAAAAAAGGAAGGCAGGACAGGCGGCGAGACACTTGAAAGCAGAAAAAGTGGCGAGATTCTTTCTTCGCTTTTGGAACATTGCAGTTCCCGTAACAATCGGCTCGCTCGTAATGAACATTACGAGCACGATAGATATGTTCCTCATAACGAACCGACTCGAGTCGCTCGGGTACAATTTTGAGCAGACGACAAGCCTTTTCGGAATTTACGAAAACTACGCGCTTCCGCTCTTTAACCTTGTTCCGTCGATTATAATTTCGCTGAATGTCAGCGTAACGCCGACAATCTCAGCCGCTCACGCGGTAGGAGACACAAAGAAGCTTCACGAGACGCTTCTCTCGGCACTTAGGATAGTCATAATCTTTACTCTTCCTGCATCTGTCGGAATCTCCGTTCTCTCAAAGCCGATTCTCTCTATTCTTTACCACTCGCAGGCGGATGTCGCGATAGCGGCTCCCGTTCTCTCGATTCTCGGCATTGCGTCGTTCTTCCTCTGCGCATCATCGCTTACTTCAACCTCAATGCAGGCGCTCGGACACGCGACACTTCCGCTCATCACGATGCTCTGCGGTGCGGTTGTAAAGATTTTCGCGAACTATATACTTATCGCAATCCCGGGCGTTGAGCTCTCGGGCGCGGCGGTAGGAACGGTTCTCTGTTATGTGCTCATAACGGTAATGAATATGATTTTCCTCGTGCATCTTGTAAAGTTTAAGCCAAACTTCCTCGCGACATATCTCCGTCCGCTTATCTCGTCTGTTATAATGGGAGCTGTGGTATTCGGCGTGTACAGAATAGCTCTTCCGTTTGTCGGAAACTTTATCGGAGTTGTTGCGTCAATCGGCGTCGGTGTTATCGTTTACTTCATCGCAATGCTCTTTTCAAAGGGAATCACGGAGGACGATGTCAAAGGCCTCCCAAAGGGCGATAAGATAGCAAAAATACTGTTTAAGAAATAAATAAAAACTCTCAGGGTTTTGCATCGGGTTCCTAAGGACAGTTGATAGGGACACGAGCATTGCGAGGTAAGAAGATGAGGAAAACTCAGTAAAATGGGTTTTCCTCTTTTCTTTTTATCCGCACATTCGTCAAATTAAATGCCTTTTGATAAAATGAAGATACCAAATTTAAAGGAGGCGTTTACGCTATGAAAGAAAAATTTATTGAAAACGGAATTGAGTATGTAAGGAATGGTGATTACTACATTCCAAACTTAACGGTTCCCGATGACAAAGTTTACAACATTGGGAAGTATGGCAGATTACACTCAATATTTATCAAAGAAAATCGCCCTGCTTTCTACTCAATGAAAATGCTTAACGGAACTTGGCTTGCATATCTTGAAGAAATTGACACAACCGCAAAAGAAATGGTTAATAATCTTATAAAAGATATGGCGGTCAAACAAGGCTTTACCGAGGAACTAAAAGCAAAAGACCAAATGGCTTGGGTAGGTGCTATGAACAACATTCGCCATTCAGCAGAAGAATTTGTGTTAAAGGATTTTGTTTATTCAATGGAGGTGCGGAAATGAGCTTTCTT
>JAFXJK010000064.1 GCA_017532355.1 Oscillospiraceae bacterium | reverse complement strand
TTTATTAAAAAAATATTGCAAAAATGCGAAAAATGTAGTATAATGAAGATACGATAACACTTAGGAGAATGATTATGATGAAAATTTTCCCTGCCGATATATTGCTTCCCGACTTTTCAGAGGTTGACGGAAACAAATGGGCGTGCGTTGCCTGCGACCAATATACATCCGAGCCCGAGTATTGGGAGCGCGTTGCCATAGCCGTAAAGGATTCGCCCTCTACGCTCAATCTGATGCTCCCCGAGGTATGGCTCGAGGATTCCGAAAATAGAATTCCTCCCATCCACGCGGCAATGAAGAAATATATTGACGAAGGAATACTGAAGGAACATAAAAACTGCGCGGTCTACCTTGAACGCATCCAGTCGGACGGCAAACTCCGCCGTGGTCTTGTCTGCGCTATCGATCTCGAGGATTACGACTTTTCCGTCGGATCGGTCTCTCCTGTTCGCCCCACCGAAAAGACCGTCGTTGAGCGTATACCTCCAAGACTCGCCGTAAGACGCGGTGCGCCTCTCGAGATGCCTCACGTAATGCTTCTTGTGGACGACGCGGATGACATTCTCCTTTCTCGCTTTGCGGGAAGAGAAGCAGATGCATATTCCTTCGACCTTGCCGAGGGCGGCGGAAGCGTTAAAGCATCGTTTGTTTACGCAGATGAATTTGAATCGCTCAATTCCGCTCTTGCTGTTTTGGCACAGAATGCGGAAAAGAGAGCGAAGAATAACGGCGGCGCGCCCATAACTCTTGCAGTCGGTGACGGAAACCACTCTCTCGCGACCGCAAAGGCTTCCTGGCAGGAGATCCGCGCGAATTTGACCGAAGATGAAGCAAAAGCTCATCCCGCCCGCTATGCGCTTGTCGAGGTCTGCAACCTGCACGAGGAGAGCCTTGTCTTTGAACCGATATACAGACTGATCGAAAACATCGACGTTATGGAGCTTGCCAACGATTTTGAAGCTTTTGCCGCAAGCCAAAACGGAAGATTCCCCGCGCAGACTTTTGATATGATCCTAGAGGGCAACAACGTCGAGGTGGTCATCGAGCATCCCGAATACACTCTCCCCGTTGCCACCCTCCAGCATTTCCTCGACGAATGGCTCAAGTCCCATCCGCGCGCCCTCATAGATTACATCCACGGTGAAGACACTCTTTGCCGCCTCGCCGCCCGCGATGCCTGTGCGGGATTTGTGTTTGAAGGAATGTCAAAAGCCGAGCTTTTCCCCGCAGTAGAAGCCGACGGCACTCTTCCGCGAAAGACCTTCTCAATGGGACACGCAGCCGATAAGAGGTTTTACATCGAGTGCAGAAAGATATTGTAAAATACATAAAGAACCGATTTTTCAGTCGGTTCTTTTTTTATGCCTCTATGTGACATATTTTTCTCAACACATCGAATATAATAGAGGTGAGGTGATGAAGGTGGGACAAACGGTATATGCCGACGTTCTTTTTTTGATAAATTTCAGCATGGACTTCCTTGTTTTTTATATTTGCGCAAGACTTGC
>JAFXJK010000063.1 GCA_017532355.1 Oscillospiraceae bacterium | reverse complement strand
GGGTGGAAAAATCAATTAAGTAGAGAAGGATCAGCTCCAATGCTTTTTCGACGATTTCGCCCGTCTGTGGGGCGTATTCAAGGTGTGTCCAAAGGATGGAATCAATGAGATTTGATACGGCGAAAAGCTCACGCACATCAAAGTGGAGAAAGTCCACCGTGCTTTTCGCGTCGCATATAATCTGGAGAATAAACTGTTGCAGAGGAGTGTTGTTCTCGCGCCCCGTTGCCTGAAAAGTCTTTTTGAAAAAACGGGGAAGAATAACAAAGTTGATTGCAATATCGTTTGCGCCTGCAGGGAGAACCTCGTGAGAGGAGTCCGTCGGGAGAAGAAGAAATTCTCCTTCGTTCAGGGAAATATATTCTCCGTTTATAATGTGCGTAGTCTGACCGCAGTATTGGTAAACAAGCTCGATATAATCATGAGTGTGCTTAGCACTCCGCATAAATCTCGCATGCGGAACAATGCCGACGAGCTTGCCCTCTTTGAGAAGCGAGGCAGGGGAAAGTGAGCCTGTTTCCTTATCTTCTGCGGACGGCTCTTTCCCGTTGAGAAATGCCTGTTCTTCGTCTGTGATTTTAAGAAGAGCTTCCAAAATCTTCTGTCTCAAAGGAAAACACCGCCCTTTCATAAAGAATAATGGGAAGAAAGCCTTCCTCTTGAGGGTAAGGCTCTTTTGTTGCAAAAAAATTCTTCAATAAAAGGATATCATAAACAAAAGTCCGTTTCAACCCAAAAAAAGGACACTTTTTTTGACAAAAAAGCGACATTGGCAAAGTAATAGATATTTAATATAATTGAAACATATCGACAGGCATAATTGCGCATTTTTGTAAAAAAAGTGCAAAATGCGTGTTTTATACAAATTTTTTATTGCTTAAATTTTGGTATATCACCGCGGTTTTCGTGGGTGTTATATAAATTTATTCCTACATAAATTATATAGGGAGGAGAAATTTCTTATGAAAAAATTTCTTAGCATCATCCTCGCAGTAGTTATGATTGCGTCGCTTTTGCCTGCGACATTCATGACAGCTGCAGCAGCAGAGCCGACAGACTTAAACTATGTGTTTGCTCACAAGGCACATACGTCGTCCGCTCTTAACGGTCCGCTCACACCGGGATACGTTGCAGGCGGCACTGACATCCGTAAGGGAACAAGTTTCGTTGATGTAGGCTTTGACGATATGGATACAACTGTATCGTCGGGCGCATGGGGTAACAAGGGTCACAGAGACGGCCAGGGACAGGAGTACACAGCGTTTGACGCGCCTCTCGCTGTTCACAGATCCGGAGACTTTGTAAACTTTGTTTTCAATGTGGCAACGCAGAACAGTGAAGACGGCTTCTACAAGTACGACTCTTACAGAACCTATGCACCGATTGTAATAATCGCGATAGACGTTCCCGTTTCGGGCACATATATCCCGGCTCTTAATGCAGGAGGATTTGGTGCAAACGGACAGCTTCACGAGCTCTTCCTCGTAAAGGAAACAGAGGAGAATAAGGACTTTACAGCTTACGAGATAAGAGAGGCTCTCAGAGCAGCTGAGCGTATAGGTGTATATGATGCATCTGTCGGCGGTGAGCAGAAGTTCCTTGAGCATTATCTTGATAAGGGCGTTTACTATCTCTGCTTCGTTCCGAACGGCAAGGGTGCAAACACAGGTGCATCTATAAGCGGTACAACGCAGACAGGTATGTCTTTAAAGTCGTTCCATCTTTACGCTAAAGAAGAAGTTGAGATGGAAGAGTATGACCCGTCAAAGCTCGGCGGTGACGGCAAGATTAAGTACAGCTTCACAGCAAGTGCGTTCAATATTGCAAACCGTGCACCGAAGCTCAATGCAGATGGTGAACCCGTTGATGCAGAGGGTAATGTCGTTACAAACGAAGAAGATTATATCTACGAGTGGCATTACGGTGACAGCGACGCTGACATCCTTGCATATTCGAGATACATCAACTCTTCGACAACATCAAGCGAAAGTCCGCTTTATGAGCAGAACGGAGTTCCGGCACAGACATCCGGCTTCCCACTTAACACATGGACAGATAAGAGTGCGGAAGCTCAGGCTGCAGGAAAGTACATTCCGTGGGCCGGCGAAAGCATAACCGGTGCATGGATGAGAAGACGCGAAAGTTTATGGCGTATTTATCCTGAAGGAAACGGCAAGGCATACCTGCAGGGCACATACGACTATATCAATTCTGCTACTTCCGGTGACTGGCAGTATGTTAAGTCATCAAATATGGTAAGCGGTCAGAATTATGTTCGTGGTGAGTTTGGCCTTCATTTCCAGGTTACGAATGCAAATCTCAAGGCTCTTGGAAGTGGAGAAGCATATCAGGTTGTTAAGGTTAATGTTCCCACAGCAGCTAAATATACTGTAGAGGTTACTCCGAAGGCAAATGCAAATAAGCCTGGAGTGGCAGTGTATATGATTCCGGCAACAGAAACCCTTCCGACTACATACGCGGGAAGAGAAGATTATCTGCTTCTTGCAGAAGACTGGCTCGGTGAAACTTACACAGCTACATATAACGCGCTGAAAGCCGGTGAGTATTATATAATCATCGAAGCTTACAGAGGCGAGAATACAAGCACGACATTCACAAGTAACTGGGATATGGACTTCAACTCTATCACACTTACAGCTCTCGGTGACCCGGCAGAAGAAGTATCTCCCGAGCTTGAAGCAAAGCGCGCGGCAATGGTACTCGACGAGGGTAACCCCGATAAGGAAACACTCGAAGACAAGAACGCAACAATCAACGTTCTCGCAAGAGCTGTCGGCACAGACGAAGACGATGATGACATCGCAGACGTAATCGATACAGAAACAGTTGTCGCAGGCGCAACATATACAACTCCTGAGGCTCCGGAAATCCCGGGATACAAGTTCCTCTACTGGGGACGCGGACTCGGCACAAAGATGCGCCCGGTTTCAACAGATGCAACAGCAACAATCAAGGCATCGCAGGGTGCAAACTACATTGCTGCATTCTACTCAAAGGATGAAGCAACAGACGCAGTTGTAGAGTTCTACAATGCAAACGGCGAGCTTGTTGACCGCACACGTTACGATGATGGCGATGAAATCACAATCCCGGCTCTCCCGTCACTCACAGGCGTAGGCACAGCAAAAGGCTGGACAGACGACGCAGGCGAGACAGTAATCGGAGCAGAAGCTGTTGTTTATGCAGACGGTCCGATAATGGCATTCTTCGCAGTATATGATGAAGAAGCAATCGCAAAGGATATCGAAATCACGGTAAGCGGTTCAACGGGCATCACGGGTGCAGGCACGTACGCATTCGGCGATGTTGTAACACTCACAGCTCCGGCTCGTGAGAACGGAAACGGCTACAATATGTTCCTCTACTGGAAGAAGGGCGACGAGATTGTAAGCTTTGACCGTAAGTACAGCTTCAATGCGGCAAAGGAATGCGAGGTTACGGCGGTATACGCAAAGTATGGCCCGACATCGGTTGACGCACTCCGCAAGATTCTTGTTTCTACAGTCGGAGAGACAGTAGTAGCAGAGTTTATCGGATGCGAAAACGCACTTGAGCGCGGCTTTGTATTCGACACAGCAGAAGGTCAGTACAAGAAGGCAATGACAACAGATTCAACATCCTTCTCAATGATTAATGACGTTGCAACTGCAGTAGCACGTGCATACGCAATCTTTGCAGACGGCGTAATCTTCTCAAAGTAAAATTAAGCATCAAAAAGAGCTATGGCATAAGCCATAGCTCTTTTTTCTCTTTGTGTCTCGCCTCGTACAGGCTCCCGACTTTCGAGGGAGCTGCCACGAAGTGACTGAGCGAGAGACTACCCCTCAGCCTCGCGATGTTCGCGAGCTCCCCTGACAAGGGGAGCCTTATCGCACCAAGCCTGCCCCTTGAGGGGCCTTTTCAAGGCAGGGTTTCCTTTACTTCATTGCGCCGCTTGAGTTGAGCATTGACGCGGAATAAAGGAAGAGGACGTCCGTAGCCGTGAAATCCTTCACAAACGCGCCGACCATATTGCTCGGAACATAGCGGATGTCAACCACCGTAACCTTTTCATATTCGCCAATCATAAGAGGAAGAAGGCTTGATGCGAAAGAGTCGCGGAAGACTACGAGGTGTTCACCGTTGCGGTTTGACGGGTTTTCTATCATAAGAAGAGCCGAGCTTCCCGAGAGGAACATCTCATAAGGGTCATGGCTTTCTGCCTTTTTGAGGTCATACATAAACCCTTCCTCGGGCATGCCCGTGTCGAGGTTTGTAACGGTGCAACCGTCAAGTGTGTCGTTTGTGAGATAGGTTATCGTATCGGGAGGTGTCGGAATCGCCGCCTGACCCGAATAGACGCCGTAGAAAGGAACATCGAGCGTTATATGCCCGAATTTTCCGTTCTGCTTCTTTCCCATTGCGTTAAGAAGCTTCTCAGCTACGTCGCCGATTTCCTCCTGCTTCCAATGGCTGTCTGTCGTGTAGTAGTCAGACAGCGAAAGGAGAGGGAAGATATCGACATACTCGGCATACGGCATATCCTCGCGGACGTGGTCTGTGAGCGCAGAGTAGTCAAACTTCAGCGTATCGAGAAAGTAGTTTTTGTCGGGGATGATTGAGAGATAGATATTATCCGTCTTTCCTTCGAGATAGGTTTTGTGGATAAAGTCAAAACGTTCAGTTGCGTGGTCGAGGAGATTTTCGTTCATCGGGTACTCGAGCTTTGAAATGTGACCGTCTTGAATGAAAAGTTTGTTGTTATCGCTCTTTCCGAAGACCTTTGTTGCAGAAAACGCCTTTATCGCGCGGAAACTATCACGGAACGGAAAAACGTCGGTCGAGTATTCTTCAAAATCGCTTGAGAACTTGCCGGAGAAAATCGTCTCGGTGCTTGCTTCGGGGAAGGCGGCAAGAACGCGCCTCTCGCTCTCTGAAAAATCGTCCTTCGGGAGGAAGAAGCAGAGAAACGAAAAAACAAAGATTACGCCAAAAGACAGTATGCAGGTAATTTTATCTTTCATTTGCTTCACACCTCCTAAAATCTGAAATACAAGAACGGATTAAATGAGCCGTCAACAAGGTATGCGGTAATGACTATGAGAAGCACCGCAAGGAGAATGGGCTCTGCAACAGAAAGGACAGCCTTGCCAACACGAGTTTCCAAAGCTTTTTTTGCCAAAATCTTCGGAATCGGCGTTGCACCGAAGAGTGCGATTGCGAGGATAAGCGCATAACTCTTCAAGTAGTAGAGCGTGTGGGCCGAAGATAGAGCTTCACCGCCTGCGCCAAAGAGGCCGCCTGTTTTTACGACGATGTCCGAAAGCTCGGTTGAGTCAAAGATAATAAAGCTTATAATTGTAAGGAAAATTACATAAATACGGGAGAGAACGGAGCTCTTTGAAATCGCTCGTCCCCAGATAAACTTTTCTCCTGCGAGCAAGATTGCAAAGTACAACCCCCAAAGGATAAAGTTCCACTCCGCGCCGTGCCAGAAGCCCGTGAGCATCCATACGATTAAGATGTTGAAAAGATGCTTGCCCTTTCCGCATCGGTTGCCGCCGAGCGGGATATAGACGTAGTCGCGGAACCATGTACCGAGCGAGATGTGCCAACGTCTCCAGAACTCGGTTATGCTCTTTGAAATAAACGGATAGTTGAAGTTCTCCATAAAGTCAAACCCGAAGAACTTGCCAAGGCCTCTCGCCATATCGGAATAACCCGAAAAGTCGAAGTAGATATGCAGGCAGAGCGCGACAGCGTAAACCCAGTAGAAAAGAACTGTTTTTTCGCCTGTCTGACGGAAAACTTCAATAAGCTCGCCGAGAACGTTTGCGATTAAAACCTTCTTCGCAAGACCGAGGATAAAGAGGCGAAGTCCGTGTGCGGTCATGCGGAAAGAGTGGCGTCTCTCCGTAAGGCTTGTTTCGATATCCGAATATCTTACAATCGGACCTGCGATAAGCTGGGGGAACATCGTTATATATGCCGCAAGCGATATGAAGTTGCGTTGCGCGCGGACATCGCCGCGGTAAACATCAATAGTATAGCTCAGAATCTGGAACGTATAGAAGCTTATGCCGATGGGGAGCGCGATTCCGAGCGTTTTAACAGAGATTCCCGTTGCGCGTGAAAAGTTTTCGATAAAGAAATCGGCGTACTTGAAAACGCCGAGCGCGCCGAGAAAAAGAACTGTCGCGAGGATCACGAAGAACTTTGACCACGCGCCGCCGCGGAACTTCTCTATAAGAAGACCGATAAAGTATCCGCAGACAATGGTTGCAAGCATTAAGAAAACATACTTCGGCTCGCCCCAGCCGTAGAAAAAGAGTGAGGCGATAAGAAGAGTGAGGTTCTTGAATCTTTTCGGTGTTATGAGATAGAGAATGAGAACAACCGGGAGAAAATAGTATAAAAACGGTATGCTTGAAAAAAGCAAAGCGGTTCACTGCCTTTCGTAAATAAAGCCTTCTCGGGAAGAGAAGGCTTTATCGCGTTTATTGATTATTCTCCGAGAGACTTCGGGCACATAAGGAAGAAGACCTTGTTGCCGTAAACCTCGCAGACGGTCTGCTCTGCCTCAACACAGATGTTCCAGCGCGGATTTGCGCGTGACTTGAGGTCATCGGCAAAAGCGTTCGCATCGCCCGATACCTCAAAAACAAGACCGGAGAAAGCGATTGAGCCCATAGCAGGGCCGAACTTCACGCACTTTGTAAAGCCCTTGACGTCACCGTCAAATTCAGGGAAGAAGCCCTCTTCCATCGGAGCTGTCATGCCAAAGAACTGGATGGACTTGTCCGAGATGCAAGCGTTTGCGATGTCGTCGATGCTCTTATCACGGTTTGCGCGGAAGACTGCGAGCATTGTGTCGCCCATTGTTGCGCCTGCAGGAGTTTCAGCAGGCTTCTCTTCAGGCTTCGGCTCGTCTTTTATTTCAGGCTCTGCCGGTTTCTCCTCGGGTTTTACTACGGGAATCTGCTCGGGTTTAACCTCAGGCTTTTTGTCTTCGGCAGGTTTTTCTGCCGGCTTCTTGTCATCGGAGGGTTTTACCTCGGGTGTCGTCTCAGGTTTTTTGTCTTCAACGGGAGTTTCAACCTCGTCCTTCACTTCAGGTGTCGGGTCGGGAGTATCGGAAGGCTCCGCATCCGTATTCGGAGCTTCAACATCGATAGTTGTGTCGTCTTCAACTTCGACCTTTGTGCCGGTGCAAGCGACAAGGGCAAAAACCATAACGCCTGCGAGAATAAGTGCTAAAATTCTTTTCATATTAAGTATCTCCTTTTGCTTTTGTTTTATGTTTCTGTATGTTAGATGAATTAACATACAAAAAAGTTTTAACGTTTGAGAAAAATTTTATAAATAAAACCTCGCGGATGCGCGAGGTTTTATTGTATCTGGCACCCCCGACCGGAGTCGAACCGATGACTAACCCTTAGGAGGGGTTTGTTATATCCACTTAACTACGGAGGCGTATATGAAGTATAAAAGAAATGCCGGTAACTTTTGAGTGCAAACCCCTCCTAAGGATAAGAGGGATTGTTATTATGAGCGAAGCGAATAACAAGGTTCTCCGAAGATGTCCGAAATTCATTTCGGATACAGCTTCGAGAGGTTCTTATTATTCTTCGCGAATAACAAGGTTCGCTCAGCCGTCAAAATCTTTGATTTTGAATACGGCGTGCGGTTCTTATATCCACTTAACTACGGAGGCGTATTACCATATAATTTTAATATATTGTTTGTGTTCTGTCAAGGAGATAAAATTTGCAAAATTAACATTTAAATTTGTTGACACTATTGCCGCGTAGTGGTATAATATATAAAAATAAATCTTTAAGTTCGATCCCGTGAGGTCGGCAAGATTTGTCATATAAAACTTCAGCAGGGAGACCTGCGTCTGTTTTCGTGTGTCTGTCTTGCCGGTGTCGGCAAGATTTTTTCATATACAAAGGAGAAATTATGTTTAATTTTTTGAAGAAAAAGAGCACTCAGAACTACATAGCTAAGGAAATCATCGCCTCCTGCGTCAAGACAGCTAAGGCGAATCTTTCTGCTTTTTCTTCTGAATATGTCGTTTTACCCGGCTTTTGTGATGTGCATGTGCATTTTCGCGAGCCGGGCTTTTCGTATAAAGAGACGGTTGCGTCAGGATGCGCCTCTGCCGCTCGCGGAGGATACACCGCAGTCTGCACGATGCCGAATCTCAACCCTGTCCCCGACAGCGTGGAGAACATAAAGCAGCAGCTTTCGATAATCGAGCGCGATGCGACGATTGACGTTATCCCTTACGGCTCGATTACGGTCGGTCAAAAGGGGGAGGAGCTCTCGGACCTCGACGGTATGGCGCCGTTCACGGTCGGTTTTTCCGACGACGGTCGCGGAGTGCAGAGCGACGATATGATGAGAGCGGCTATGCAAAAGGCGAAAGAGCTTGATAAAATAATCGTCGCGCATTGCGAGGTGAACGACCTTCTCCACGGAGGCTACATCCACGACGGAGAGTATGCAAAGCGTAACGGCCATCGCGGAATCTGCTCGGAAAGTGAATATGCGCAGATAGCGCGCGATATTGAGCTTATCCGCGAGATAGGTTGCCGCTACCACGTCTGTCATATTTCAACGGCAGAATCGGTCGGGCTTATAAGGCAGGCAAAGCGTGATGGCCTTGACATCACCTGCGAGACCGCTCCGCACTACCTCATTATGACGGATGAGGATTTGCAGGAGGACGGACGCTTTAAGATGAACCCGCCCATCCGAAGCGCACGTGACCGCGCGGCGCTCATTGAGGGAATTTGCGACGGAACGATTGATATGATAGCGACGGACCACGCGCCGCACTCGGCTGAGGAAAAATCGAAGGGCCTTGAGAAAAGCGCGTTTGGCGTGGTAGGGCTTGAAACGGCATTCGCCGCGATGTACACATACTTCGTAAAAACGAAGAAAATCACGATGGAGAGGCTTCTGGAGCTTATGAGCGAAAACCCCAGGCGTCGCTTCGGCATACCCGTCGGGGAAGACTTCACTGTGTGGGATCTGAAATCCTCATTCAGAGTTGACCCGAAGGAGTTTCTCACAAAAGGTCGCGCAACCCCGTTTGAGGGAATGAAACTGTATGGAAAATGCTTACTTACCGTAAAAAACGGCAAGCCGGTATATAAAATATAATTGGAGGTTTGCAAAAATGGCAAAGAGAAAAGATTTAAAGAAGATTCTTATTATAGGCTCGGGCCCGATTGTTATCGGTCAGGCTGCGGAGTTTGACTATGCAGGCACTCAGGCTTGCCTCGCGCTTAAGGAAGAGGGCTATGAAGTTATCCTCTGTAACTCCAACCCTGCAACGATTATGACGGATACCACCATTGCGGACAAGGTATATATGGAACCGCTTACACTTGAGTATGTCGCAAAGATTCTCCGTCACGAGCGTCCGGACGCAATCGTTCCGGGTATCGGCGGTCAGACGGGCTTAAATCTTGCTATGCAGCTCGAGAAGAAGGGACTTCTTCGCGAGTGTAACGTTCAGCTCCTCGGCACATCGAGCGAGAGTATTGAGCGCGCTGAAGACCGCGAGATGTTCAAGGAGCTTTGCGAATCTATCGGCGAGCCGACGATTCCGTCAAAGATTACCTACTCTCTCGAAGAAGCAAAAGAGGCGGCAGAAGAAATCGGCTACCCTGTTGTTCTCCGTCCTGCATTTACTCTCGGCGGAACGGGCGGCGGATTTGCAAACAACGAGGCAGAGCTTTTAGAGGTCGGCAGAAACGCATTCAAACTCTCTCCGGTGCATCAGGTTCTTATCGAAAAGAGCGTTCGCGGATACAAGGAAATCGAGTTTGAGGTTATGCGCGACGGCGCTGACAACGCTATCACCATCTGCGGTATGGAAAACGTTGACCCCGTCGGTGTTCATACGGGTGACTCCATCGTTGTTGCGCCGATTATGACTCTTTCAAAAGAAGACGAAAAAATGCTCAACGACAGCGCAATAAAGCTTATTCGCGAGTTGAAGATAGAGGGAGGCTGTAACGTACAGTTCGCACTCAACCCGAACTCCTCGGAATACTATCTCATTGAGG
>JAFXJK010000062.1 GCA_017532355.1 Oscillospiraceae bacterium | reverse complement strand
TCATCACACCTGGAAACCACGACCCACTCACTCCGACATCGCCATACGCAACGCTTGACTTTCCCGATAATGTTCATATCTTCAAGGAAAACGAGCTTACCGCAGTCGAGA
The DNA here is from genome assembly GCA_017532355.1 of Oscillospiraceae bacterium. Next base: position 2,683 of record JAFXJK010000062.1, on the reverse strand, counting down.
TACCGGAGCTTCGTCTTCGTATTTTCGGTGCGGCATACACAAGTGAGCATTATGACGAGCGAATCCTCGAGGGCTTCAAAGTCCCCGAAGACGAGTTTGCGAATATAATTATCCTGCATTCCAACCTCAACGCAGACGGTTACAGCCCCGTGGCGAGTGCCGAAATCGCAGAGTGCGGCGCAGATTATGTTGCCCTCGGTCACGTACACAAGCCGACAGAGATAGAAAAAGCAGGAAATACATACTACGCCTACTGCGGTTGCCCCGAATCGCGTGACTTCGGCGAAAGCTACGACACCGCGATATATATCGGCGATGTAGAAAAAGGAAAGGTTTCTCTTTCACGCAAGAAAGTCTCGGACATTTCTTATAAGTGGCTCACGCTTGACATTGAGGAAATCGAGACACTGCTCACCTCGCCCGAATCGGCCGCACAGGAGTTCTTGCGCCTCACCGTAACGGGAGAATGTGAAAAGCTCGATACCGAAGCCTTAAGTGCAAAGCTCCTTACACGATATAAGGAAGTTGAAATTATCGACCATACGGAAGAGCCGAGAAACATCTGGGACGGCATTGAGGATGAAGGTCTGCGAGGACTGTTCCTTCGCAAGATGAAAGCACTTCTTGACAGCGCGGAAACCGACGAGGAAAAGAGAAAAGTCAACCTCGCCGCACGAATGGGAATAGATGCAATAGAGAATAGAGAAATGTGAATAAACAAAAAGAGTGAGGATACTTTCGTATTCTCACTCTTTTTTGTGCCACACAACTAAATATTTACCAACCAAAGCCTGCGTTTTCACTAGGTAAAAACATCTTCGCTATTTAATTGTCTTATTTACTTTTCGAGGAACAATACGCCGAGGGTTCCGGGGCCGCAGTGGGTGGAGATTGTGCAACTTGCACGTGAGGTGTAAATCTCCTCGAATATACCTGTTGCCTCAACCTGCTTCTTTACTGCCGCAAGTCTCTCTTCCGGAACGCCTGAGTGCGTGATATACATACGCTTCGGGTCGATATTCGGATACTTTGCAAACTGCTCTTCCACATACTGCGCAAGAACGCGGTCCATATTACCGCGGTACTTCTTGCCTGCGTGGAGTTCGCCTGTCTGATTATCAACCTCAATTGAAACCTTAAGGCCGAGCACGCCTGCCGCGAGAGCCGCTACACCTGAGCATCTTCCGCCTGCTTTCATAAAATCAAGAGTTTCAAGAACGAAGCTGCAATGGCTCTTATCGCGAAGCGCCGAAACCTCTTCAACTATCTGCTTTGCATCCATTCCCTTTGCGATGCGGTCGCCGGCTTCCATAACGAGAAGCGCAATCGCGCTCGATACGTTTCGGGAGTCTATGACATAAACGCCCGGAAGCTCTTCCGCCGCAATAAGGCAGGAATTGTAGCTGCTCGTTATGGCAGAGGAAAGAGTAATGTGGATAACCTCATAGCCATCGTCAACAAACGGCTTGAAATAGTCAACATACTCTGACGGGTTTATCGCCGAAGTCTTCGGGAGTGTGCCGTCTTTTCTGAATGCCGCATACAATTCATCCGGAAAAATATCAACGCTGTCAAGATATTTATTATCACCGAGAGATATGGAGTACGGAATAAGACTTACGGAATACTTTTCCTGAAGCTCAGGTCCTATATCGCAAGTGCGGTCTGCGCTCAAAATAATCTTTGACATATCTTTTCCCTTTCTTTCCGAGAAATAATTATTCCTCTTCCCAGTTATGATAGACGTTCTGGACGTCATCATTATCATCAAGCATATCGAGAAGCTTCTGCATATTCTTGATATCGTCCTCGCCTGTAAGCTTCATATAGTTCTGCGGAACAAGCTCTGCCTCCGCAGAAACGACGGAATAGCCTGCCGCCGCAAGAGCTTCGCTTACCTCCGCAACAGCTGTCGGCTCGCAGTAAACCTCAACGACCTCTTCGGAGACCTCTACATCGTCAGCACCTGCATCAAGGCAAGCCATCATAACATCGTCTTCCTCAGCGTCGCCGCGCTCGATAACTACGATGCCCTTATTGTCAAACTGCCAGCTGACGCAGCCCGATGCACCGAGATTTCCGCCGTATTTGTCGAAATAGTGGCGCATTTCGGATGCGGTACGGTTGCGGTTGTCGGTCATGGTCTCAACGATAACTGCAACGCCGCAAGGACCGTAGCCTTCATATACGATGGTTTCATAGCTTGCGCCGTCAGCGCCCGAAGCACGCTCGATAATGCGCTTGATATTATCATTCGGGACGTTGTTTGCCTTTGCCTTTGCGATACACGCGGCAAGCTTTGAGTTGCTGAGCGGATCAGGGCCGCCCTCTTTAACTGCAACAGCCATCTCTCGACCGATTTTCGTAAAAACCTTAGCCTTCTGAGCGTCTGTCTTTTCCTTTTTATGCAAAATATTCTTCCATTTAGAATGTCCTGACATTAATTTTCCTCATTTCTTAAAACGATATTATTATATGTTATTATACATCATAACAACGAACTTTTCAAGACAATTAAAACACTTTTCATTTCTCAAATATGTCACACAAAAAAAGATGCACTTTGGCCAAGGCCACAGCCACATAAGGCAGTTTTGCCCCGAAAAACATCCTTTTGGCGAATTTCTTCGTTAAAAAAGCGAGCTAACCGTCAGGTTATGCTCGCTTTTTTGCCTTGAACTTC
>JAFXJK010000061.1 GCA_017532355.1 Oscillospiraceae bacterium | reverse complement strand
TCCTGTTATAGCAGAGCCTGAGACCAAGTACGGTTTTGCGGTTGTAGGAGCAGGTGAGGGTATCCTCAACGTGTTCCGGGATCTCGGTGCAAACACTCTTGTCGAGGGCGGTCAGACAATGAACCCGTCAACGGATGATATCCTCGCGGCAGTAAATGCAACTCCGTCGGAGATAGTTTTCGTTCTCCCGAACAACAAGAACATCATCATGGCGGCTCAGCAGACAGCAGAGCTTACGGAAAAACAGGTTGTTGTTCTTGAAACAAAGACAATGCCGCAGGGCATCTCTGCGATGCTTGCGTTCTCTCCCGATGCGAGTGTCGAGGAGAACGTTTCGGCTATGATGGATGCAGCGAAGAACGTCTCGACAGGTTCAATTACCTATGCGGCACGCGACAGCGAGTTTGACGGATATTCCATAAAAGAGGGCGAGTATCTCGCTCTTAACGAAGGAAAGCTTGCGGCGTCGGGATGTGACCTTTCTGAGGTTGCTTTGGCTCTGGTTGAACAGATGGGAATTGCCGACAAGGGCTTTGTTACGGTCTTCCACGGTGAAGGAGTAACGGCAGAGGATGCAACTCTTGTTGAGGATATCTGCAAGGAAAAGGCAGAGAGTGCCGAGGTAATGCTCATTGACGGCGGACAGCCTGTTTACTATTATTTGATTTCAGCGGAGTAGGTTTTATGACAAAGTCCGATTTGAACACAGGAATACGCTATCTTAAAGGTGTCGGCGAAAAGCGAGCAGAAAGCTTTGCAAAGCTCGGGATTTTCACCATTGGAGACCTTCTTAACTTCTTTCCGCGTGACTATGAGGACAGAAGGCGCACGCTCAGAATTTCTGAACTTTCCGTCGGGGATAAAGCGTGCATTTCAGCGTATGTGTCGTCAAATATCAGAACGCGAAAGCCGCGCCGTGGTTTTACGGTTTCGGAGTTTCGCGCTGTGGATCAGTCGGGTGGTATAAATATCGTATTTTTCAATCAGAAATACAGCGTAGATAAATTGGTCGCAGGGGAGCGCTATGTCTTTTTCGGGAAAGTAGAAGAGCGTGGCGGCAGACTCACAATGACCAATCCTACATTCGAGAGAGAGGATAGCTCGGGGCAAAAAACCGGAGCTATCCTTCCGATTTATTCTTTGACAGCAGGTATAAGTGCGGATATGCTCCGCACTGCGATAAGAAATGCTCTTGCGGAGTTTGCACCGTCGCTTGTGGACGAACTTCCCGAGGAGCTTCGCAGAAAGTATAAGCTCGCTCATGTAAGCTGGGCATATCGCGAAATTCATTTCCCGACAGCGGAAGAGGAACTTGAAATTGCGAAGCGCCGGCTTGTTTTTGAGGAGCTTTTTGTGCTTTCTTTAGGGCTCATGCACCTGCGAGACAGACGTGAAACGGAAAAGGGCATAGCTGTTAAGGTGGATGACTTGACACCGTTTCTTTGTGCACTTCCGTTTAAAATGACAAATGCACAGCATCGCGTGCTCTCCGAGATTGTCTCGGATATGAAAAAAGAAAAACCCATGAACAGAATTGTCCAGGGCGACGTAGGTTCAGGTAAAACGGCAGTTGCGGAAGCGGCGGCATACATCGCGTACCGAAACGGTTTGCAGTCTGTTCTTATGGTGCCGACGGAAATTCTTGCAGAACAGCACTTTTCTTCGATGAGGGAACGCCTTTCCTCACTCGGTATGACGGTGGAGCTTCTTACGGGAAGTCTCGGTGCGGCGGCGAAGAGAAAGGTCAAGAGTGCGTGCGCCTCGGGTGAGGTTGATTTGCTTATCGGTACGCACGCTGTAATCAGCGAGGATGTTGAGTTTTCTTCTCTCGGTCTTATGATTGTTGACGAACAGCATCGCTTTGGAGTAAGACAGCGCGCAACTCTTGCCGCAAAGGGTAAAAATCCCCATCAGCTCGTTATGTCGGCGACGCCGATTCCGCGCTCACTTGCGCTTATTATGTACGGAGATCTCGATATGTCGATTATAGATGAGCTTCCGCCGGGAAGACTTCCGGTTGATACTCTTATCGTGAATGACACAAAGCGTAGTGATGCATACGGTTTTATAAATAAGCAGATTGAGGACGGTCATCAGGCATACATAGTCTGTCCGATGATTGACGAAGATGAAGAGGGCGAGCTTCGCTCGGTTGAAAAGTTTGCAAAAGAGCTCTCCGAGAGCGTTTTCGTCGGAAAAAATGTCGAAATTCTTCACGGAAAGATGAAACAGAAGGACAAGGATGCCGTAATGCGAAGATTTGTCTCGGGAGAGACTTCCGCAATCGTTTCGACAACTGTTATCGAGGTTGGCGTTAACGTTCCGAATGCAACGGTTATGGCGATTGAAAACTCCGAACGCTTTGGGCTTTCCCAGCTTCATCAGCTTCGCGGACGTGTCGGAAGAGGACGGGATAAGTCCTATTGCATCCTGTTTTCAAATGTCGGTAAATGGAGCCCTGCAGGGGAGAGACTTTCGGCTCTCCGTGCAACAAACGACGGCTTTAAGATATCGGAGGAGGATCTCCGTCTCCGCGGACCGGGTGACTTTTTCGGAACTCGTCAGCACGGTCTCCCGACTCTTAAGATCGCAAGCTTTATGTCGGATATGAAGGTGCTTGAGGCGGCGAAGCGAGAGGCAGAGAAAATCGCGGAGATTGACCGCGACTTAAATCTCCCCGAACACAAGCTTTTGAAGATGCGAATACGCGAAATGTTCGATGTCGGCGACGGCAAAAATTCATTTAATTAGGGTGACTGATATGTATAACAAACTTAAAAAGGCGCTTGAGGTAATCAGAAAAAAGACTGATTTTGTGCCGAGAGTTGCGCTTGTTCTCGGTTCGGGTCTCGGCGATTTTGCCGAGGGCGACGACATCGTTGCAGAGATTTCGTATGACGAAATTCCGGAGTTTCCGACGTCTTCCGTTATAGGACACAAGGGAAGATTCGTTTTCAAATACGTAAACGGTGTTCCCACAGTTATAATGCAAGGAAGAGTTCATTACTACGAGGGGTATGATATACAGAAGGTGGTTATGCCCATCCGCCTTATGAAACTCATGGGTGCGGAAACGCTCTTTCTCACCAACGCCGCAGGCGGAATAAATCGGGATTTCTCCGAGGGTGCACTTATGATGATTTCCGACCATATATCGAGCCTTGTTCCGTCACCGCTTATAGGAAAGAATATTGAAGAGCTTGGAACCCGTTTTCCCGATATGAGCGAGGTTTATGACAAAAAGCTTCGCGGTATTATTAAAGAGGCGGCGGAGAAGCTTTCGATAAAGCTTTTTGAGGGTGTATATATCCAGACAACGGGCCCGAATTATGAAACCCCTGCGGAGATTTGCGCATACGAAAAATGGGGCGCAGATGCTGTCGGAATGAGCACGGCTTGCGAAGCAATGGCGGCGCGTCACGCCGGAATGCGCGTTTGCGGAATAAGCTGTATTTCAAATATGGCCGCAGGCAGAAGTGCGGCACCGCTTTCTCACGAGGATATAAAGAAAATGGCAGAGAGAATTGGCGGTGATTTCAAAAGGCTTGTCGCCGAAGCAATTTCAAAAATGTAGAAAAAACCCAAGTGTTATTTGAAACACTTGGGTTTTTGTTTAGAACATTTCGATGGGGAAGAGAAGCTTCAACTGATTGAGCTTTGAAGAATATGCCGCCTGCTGCTTGTCCATAAGAACTTTCTGGATGAGGTTTTCGCGAATCTGATCAAAGGGGATTTCGGAAGCTTCGTTTTTCGCTGTGAGGTGGATGAGGTGATAACCGAACTGTGTCTTTATAGGCTCTGAAACGTCGCCGACATTCATAGAAAATGCAGCTGCGTCAAACTCGGGAACCATTTGACCTCTTGTGAACTTGCCGAGAGAGCCACCTTGCTCTGCGGAGGGACAAGAGCTGTTTGCCTTTGCAGCTTCTGCAAAGCTTATTGCTCCGGATTTAATGTCTGCGAGGAGGTTCTTTGCTTTTTCTTCGCTGTCAACGAGGATATGGCTTGCTTCAACGCTCTCGCCTGAAACGAACTCGCTCTTGTGCTCGTCGTAGAACTTCTTGGCCTCTTCGTCGGTTACCTCGATAGAGGAAAGCTCTTTCTCAATAGCAAAGTTTGCGAGCATTTCGTCACGCACCTTTGCAAGGTCTGATTTAAATTTGGGGTCGTTTTCGTAAGCGTTCTTCTGTGCCTCGAAGAGGAAGAGGTTTTTAGCGATGAGCTGGTCAAGCACTGCCTGTCTTCCCTCGGGGTTGTTATAGGCTTGTCCGCGCGGACCGAGCGCTTCGATTGTTGCGTCTATATCTGCCTCGGTAATAAGAATGTTGCCAACCTTGGCAAGGTTTTTTGATGTAGCCATAATTCATATCTCCCATTTATTTTAAAAGTCTAAAACATTGTACCACAAAGTGCACATCTTTGCAAGAAAAAACCGAACACCGCAGTGTTCGGCTTTTTGTATGTACTTTACGGATTGACCGAATAGTTCGGGGCTTCTTTTGTGATGTAGATATCGTGCGGATGGCTTTCTTTAAGACCTGCACCCGTAATCTTGATGAATCGGCCATTTTTGCGGAGAGATTCAATGTTCTTGGCACCGCAGTATCCCATACCTGCGCGGAGACCGCCGATGAGCTGGTAGATTGTGTCGCCTGCTGCACCCTTATAAGGAACTCGGCCTTCAACACCTTCGGGAACGAGCTTGCGGTTGTTCTGCTGGAAGTAACGGTCACGACCGCCCTTGGCCATAGCACCGAGCGAGCCCATACCGCGGTAAACCTTGAAACGTCTGCCCTGGAACATTTCAAATTCACCCGGAGCTTCGTCACAGCCTGCAAGGAGAGAACCGAGCATAATGACGGAAGCGCCTGCGCAGATAGCCTTCGGGATATCACCGGAATACTTGATACCGCCGTCTGCGATGACCGGAACGCCGAACTTGTCAGCAACTTCAGCAACCGTCATAACAGCTGTAATCTGAGGAACACCGATACCTGCAACAATTCGTGTAGTACAGATAGCACCCGGACCCATACCAACCTTGATCGCATCAGCGCCTGCCTCGATGAGGTCGCGAGCAGCTTCGGGAGTAGCGATGTTACCTGCGATGAGCTCAACATTCGGAAAAGCATTCTTGATTTTTGATACGGCGTTGATGATGCCGATGTGGTGGCCGTGAGCGCTGTCAAGAGTGAAGACGTCAACGCCTGCTTCTGCGAGAGCCTTTGCGCGGTCGAGAACATCGGGAGTGTTACCGATAGCAGCGGCAACGAGAAGGCGACCCTTATCGTCACGAGCAGAGTTCGGGTAACGCTGAGCTTTTTCAATGTCCTTTATTGTGATAAGTCCGCGAAGAGCCATGTTTTCATCGACTATCGGGAGCTTTTCAATCTTATTTTTTCTGAGAATATCTGTAGCATCTTCGAGAGTTGTGCCGACAGGGGCTGTAACGAGGTTTTCCTTTGTCATAACCTCGCAAATCGGGCGGTTATAGTCAGTTTCAAACTTCATATCACGGTTCGTGATGATGCCGACAAGGCGGTTGTTATCGCAAATCGGAACGCCGGAGATACGGTACTTTGCCATAAGGTCGTCAGCGTCGCCGAGAGTATGTGTCGGGCTCAAGAAGAAGGGGTTTGTGATAACGCCGTTTTCGGAGCGTTTAACCATATCAACTTCGTTTGCCTGTTCTTCAATCGTCATATTTTTGTGGATAACGCCGATACCACCCTCACGCGCAACGGCAATCGCCATGCGTGATTCCGTAACAGTGTCCATAGCGGCACTCATAACGGGGATGTTAAGGGAAATCTTCTTTGTGAGACGTGTTGTAACGTCAATATCAGCAGGGAGAATTTCACTTCGGGCAGGAACAAGAAGCACATCGTCAAAAGTGAGGCCTTCTCCCAAAACTTTATTGTTTATATCCATAATCTGCAACGCTCCTTTTGTTATTTATTTAAAGAATATTGTACACCAAAAAGGTAGCTGTTGTCAAGATTTTCTCCGTTATTTTTCGTCCTTTTTCAGCACTCCGAACTCACCGTTCAGGAGAGATGCAGGGGTAGTGGCATCTCGCCCGAATTTCTTTCGTATTTCGTCAAGTGCAAGCTCGACGCTTTCACGCTTCGAGGACGTAACATCTTCACCAAAAAGTGAAATTTGCGAGGCGCATGCAAGGTCTTCGCTGATGAGCGAGATGGCTGTAACCGTAAGCATACGCACAGGTGCGTGAGCTTTAAGGTAATACTTTTCGTAAAGCTCAAGGCAGGCCTTTGAAATATCGCTTGCGAGATGTGTAGGGGAAGTGAGCGTCTTCTGACGCGAGGTCGTCTTGAATGAAGGATCGCGCACGGTGAGAGATACTCCCAAGGCACACATCTTATGGCGACGAAGTCTCTGCGCTACGTCGTCAGAAAGTGCGAGAAGAGCCGTTTTTACTTCGGAAATATCCGTAAGGTCGTGAGAGTACGTAAGCCCTCGTCCGATTGATTTTGGGCTTGTTTCCGAAAAAGCAGATTGCACGGGAGATGCGTCGATACCGTTTGCATAGTCATGGACAAGCTCGCCTGATTTGCCAAGGTGAGCCGAAATCATATCCCGTGAGCTTTTTGCAAGGTCGCCGATGGTTTCTATTCCAAGGCGGTTGAAGGTCTCTCTTGCACTTCGTCCGACAAAAAGAAGGTCGGAAACAGGAAGCGGCCAGACGATATCGC
>JAFXJK010000060.1 GCA_017532355.1 Oscillospiraceae bacterium | reverse complement strand
CTGGGTAACATAAAGAACACGGGCCGCTATGTTCATCATTATAATTCCGCTTCTCTTCTTCTGCTGATAGCAGAGAAGATACAGCGCATTCGCAATAAGTCCTAAAATTTGTGCGAGTATTTTCACTGTACATGCTCCCTATTTACAGAAGTTTTCCACGTAACTGTCAATGGCGTTATTGATGATTCTTTTTGCAGCTTCACAGTTATCCACTTCTTTTACTGCAGTGTCCTTGTTTTCGAGATTCTTATAGACCGCAAAGAAGTGGCGCATTTCATCAAAAACATGCTGCGGAAGCTCGCCAATGTCTTTATAAATACTATAGTACGGGTCATTGAACGGAATTGCAATAATCTTTTCATCGTTTCTTCCGTCATCGACCATCGATATAACGCCTACGGGATACGCCCGGACAAGCGTCATCGGCTCAATGTTTTCCGTGCAAAGGAGAAGAACGTCCAACGGGTCATTGTCGTCGCCGTAGGTACGCGGAATGAATCCGTAGTTTGCAGGATAATGAGTCGCGGTATATAAAATTCTGTCAAGAAGAAGGTATCCCGTCTCTTTATCAAGCTCGTACTTATTTTTACTTCCCTTTGAAATTTCCACAACACAAACGAAATCTTCTGCAGTAATTCTCTTCGGCGAAATATCATGCCATATATTTGACATAAAAACAGCTCCCCCCTAAAATCTCTTTCCTGTAATTATAGCACAAACGCACGAGGAAAGCAATCGGCACATTATGACTATAAAAAGTGGCATTTAAAGTGTGTTTTTATGTTTTTTCGGGAGATATTTACCGGTCAAGGTCGTGTTTTGACAATGCGAGTTGTCATTTTTTGTGAAAAAGTGCAAAAAAGAATAACTGGACAAAGTAATCTCAAAGGGGTATAATGTTCTCATAAATACATTAATCAGGAGAGTGTATAAGCTTATGAAACTTATTATCAAAAACGACTATGATGCAATGTGCGCATGGGCTGCAGAGCATATCGCTTCCGCAATTAACGCGCACAAGGAAAACCGCCCGTTCATTCTCGGTCTTCCGACAGGCTCATCTCCTCTCGGCGTTTACAAGCGCCTCATCGAGATGAATAAGAGCGGCAAGGTAAGCTTCAAGAACGTCGTAACGTTCAATATGGACGAATACGTCGGCCTTCCGCGTGAGCACGACCAGAGCTACTGGTACTTCATGCACGACAATTTCTTCAACCACATCGACATTCCCGCAGAGAACGTCAACATCTTAAACGGTATGGCAGAAGACCTCGAAGCTGAGTGCCAGCGCTATGAAGACAAGATTGCATCCTACGGCGGCATCGACCTCTTCCTCGGCGGAAGCGGCGTTGACGGTCACATTGCTTTCAATGAGCCGTTCACCTCGCTCACATCACGCACAGGCGTCCGCGCTCTTACAGAGGATACTCTCATCGTAAACTCACGCTTCTTTGACAACGACCCGACAAAGGTTCCGAAAACGGCTCTTTCGGTCGGCGTAGGTACCGTTTGCGATGCAAAGCAGGTCTTGCTTCTCATCAGCGGACACAACAAAGCACGTGCGCTCCGTCATTGCGTAGAGGGCGGCGTAGATCACGCTTGGACCATCAGCGCGTTGCAGATGCATCCGGATGGAATCGTCGCTTGCGACGAGGCTGCTTGCGGAGAGCTTAAAGTTGACACGTACAAATACTTCAAGGAAATCTACAAGAACGAAAAATAAAAGCAAAAAAGCAAGCCGAAAGGCTTGCTTTTTTGTTCGAGAGAGGGTATAATGAGATGAATTCTGAAAGGGAGGGCGCACGATGAAAGGTATCCGTATGAAACACGGGGCGGTTTTTGTTGAGCTTGACGGGATGTCCTACCGTTACATGAGGGGCAAATGGGGCGTGTCCCCCATCCTTTTCGGCACCCTCCAATGGGAGCTGCGCACCACGCCGCCCGACGAGTATGAGCACCTGACTGCCGACGATATTTGTGGGATGGGCGATGG
>JAFXJK010000059.1 GCA_017532355.1 Oscillospiraceae bacterium | reverse complement strand
TCAGCCGGTGTGATGGAATGGCAGACGTGACGGACTCAAAATCCGTTGGTGGCGACACCGTGTGGGTTCAAGTCCCACCACCGGCACCAATAAAGGAGTGCATACTTCAGTATGCGCTCCTTTATTTTTTGATGTGGGACTTGAAGCCTAAGAGGGTATGCGCGTAAAGAAAACGATTGATAATCGTTTTTAGCGCATATGCCCGAAGACGGGTACCGAAATGCGAAGCATTTGGGTCGTCGAGGGTGCAAGCTACGAAGTAGCTTTGTCCCACCACCGGCACCACGTCGGAGCGAGTGTTTTGACTCGCTCCGTTTTTTTATAAACGGAGCTCGTTTTTCACACAGCTCCTCCTTATTCTCACAAAGCAGGCTTTGTGGGAGCCCTTTTGAGATGCTTCTCTTTTATTATTTGAAAGGGCGGGGACTTGTTCACCTAAGAGGGTATGCGCGTAAAGAATATTGCGTTTTTGGGACGTCGGAATTTTTTAAAATTTGTGAAAAAGGTTTTCAAAACGTCGTTTTTTGCGATTTTCTTGGCTTTTTTATCGCAACATTTATAAATTTTAATGAAATGTATTTTTTGAAGGTATTTTGTCGAGATGCAAAAAGTATTGCAAATTTCCGCCTCGTATTATATAATTTATGATGTGGAAATCTTGATTAATAGGAGAAGATTGTATATGGATACTTTTCTTAGTGTAGTTACATTGCTTGGCGGTCTTGCAATGTTTCTCTACGGAATGGAGATAATGGGTGACGGTCTCAAAAACGGATCGGGCCCGGCACTTAAAAAATTCCTTGGGAAGCTTACGCATAACATCTTTTTGGGGCTTATTACGGGTACAATTGTTACCGCGATAATTCAGAGCTCGACTGCCACGATTGTTCTCACCGTGGGTCTTATCGGAGCAGGAATACTTAATCTCCGTCAGGCGGTCAGCGTCGTTATGGGTGCAAACATCGGCACGACCGTTACTGCCCAGATTATCCGTCTTATGGATATTGATTCTTCGGGGAATGCAATTCTTGAGCTTTTTAAGCCGACGACTCTCGCGCCCATCGCGCTTATCATCGGTATTCTTCTTATTATGTTTGTAAAGAAAGGCAACTCGAAGAACGTCGGTATGATTGCGATGGGATTCGGTATCCTCTTTATTGGTCTTGACTTTATGACAGAAGCTGTAAAACCGCTTGCTGAATCTGATGTTTTTAAGAACGTTATTGAATATTTCGGCAATATGCCGATTATGGGTATTATCATCGGCCTTGTATTTACGGTCATCATCCAGAGCTCGTCTGCGGCTGTCGGTATTTTGCAGACGCTTGCTTCTTCAACGGGCATTATCGATTTCAACATAGTTTATCCGATTATTATGGGTATCAACCTTGGTACATGTGTTACAACAGCTATGGTTTGCTCTATCGGTACGGGTAAAGATGCAAAACGCGCAGGCATTGTACATATTCTCTTTAACACAATCGGCACTGTTGTATTTATGATTGCCATGACTCTTCTTCAGAAGTCCGGAGCCTTCCCGACACTTTGGGGAAGCTATGTTGACAGCGGTGCGATAGCTAATTTCCAGACAGTATTCAATCTCATTACAGCCATTATTCTCCTTCCGTTTACTGGATTACTTGTCAAGGCGTCCTGCAAGATAATCAGGGACGATGCGACGGTAGAGGACAAGTACCCCGAGCTTGCTGCTCTTGATACAAAGCTTATGATTTCTCCTGCTGTTGCTCTTGACGGCGTAAACAAAGGCTTCGTCGCTATGGCGAAGGCTGCGCGCGACAATCTCGCTCTCGGTATTGCTCAGCTTGCAAACTACGATGAGAGTGTTTCGGAAGTAATCTCTGCCTGCGAAAACCGTCTTGACTCTTTTGCGGACTCTGCTGACAACTATCTCATCGACCTTTCGAGAAAGGTCGAAAATGAACACGAAAACCGCCAGCTTAATATGCTTATGCAGTGTATACCCGATATTGAGCGTATCGGTGACTATGCGACAAATTTCGACGAGCTTGCCGCAAAGATGAAGGCCGAACAGCGCGCATTCTCCGACAACGCCAAGGCAGAGCTCAAGATTATGAACGATGCTGTCATTGAGATTATGAACCTCACGGTTGAGGCGATTGAGAAAGACAGCGAAAATGCTGCACGTCGTATCGAGCCGCTTGAAGAGGTTATCGACGATATGGTTCTTGTCCTTCGAGACCGCCACGCCGCAAGACTTCGCGAGGGTGTTTGTGTTGTTGATTCGGGTCTTATATTCCTTGAGGCACTCACTCATCTTGAGCGTGCGGCTGACCAGTGCTCAAGCATTGCTCTTCAGCTTCTCGGTAAGAACAATGCTGATATTATGAAGAATCACCACCGCTACCTCACAGAGCTTCATAACTCAGGCGAGCGTTCATACGTTGAGGAACAGGAAATGCGCCGTGCGCAGTACCTTGTCGCGCTTGAGAATATCGGAATGTAAAACTGAAATTTGCCGCCGGAAGTTACGCTTTCGGCGGTATTATTTTTTGCAAAAAACTATTTCATTTACATATAAAATGTGATATAATAGCTTTGTATAATTTTTTCTTATATAACACTGCTTTGGAGGCGTGTGATATGAAGTGTGTTCTTGGAATTGACATTGGCGGAAGCACCACGAAAATAATAGGCTATCGCGACGGAAAAATATTCTCTCCTTTCTTCGTGAAGGCGAGTGATCCGCGCGCATCTCTCTATGGCGCTTTCGGTAAGTTTTTAAACGAAAACGGACTTGCGCTTTCTGATATTGAGAGCGTAATGATGACGGGTGTCGGCTCTGAAACCTGTCAGACGGAGATTTTTGGTGTAAAAACCAAGCGTATAGAAGAATTTATGGCAGTCGGAAAGGGAGGCCTTTTCCTGAGTGGGCTCGATTCTGCCGTTGTTGTAAGTATGGGTACGGGCACGGCGTTTGTTTCGGCAAACGGGAACTCGGTTACGCATCTTGGCGGTACGGGCATCGGCGGAGGTACGCTCATAGGTCTTTCCGACAGAATGTTCAACGTCCGCAATTTTGAGGATATTATCGAGATTGCTTCTGCAGGAAACCTCGACAATGTCGACTTGCACATCAGAGACATAAGCTATGAGGCGATTGAGACGCTTGCTGCGGCGACCACCGCGTCAAACTTCGGAAAGGTTTCCGATCTTGCGACAACAAGCGACCTTGCTCTCGGCGTTATCAATATGGTCTTTCAGACAATCGGCGTTATGGCGGCATTTACCGCGAAGAACGCAGGAACTAAAAACATAGTGCTTACGGGAAACCTCACAAACGTTCCGCAGGCAGAAAATATATTCAGAGGAGTAGAAGCGCTTCACGGGGTTCACTTCATAATCCCCGAGCATTCCGAATATGCAACGGCTACGGGGGCGGCGCTTATGTACGGTAGCGAAATATGAAATTAAAAGAGTATTCAGAAGAGTTTATGTGTCGTCAGCAGGAGTATATCCGTGCTGTTTTTGAGATGAATGAGGGAAAGAACCTCAAGGCTTTCGTCGATACATACGGCTGTCAGCAGAATGAAGCTGACAGCGAAATAATACGCGGAATTCTCTGCGAGATGGGATATGAGATTGTTCCGGAGGAGGATGACGCTGACGTTATTGTCATAAATTCCTGCGCTGTACGTGAGCACGCAGAGCAGAGAGTTCTCGGAAACGTAGGCCAGCTCATTCACGTAAAGAGAAAGAAAAACTGTCTTATAGCGGTTTGCGGATGTATGGTTCAGCAGCCTGCGATGGCGGAGAAGATAAAGAAGAGCTACCGCCATGTTGACCTCGTGTTCGGTGTCCACGCGCTTGCACGTTTTCCGGAGCTTTTGTATCGTGCTCTCACCGAAGAAAAGAGAGTTTTCGACATAGAGCAGTCTGACGGTATGATTGCCGAAGGCTATCCCGTTATGCGAAAGGACAAGACAAAGGCCTGGATTTCGATTATGTACGGCTGCAACAACTTCTGCACCTACTGCATCGTACCTTACGTCAGAGGCCGTGAGCGCTCTCGCGACCCCGAAAAGATTATTGCAGAAATCAAGTGTCTTATTGAAAACGGATGCCGTGATATCACGCTTCTCGGTCAGAACGTAAATTCATACGGCAACGACCTCGGCGGTGAGATTGATTTTTCAGAGCTCCTTGAGCGTATAAATGCGCTTCCGGGCGATTTCAGAATACGTTTTATGACGAGCCACCCGAAGGATGCAACGGAGAAGCTTTTTGACACGATGGCACGTTGCGAAAAGGTCGCAAAGCATATCCATCTCCCGTTCCAGTCGGGAAGCGACAGAATTCTGGAGGCTATGAACCGCCGTTATGACAGTAAACGTTATCGTGAGCTTGTTGCGTATGCGCGCGAGAAGATGCCGGGGATTTCCCTCACGAGTGACGTTATAGTCGGTTTCCCGGGCGAGACTGAAGAAGATTTTGACGAGACCATAAAGCTCGTATCTGACCTTGGTTTTGACGGTTTGTTTGTCTTTATCTATTCAAAGAGAAGCGGAACTCCTGCCGCAGAGATGGAAGACCCGACAACAAGAGAAGAAAAGGTCGCGCGCTTCCAGAGACTCTTTGACGTCCACGAGGAGGGCACGCGCGAGCGCAGTGCGCGTCTTATAGGCTGTGAGGTTGAGGTGCTCGTTGAAGGAGTTCAGGAGGATGAAAACGGATACAACCTCCTTGCCAGAACAGACGGCAACCGCCCGATAAGCGTAAAAGGAGACCCGTCGCTTGTAGGAAAATTTATGAAAGCCAGAATTACAGACTCCGCAAAGTGGGGAATGTATGGCGAACTTGTTTAATTTAGATTTAAGAGAAGGTAATAAAATGGACAGCTATTCTCCGATGATGACGCAATACCTTAAAATTAAAGAGCAGAATAAGGACAGCATCGTATTCTTCCGCCTTGGCGACTTTTACGAGATGTTCTTTGACGATGCGCGGCTTGCATCGGAGGAGCTTGAGCTCACTCTTACGGGGCGCGATTGCGGTCAGAATGAGCGTGCGCCGATGTGCGGTGTTCCGTATCATTCCTGCGATGCGTATATTGCGCGTCTTATAGCAAAAGGATACAAGGTCGCAATCTGTGAGCAGACGGAAGAGCCAACAAAAGGCAAGAAGCTTGTTGACCGCGATATAGTCCGTGTAATCACGCCCGGTACGGCAATCGAAAACACAATGCTCGATGAAGATAAAAACAACTTCATCTGCGGTGTTTTCAAGAAAGGCAATGAGGCAGGCGTGTGCTTTATAGACATCTCGACCGGCCAGGCAAGTGTGTGCGAGCTTTCGGGAGAAGGTGTTTCGGAGAGTATCCTCGGTGAGATTTCAAAATTCTCGCCGAAAGAAGCTATCGTGAACGGCGAGTTCTTTGCAGACAAGGCATCCTGCGATTATCTCAAAGAAACTCTCAAGATGAATGTTGAGCTCCGCGACGATATTTTTGGTGTGGCAGAGGCGGAAACGTCGATAAAGTCGCACTTTGAGACAGACGATGTTTCGTCGCTTGGACTTGAGGCAGGCTCATGTGCATATATCGTCTGCGGCGGACTTCTCGGATACATCCACGAAACGCAGAAGACAAATCTTTCGCACATAAACAAAATAGATGTTTACCTTCGTGAGCAGTATATGCTCCTTGACGAAACCGCGCGAAGAAATCTCGAGGTTTGCGAGACGATGCGCGGAAAGGAAAAATACGGATCACTTCTCTGGGTACTCGACAAGACAAGGACATCGATGGGTGGACGTCTTATCCGTTCCTGGCTTGAAAAGCCGCTTATGGATGTCGATGAAATAAACAGACGCCTTGATTCGGTTGAAGTTCTCGTGAACGAGGCGATAACTCGAGAGGAGCTCTCCGAGAGTCTCCGCTCCGTTCGCGATATCGAGCGCCTTGTCGGACGCGTGGTTTACGGCATTGCAAACGGTCGCGACCTGCTTGCAATGGCAAAGACTTTTGCCGTGCTTCCGCAGATTAAGGCAAAGCTTGCATCACTTACGGCTCCGATGCTTCGCGAGATTGACGGCGGAATTGACGAGCTTTCCGATATGCACAAGCTTATTGATGATGCGATAGATGAAGAGGCGCCTGTTTCGATCCGCGAGGGAAAGATATTCAAATTGGGTTATAACGCCGAGGTTGACAGACTTCGTGACATTGTTGACAACGGCACAAGCTACTTAACCGAGCTTGCACTTCGCGAAAAGGAAAAGACAGGAATTAAAAATCTCAAAATCGGCTACAACCGCGTTTTCGGTTATTACATCGAGGTTTCAAAATCAAATATCGCGGATGTCCCTGATTATTATATGAGAAAGCAGACTCTCGCAAACGGCGAGAGATACATAACCGATGAGCTCAAGGACCTTGAGGGTCAGATTCTCGGAGCACGAGAGATGGTTTGCCGCCTTGAGGGAGAGATGTTCCGTGAGCTCTGCGAAAAAATAGCGGAGAATGTAAAGCGCATTCAGGAAACTTCGATTGCAATTGCAAACCTTGACGTTCTGACAAGCTTTGCCTCCGTCTCTGCGCGCTTCGGATATTCAAGACCGAAGGTAACCTCTAAGGAAAAGATACTCATAAAAGACGGCAGACACCCCGTTGTTGAGCGTGTTATGAAGGATGCGCTGTTTGTTCCAAACGATGCAAATCTTGACTGCGGTGAAAATCGCATGGCGATTATAACGGGCCCGAATATGGCAGGTAAATCGACGTTTATGCGTCAGGTTGCCCTCATTACGCTTATGGCGCAGATTGGTTCGTTCGTTCCTGCTAAAAGTGCCGAGATTGGTGTGGTTGACCGCATATTTACCCGTATCGGCGCGTCTGATGACCTTGCTTCAGGTCAGTCAACGTTTATGGTTGAGATGAACGAGGTATCGGAGATTATCAAAAAAGCGACCAGAAGAAGCCTTATAATCCTTGACGAAATCGGCAGAGGTACATCCACCTTTGACGGAATGGCGATTGCGCGTGCAGTTGTTGAGTTCGTTGCGGATAAGAAGTGTGTCGGCGCGAAAACTCTCTTTGCGACGCACTATCACGAGCTGACGGAACTCGAGAATGAGCTTTCAGGCGTTAAGAATTACAACATTGCCGTTAAAAAACACGGCTTTGATATTACCTTCCTTCGAAAGATTGTAAGAGGAAGCGCCGATGACAGCTACGGTATAGAGGTTGCACGCCTTGCAGGAATCCCGGATTCGGTAATATTCCGTGCAAAGGAGATTCTGGAAAGCCTTGAATCTGATAGCGCGCTTGCAAAGCCTGAATTTGTAATACCTGAAGAGAGACGCCGTTCTCACGAGGGGGACAAGATTATTTCCGAGCTTGCACATATGGATGTAAATACGCTCTCGCCGCTTGAAGCGCTGTCCTTGCTCTTTGAGCTTGCAAAACGCGCGAGAGAGGCTGAGTAAAAAAGAAAGGAGAAAAGACCGTGGGACGCATAAATGTTCTTGACAAGCACGTTGCGAATATGATTGCGGCAGGCGAGGTTGTTGAAAACCCTGCATCTGTCGTCAAAGAGCTTCTTGAAAACGCAATAGACGCAAAAGCAACTTCCGTCACGTGTGAAATACAGAGCGGCGGCATTTCGTATATCAGAATTACGGATGACGGTATAGGTATGTCCGCGCCTGATGCGAAAACGGCGTTTCTCCGTCACGCTACAAGCAAGATTTCAAAGGCTGAGGACCTTGACAGTATAGCAACGCTCGGCTTCCGAGGCGAAGCTCTCGCCGCGATTTCTTCAGTTTCAAAAATAGACCTTATAACAAAAACACGCGATGCGGATATGGGCGTCGCTCTCCGCGTCGAGGCAGGAAACGTAATCCGCGAGGGTGAGTCGGGATGCCCCGACGGCACGACGATTATCGTCCGCGAGCTTTTCTATAACACCCCTGCACGTATGCGCTTTTTGAAGAAGGATTCAACAGAGGGTGCAAATGTCGAAAACGTCGTGCGAGCTTGTGCTCTTGCACATCCCGACGTTTCAATTAAGTTTATAAAGGACGGACGCGATATTCTCCACACCCCGGGCGACGGACTTTTAAAGTCGTGCATCTACGCTGTGTTCGGCCGCGACTTTGCAAACAATATGAACGAGGTATCAACATCGGAGAGAAACATCATGCTTTCGGGCTTTACCTGCGCTCCGTCTGCATCACGAGGGAACCGCGCACTGCAGTTCTTCTTTGTGAACGGCCGCCCCGTAAAGTCGGGACTTCTTGCAGCCGCGCTTGACAACGCATACCGCGAGCGCCTTATGAAAGGCCGTTTTCCAACGTGCGTACTCAATATAAAACTTCCGCTCGGCAGCGTTGACGTAAACGTTCATCCTGCAAAAACAGAGGTAAAGTTTGCGTCCGAGCGCGATGTGTTTGACGTTGTCTATTTCGGTGTAAAGACGGCCCTTGAAAAGAGTGAACGCCGTGAGATTGTTCCACCAAAAATAAACTTAAAACCCGAGCCTGTTGACAACATAACGGAAAATCAGCAGAAGATAGCAGAGCCGGTTGTGCCGCAGAAGAGGGAAGAGCCTGAAAAGACGGAAGAGGTAAAGCTTCCGTTTGTCGACTCATCTGCGCGCGTATCGCTCTTTGAGCAGAAGCCGCGCACGATGCTCCGCTCAACGCAGTTTGGAAAGTATAACACAGAGTCACGTGAGAAGACTGAAGAAAAGACTCCGGAAAAAGAGACGGTGGTAACGACGCCTTCTCCGATTCCTGCACCTGTTATGCAGGTCAAGGAGGAGCCGAAAAAGAACGAGATACCTCTCCGCCTTATAGGAGAGGCGATGAGTACATATATCATCGTCGAGAGTGGCGACTCGGTATTCTTTATCGATAAGCACGCGGCACATGAGAGAATTATATTCGAAAAACTTAAGAAGACGATAGGCGAGCCGCAGTCGCAGATGCTTCTTGTTCCTGAAACCGTATCGCTTGATAAGGTATCGGCAGAGGTGCTTCTGGATAATCGTGACGAGATTTCAAAAATCGGCTTTGACATAGAAGAATTCGGTGACGGTTGTGTCGTCTGCTCGGCAGTTCCCGACGGCATTGACGCACATGATGCCGCAAAGGTGCTTGAAGAAATTTCGGAGCTTCTTAAAACGGGAGCACGCGCAAAACGCCCCGACGTTCTTTCTGAGGTTATGTACTCCGTAGCCTGCAAGGCGGCGATAAAGGCAGGGCAGAAGAACAGCCCCGAGGAGCTTCTCGCGCTTGCAAAGAGGGTTCTCTGCGAGGATGATATCCGCTACTGTCCGCACGGTCGTCCCGTTATGATTGAATATACGAAAAATGAACTTGAGAAAAAGTTCAAGAGAACGGTTTGATAAAAAATGCAGAACAAAATGATATGTATCGTAGGTCCGACTGCGTCGGGCAAAACTGCACTTTCCATAGCTCTTGCAAAAGAGATGAACGCCGAGATTATCTCGGGTGACTCGATGCAGATTTATAAGGGCATGGATATCGGCACTGCAAAGCCAACGGAGGATGAGATGGACGGTGTTCCGCACCACATGCTCTCAATCGCATCTCCGTCTGAAAACTTTTCAGTCGCGAGGTACGTTGAAGAGGCGTCGCGCATTGCAGACGAGATTATCTCGCGCGGAAAGATTCCGATAGTAGTCGGCGGAACGGGACTTTATATAGACTCTCTGGTGCGCGGACGGACGTTTGCGAAGAATGAGGAAGATGGTTCTCTTCGCGAGGAACTTACGAAGCTATATGAAAAAGACGGCGCGGACGCATTGCATAAGATGCTTCGGTCGCTTGACCCCGTGCGTGCCGCCGAGATACACAAAAACAACGTAAAACGCGTTATCCGCGCGATTGAGGTCTGCAAATTGAGCGGAAAGACTATCACCGAGCACGATGAGGAGACGAAGAAGATTCCGCCAAAGTACGATGCGGCGTATATCGGGATAGAGTTTTCTGACCGCAAAGCGTTGTGGGACAGAATCCACCTTCGCGTTGATATGATGATGGAGGCAGGGCTTCTCGAGGAAGTAAAAGCTCTTCTTGACAGTGGGATTTCTGCTGATACAACCGCGATGCAGGCGATTGGATATAAAGAGCTCTGCGCGTACTTTTCGGGAGAAAAGTCGCTTGAGACGGCGGTTGAAGATATAAAGACCGCGACAAGGCGGTATGCAAAGCGGCAGATGACGTGGTTTAAGAGAAATGAGTCGATAAAATGGTTTTCACCCGATTTGTCGGAGAATTTTCCTGACATATTACAGTATTTGATAAAATTCACCTCGGAGAGTGCTGTATAATCTATTGAAATATCAATAGAAAGAGTGTGATTTATCATGACAAAAACAGCAGGGCTTCAGGACGTGTTTCTCAATAAGGCAAGAAGTGAGGGGATACCCGTAACGGTGTTTCTTACAAATGGCTTTCAGCTCAAGGGTACGGTGCAGGGGTTTGATTGTTTCACTGTTGTTATAGTTTCTGACGGCCGTCAGCAGCTTATCTACAAACACGCGATATCGACGATTGTACCTGCCCACGCGATGAGGTTTTTTGATCCAAACAAAGAGGAGGAGTTAAGGGAGGAGCTTACCTGCTGATTCAGAGTACGGTTTACTCCCGAAGATGTGATGAAAAGAGAAGGCTCAATCTCAAGAATAGTGACAGTGGTTTTAGGACTTTTGCTCGTCTCATACATAGGCTTTCAGGTGTACAGAGCTTTTTATAAGCCTGTACGCACGGTGAGTGCTGTTTATGCGGAAGTGGATGACGTTACCCCGATTGACGGTGTGGTAATGCGCGACGAAGTTATCTTTAACCGAAGCTACGGCTCCGGAGTGCTTGAGATGCAGAAGTATGAGGGGGAGCGTGTCGGAAACGGAAACATCGTTGCAACGGTATATGCGGATGAGGCGTCTGCCGAGAAAAGCCGTAAGTCCGAAGAGCTTCTCGGACAGATAGAGGCAATGACGGCGCTTTATTCGCAGAGCGGAGAGAATTACGATATTGACGCCGCTAACGACAGGATTACTGATGCTGCGGTCAGAATTCTCACGCTTAATCAAGAGGGCGTTTCAAATATGACGGAGAGTGCGGTTGAAGAGCTTCGCCTTCGCGTGCTTGAACGTGAGTATATACATCGCGACAAGGCAGAACTTCTCGACGTCATTGACAGTCTTAAGGCTGAACGAGAAAAGCTCAGCACGGGAGGCTCGGTGAAAAAGAGGATATACTCACCGTCTGCAGGTTATTTTTCACAGCATACGGACGGATATGAAAGCTCGCTCACAGTAGCTCTTGCGCTTAATGGAAGCATGAAGGAAATTGAGGAGAAAATCGGAAACTTTGCAGAGGGCGACGCGAATGCTGTGGGAAAGCTTATTTCGACAAATAAGTGGTATCTCGTTTCGATAATTCCCGAGGAAAGTGCAAAGAGGCTGTCAAAAAACAGCATTATGAAGCTTAAGTTTTCAGATAAATCCCTTCCGACGGTTGACGCAAAGCTTGTGCGTATAACAGAGCCTGAGGACGGAAAGGTTATGACGGTGTTCTGCTGTGATACGCATATAGCCGACTTTGCAAAGGTCAGAAAAATATCCGCAGATGCGGTTGTAAAGACTTATAAGGGATTGAAGGTTCCGAGAGAGGCGCTCCGCGTTGATGAGGACGGACAGAACGGAGTATATTGCCTTATAGACTCGCAGGTTAAGTTCAAACCCGTAAGTATTGTGTTTGAAAAGGACAGTTACTATATTTCAGAGTATGACACGGCGGATACAAAGTCGCTTTTGCTTTATGATGAGATTATAGTTTCTGCGAAGAATCTCGAAAATAAAAAAATAGTTAAATAAGGAATGTGTGTTATGGGAGATATTGCAAAGAATATAGCAGCCATTCGCGCTGATATAGAAGAAGCTGCACGCAAGGTCGGAAAGAGCGGAAGTGATATTATACTTTGCGCGGCGACAAAGATGAACGACGCTTCCCGTGTGCGTGAGGCGATTGCGGCAGGGATTGATGTCTGCGGAGAAAACCGCGTGCAGGAGCTTCTTGAAAAGTATGAAGAGGGCGCATACGTCGGGGCACCGCTTCACTTTATAGGCACGCTTCAGACGAATAAGGTGAAATATATCGTCGGAAAAGTTGACCTCATCCAGTCGGTTAATTCCCTGAAGCTTGCACGAGAGATTTCAAAGTGCGCGGAAAAGCTTGGAATAGTCCAGGATATTCTCGTTGAAATCAATATCGGAGGAGAGGAGTCGAAAAGCGGAGCAGACGAGGAATCGGCACACGAGCTCTGCCAATCCATAGCGCTTCTTCCCGGCGTTTCGGTGCGCGGACTTATGACGATTCCGCCAATTTGTACGGATGTTGAGACTCAAAAACGCTTTTTTATAAAAATGAAGGAATTATTTATTGACATTGGAGCAAAAAAATACGATAATATTAATATGGAATATCTGTCTATGGGCATGAGTGGCGATTATAAGACGGCGATTGAGTGCGGAGCGAATATGGTTCGTGTCGGCACCGGTATATTCGGCGCACGCCACTATGCATAGAAATTTTTAGGAGGACAAATATTATGGGATTCATGGAAATGTTCAAGGAATGGGCAAAGGTAGAAGACGACGAAGAAGAGTTTGACGAATTCGTTCCCTCTGAAGCACCGAAGAAGGGACGCGACGTAGCTGCTCCGTCATCACGCCGTGACGACCGTGTTGTAAACATCCATACAACAACACAGCTTCAGGTTGTTCTCGTAAAGCCGGAGCGTTATGAAAATGCAACGGAGATTGCTGACCATCTCAAGGAAAAGCGCACAGTTGTTCTTAACCTTGAGTCAACAAACAAGGACGCTGCACGCCGTATTCTTGACTTCCTCAGCGGCGTTGCTTATACAAACGACGGTCAGATCAAGCGTGTTGCGAACAACACATACATCATCACTCCCTATAACGTAGATTTAAAGGGAGACCTTATTGATGAGCTTGAGAACAACGGGCTTTATTTCTAAGGGTAAAAGGATATGCTTATAGGAATTTTGCAGAGGTTTATACTTACCGTTTTGCGGATTTATGAGCTTCTGTTTATTGTGCGTGCAATTCTGTCGTGGATTCCGCCGGCTCAGGGAAGCGGTTTTTCGTATTTTCTCCACAGCGTTACGGAACCGATACTTGCGCCTATCCGCAAGGTTTTGTTCAAAATTCCGTTTTTTGCGAGTTTGCCGATAGACCTTTCGGTTCTCGTTGCGTTTTTTTTGATTGATATTGTTCGCACGGTTGTTTTTTATATAATATAAATTTGAGGTGAAGGGGAATGTACACTCCGAACGAAGTTCGGGAAATCAGCTTTGGAAAGGCTGTTTTCGGCGGATATGATATGGGCGATGTCGACCGCGCTTTTGCAAACATCGCAGAAGACTATGCAACTCTCTTTAAGGAGAATGCAATGCTCAAAAAGAAGCTGAAGCTTCTTGCGGATACCGTAGAGGATTACAGAGGTGTTGATGAGGCGATGCGCAAGGCACTCATCACTGCACAGAATATGGCAAACGAGATGGTTGCCGAGGCAGAGAAGAAGAGCCGTGATATGGTCGAGACGGCAACTGCGGAAGCAAAGGCAAAGATCGGCGACCTTACGGCACAAGTTGCAGCAGAGGAAGCTCGTCTTGCAAGTGCCAAGGCTGCTACGGCGGACTTCATCGATAACATTATGAAGATATTTGATGTCGAGCGCGAGAAGTTTGAGGTGCTTAAAGGCGAGGTTGCACCGAAAACCGTGCCTGTAAGTGACCCTTCAGAGTCTACTATGTCAGACACAGTTGATGAGATTGCAAAGTCTCTCGAAGAAAAGGTCAGACTTGAGGAAGAAGAAATTGCTCGTGCACCGCAGACAGTGAATGAAGAAAAAATCGTATCCGATGAGGATGCAGATGTTAAGGTTGTTTCCGATACAATACCATTTGAGAATGCAGCTCCCACAGCAGAGGAGATGGACGCTCTTGAAGCGGCGGCGGAAAAGCCGAAGCGCCGTGCAAGACCGGTGTTTGAGAATCTCAAATTCGGAACCGATTACGACATAAAAGACGAAGATTAAAAAAGGGAGTTATTTGCAATGTCTCAGGATTATAACAGCACAATAAATTTACCGAAAACCGAGTTCCCCATGCGCGCTTCTCTTCCGAAGCGTGAGCCGGATATGCTCGCAGCATGGGAAGAACAGAAGCTCTATGATTTGATTATGGAGAAAAACGAGGGAAGAGAGCCGTTTATCCTTCACGATGGCCCTCCTTTCTCAAACGGAAGCATCCACATGGGCACAGCTATGAATAAGTGCCTTAAGGACTTTATCATCCGTTATAAAAACATGGCAGGCTTCAAGGCTCCGTTTACTCCGGGCTGGGATAACCACGGTATGCCGATTGAGTCTGCAATTATCAAGAAGAATAAGCTTGACCGCAAGCATATGGGAATTCCCGAATTCCGTACAGCTTGTAAGGAATTTGCATCTGACTTTGTTGACGTTCAGAGAAATCAGTTCAAGCGCCTCGGAGCGCTTGGAGATTGGGACAAGCCTTATCTCACAATGGACCCGAAGTTTGAAGCTGAAGAGGTCAAAATCTTCGGCGAAATGTATAAAAAAGGCTATATCTACAAGGGCCTCAAGCCTGTTTATTGGTGCCCTGTATGTGAAACAGCTCTTGCTGAAGCTGAGATTGAGTACAAGGATGACCCGTGTACAACCGTATATGTAAAGTTCTCTGTAAACGATGACCTTGGAAAACTTCCGGGCATCGATCTTGCAAAGACATATTTCGTCATCTGGACAACCACTATCTGGACACTTCCGGGTAACCTTGCTATCGCTCTCAACCCGACTGAGGAGTATGTAATCATCAAGGCTCCGAATGGCGAAAACTATATTATGGCAGAGGCTCTTGCAAACAAGGTTATGAAGGTCGGCGGCTTTGACTCTTACGAAGTTATTGACCATCATCCGGGCGAGTTCTTCGAGAATATGCTTGCAAACCATCCGTTCCTTCCGAAGACATCACGTCTTCTCCTTGCTGATTATGTCACTATGGAATCAGGTACGGGTTGCGTTCATACAGCTCCGGGATTTGGTGCTGACGACTATCAGACCTGTCGCCGCTACGGTATGGAAATGGTCGTTCCTGTTGACAGCGTAGGCCGTCACACAGATTATGCAGGTAAGTATGCAGGAATGAAGACGGAGGAATCAAACCCCGTTATCCTTGCAGATATGAAAGAGTCGGGTGCACTATTTGCATCCGAAGACATCGTCCACAGCTATCCGCACTGCTGGAGATGTAAAGGCCCGATTATCTTCCGTGCTACGGATCAGTGGTTCTGCTCGGTAGATGCATTCAAGGATGAAGCGGTTGCAGCTTGCGGTGATGTTCAGTGGTTCCCTGAATGGGGTTATGACCGCATCGTTTCGATGGTTCGCGAGCGTGCTGACTGGTGTATTTCCCGTCAGCGTCACTGGGGTCTTCCGATTCCTGTCTTCTACTGTGAAGATTGCGGAAAGCCTGTTTGCGACGATGCTACAATCGCAAAAATTTCAAAGATATTCGGTGAGGAAGGCTCAAACGCATGGTTTAAAAAGGATGTTTCCGAGCTTCTTCCCGACGGATACAAGTGCCCGCATTGTGGCGGCGTTCACTTCACAAAGGAAACTGACACCCTTGACGGTTGGTTTGACTCAGGCTCTACCCACATTGCTTCTATGGAGCTTGACTCTCCGAAGTGCTGGCCGGCAGACCTTTATCTCGAAGGTGCAGACCAGTACCGCGGTTGGTTCCAGTCCTCTCTCCTCACAGCTGTCGCACTCCGCGGCAAGGCTCCGTACCGCCAGGTTCTCACACACGGCTGGACGGTTGACGGTGAGGGTAAGGCTATGCACAAGTCTCTCGGTAACGGCGTAGCTCCTGAGGAAGTTATTGAAAAATACGGTGCAGACGTTCTCCGTCTCTGGGCTGCTTCTGCTGACTACCGTCAGGATATGCGTTGCTCCGATGCAATCTTCAAGCAGCTTTCCGATACCTATCTCAAGATAAGAAATACCTCTCGTTATATCCTCGGAAACCTCGACGGATTTGACCCGAACAAAGCAGTCCCGACAGCTGAACTCTGCGAGCTCGACAGATGGGCTCTCTCACGTCTTAACTCTCTCCTTGCACGTTGCATTGAAGCATACGACAAGTATGAGTTCTATACAGTTGTTCACGCTGTCCACAACTTCTGCGTTGTCGATATGTCAAACTTCTACCTCGACGTTATCAAGGACAGACTCTACTGCGACGGTCGTGATAGCGCATCCCGCCGCGGAGCGCAGACGGTTATCTACCGCATTCTTGACACCCTTGTCCGCATCCTTTCTCCGATTCTTGCTTTCACAAGCGATGAAATCTGGAAGGCTATGCCGCATCACGACGGTGTTCGTCTTGAAAACTCGATGCTCAACGATATCCCCAAGGTTGACGAAGATGTTCTCAATCTTGAGCTTGAGAAGAAGTGGGCTCGCGTTGCAGAGCTTCGTGACCGTGTAAACCGTTCACTCGAAGAAGCAAGAGCTTCTAAGACAATCGGTAAGTCACTTGAGGCAGCTGTTGAGATTTCAGCAAGCGGCGAGGTTTATGACTTTATCTCCGCTATCGACGGTCTTGCGAAGCTCTTTATCGTATCTTCCGTTTCTCTTAACAAGAAAGAGGGCCTTGGCGAGACGATTGAAGAGATTGAGGTCGTAATTGCAAAGGCAGAAGGTGTGAAGTGTCCGCGTTGCTGGACATTCTCAACTGAAGCAGGAACAGATGCCGAGCATCCCGAGCTTTGCCCGAGATGTACTGCAGCAGTAAAAGGCATTTAGGAGAACGGTAAATTGTTGATAATTCAGTTTGTAGTGGTTTTTCTCGTTGTTCTTCTTGATCAGTTTGTTAAGCTGTGGAGCATAAATGTGCTTGAGCCGATGGGAAAGCTGCCTGTAATTGAGGGCGTGTTTAATCTCCGTTACGTTGAAAACACGGGCGCCGCGTTTTCAATGCTTGAGGGAAAGACGGCGTTTTTGATTATTGTGCCGGCTATTGCCTGTATTGCGATGATATATCTTCTTGCTTCAAGAAGGATAAAGTCAAAGATCGGATCATGGGCGATTGCGTTGGTGCTTGCAGGTGCGATGGGAAACTTGATAGACCGCATCATCCGCGGAGCGGTTGTTGATTTGTTCGATTTCGAACTCATCAATTTCCCTGTATTCAATGTTGCCGATATAGCAGTTACAATCGGCGCAGTTCTGTTCTTCGTATATGTAATATTCTTTTATGAGGATAAAAAAGAATGAACACAACCCGAATTGCAGTTGAAAGCCTTGATGAAGGACTTCGACTTGATGTATTCATTGCAAAGAAACTGAATATTTCCAGAAACGCCGCTGTCGCTCTCATAGAGAGTGGCGGCGTTTTCGGGCTTAAAAAGAATTACAAGGTGGTCGAGGGCGACGAGATTGAGATAACCCTTCCCGAGCTTCGCGAAATTGATGTCGAGCCGGAGAATATTCCGCTTGATATCGTGTATGAGGATTCTGACCTTCTTGTAATAAACAAGGCTCGCGGTATGGTTGTTCACCCTGCGGCAGGTCACTATTCGGGAACACTTGTCAATGCGCTGATGCACCATTGCGGCTCTTCGCTTTCGGGTATAAACGGCGTGCTGCGCCCGGGAATTGTACATCGCCTTGATAAGGACACGAGTGGCGTCATGCTTGTCGCAAAGACGGATTTTGCTCACAACTCTCTTGCGGAGCAGATAAAAGAGCATACCGTACGGCGCGAGTATCACACCGTTGTCATTGGTGGTTTGAAAGAAGAGCATGGAACGATATCTGCGCCGATTGGTCGCCACAAGACGGACAGAAAGAAAATGGCGGTAACGGAGCTTAACTCCCGTGAGGCGATTACGCATTACAGTGTTATTGAGAGATATCAGGGATTTACATATGCATCCTGCCTTCTTGAAACCGGAAGAACGCACCAGATAAGGGTTCACATGTCGCACATAGGCCATCCTGTAGTCGGCGACGCGGTTTACGGTGCGCGTGATAAGCTTGGGCTCGAGGGGCAGTGCCTGCACTCGAAGAATGTGACGTTTACTCATCCGCGAACGGGGGAGACAATGTATTTTGAAACCGAGCTGCCTGACTATTTCTCCGAGATTCTTTCAAAACTGAGGCGAGTGTAATGATTATAAACCTTCTTTTAATTTATCTTATATGGAACGTGATTGTTATGGCAATCTACGGTCTCGACAAGCTTTTTGCAAAGAAAGATATGCGCAGAATCCCTGAAAAGACGCTGTTTATCCTTGCGGCGCTTCTCGGCGCGGCAGGCGCCTGGGCAGGTATGCGCGTATTTCGCCATAAAACGAAGCACGCGAGCTTTGTTTACGGGATACCGCTTCTGGCGCTTGTAAATCTTGCTGCGGTGTTTTTTATAGTGTACAGACTTGACATATAAAAATGTTAAGTGTATAATTAAGCATAACCGAATAGGGGAGCTGAGTGAACTCGGCTGAGAGAGGGATAAAGTCCCAAAACCCGTGAACCTGATGCGGATAATGCCGACGTAGGAAAAGCTTTTTTGTTTTAACAAAAACACGTTTTGCATATTTCGCAAAGCGTGTTTTTTTGTTAAAAAGGGGGATGTGAAGTGAAAACAGAGACGAAAACCAGAAATATAACGCTGTGTGCGGTTATGATAGCTATTGCAACGGTTCTTTCGTTGATTCCCATATATAACGCGCCGTTCGGAGGAACGGTAACACTTGGCAGTATGGTGCCGCTCATGCTCGTCTGCGTGATGATAAGGGACTTTCGGTGGAGCGCCCTTACGTGCTTTGCGTACTCGCTCATTCAGATGCTTGTAGGATTTACCGCGCCGCCAACGGCAACGGTGCTTTCTTTTGTCGCAGTAGTCTTGCTTGATTATGTAATTGCGTTTACGGTGATTTCGATAGCGAATCCGGTATCGAAGCTTTTTGAAAATGAAATTGTCGGCGTCGCGGCAGGTTCTGTCGTGGCAATGCTCGGCAGGTTTGTTTGCCATTTCATAGGTGGAATACTGATTTGGAAGGTCTATGCTCCCGAGGGTCAGCCTGTGTGGTTGTATTCGCTTCTCTACAACGGTGGATATATGCTTCCCGAGCTTGTGATAACGACGGTCGCTTCGGGCTTGATTTATGGGGTTATGAGAAGAAAAGAAAAGTAAAAATCGCAGTGGTGAAACCACTGCGATTTTCTATATCTCTTTCTTTATTCTGTCGATTGCGCCTTTTTCAAGACGCGAGACCTGTGCCTGGCTTATGCCGATTTCATCGGCAACCTCGGTCTGCGTTTTACCGTCAAAGAAGCGGAGCGAGAGGATCCTCCTTTCGCGGTCGTTGAGATGCGAAATTGCCTCCTTGAGTGCAATCTTTTCGAGCCAGTTTTCGTCTGTGTTTTTTGTATCGCCCACCTGGTCCATGACACAGATTGTGTCACCACCTGAGTCAGAATATACAGGCTCATAAAGGGAAACGGGATCCATGATTCCGTCAAGCGCAAACACGATTTCTTCGCACGGCATGTCCATAGCCTTTGCGATTTCGGAAACGGACGGCTCGCGTTGGTTCTCGTTTGTGAGTTTTTCCTTTATCTGCAGTGCGCGGTAAGCTGTATCGCGCATCGAACGCGAAATTCTGATTGCGCTGTTGTCTCGGAGATATCTTCTGATTTCGCCGATAACCATTGGGACTGCATAAGTTGAAAGGCGAAGCCCGAGGGTGATGTCAAAATTGTCGATCGCTTTGATAAGTCCCACGCAGCCTACCTGGAAAAGGTCATCTACCGATTCGCCGCGGTTGGAAAAACGCTGTATGACGCTCAATACGAGACGCAGATTCCCCGAGATAAGCTCGTCTCGCGCACTGTTGTCTCCGCCTTTATAGCGGCGGAGAAGAGAGTTTGTTTCCTCGCCTGTGAGAATTTTTAATTTTGAAGTATTGACGCCGCAAATCTCCACTTTTTCGTGCATTGAATAAAGCCCTCCCCAAAGCAATAAGAGTATTATCATTATTGCCTTGGGAGGTTTGTTTAATACGGGATAAAAATTTATAGAAGTCGCAGAATTTCACTTCTGAGCCTTGTAATTATTCTTTTTTCGAGGCGTGATATGTAGGATTGAGAAATTCCGAGAATATCCGCAACTTCCTTCTGCGTTCTTTCGCGCATTCCACCGATACCGAAACGCATTTTAATAATGGTTTGCTCCTTTTCCGGAAGAGCGTCGAGGGCGCGGATGAGAAGCTCACGGTCGGTTTCGTCTTCAATCGGACGTATTACCGAATCGGGCTCCGTGCCGAGAATGTCGGAGAGGAGAAGCTCATTTCCGTCCCAGTCGGTATTCAAGGGCTCGTCAAAGGAAATCTCCGTTTTTTGTGAGGATGTCTTCCGAAGATACATAAGTATTTCGTTTTCAATGCAGCGTGAAGCGTAGGTCGCGAGCTTTATGTTCTTTTCAGGCTTGTACGTATTTATTGATTTTATAAGCCCGATTGTTCCGATTGAGATGAGGTCTTCAATGCCTACACCTGTATTCTCAAAGCGGCGTGCGATGTAAACCACGAGCCGCAGATTGTGTTCTGTAAGGGTCTTTTTGACGTTGTCCGAGTCCGTGTCGAGCCGCGAAATCAGATATTCCTCCTCTTCACTCGTCAGCGGCGGTGGGAGAGTATCGCTTCCGCATATATACATGACGGAGGCAGGTGAGATAAGCCCAAGCTTTTGGAGAAGCTTAAGGAAAGAAAACTTTATATTCACAGAGAATCCTCCTTTATATAATGGCGTTATATCCGCTTCCGTCAGAGACGGGAGTTTCAGAAATAACGCAGATGGCGCCTTTTGAAATCTTTTTTTCTATACATACTTCATCGGGGGTAAATGCCAGAAGAAGCGAAAAGGATACCCCTACAGTCCTGCAGGGGATAAGAGAAAAGCGGGCAAGCTCGGAGAGCTTATCAAAGGCGAGAGAAAAGCTTTTGTCGCGATGCTTATCAAGAACGTTGCGCACTCCGGTGGGAAGAATACACCGTATTGTGTCGTAGGCGCAGATTACGACGCGTGCATTGGTTTGCGGTGCGCGCAGGGAATTTCCGGTATCGACAAGGGCGCGGAGAGATATTTCGTTGCCGTTATTTTTGACTGTTACATTACAAATTTTCTTTTCGCCGCCACCGCGCCTTAAAAAAACAAGTCGGAGAAGAATGTAGGCGATAAGCGTTGACAGGAGGAGCACGGGAAACGAGATGTTTATGTAATACACTCCGCCGCTTACCGAGGAGATGACACTTGGCGCGAGAAGGCAGAGGCCTGCAAGAAATAGTGAGCATACGAAAAAAACAAGAAACGCTCGCAGAAAATGATTTCTGCCAAAGGCGAGAAATACCATTGCCGCGGCGATAAGGAGTTTTATCGGTAAAAAAGTCAGGATGGAAAGCTTCGGAAAAAAAGAAAGAACTGCATAAAGTGCGCCGAAAGATGCGGCGAGAGAAAGGCGTAATCTTGATATCCGAAGTGTTGCTATATGTGCTGTAACGAATAAAAGAAGGTAGTTAATAATAAGATTGATAATGAAAAGAATATCGACATAAACGGTTTTTACCACACAAGCATCACCACCTTGAAATAATTTTAAACGACGGAGCGTGTAAAAAATGTCTAATGTTGAGCGTAAGCCGAGAAAATTTAAAATTGTTATTGTTCCGGTGATTGTGTCCCTTCTGGTACTCGTCGCAGTGCTTATTATGAGAGGACCTGAAGCAGAAATAAACGAGGAGCTTGCAGTGGATTTCCCGTTTGAGAGTTTGAAAATAGAATATGAGAAGGGGAGAGATACGTCGTTCGCGGTAAAAATCCGGAAAGAGGAAATGAAAAGGTTTCTGGAGGAGAAGGGGGCAAATTTCCCTGTGGTTTTCTCTGTTTTACCGGAAAAGCTTGATGTGTCGGGAAATGCAAAAATCACTCGCTTTACGGCGGATGGATGCTTTTCTGTGCTTGTTCTCAAAATGGAAATCAACGGATTTGAAATACCTCAAAAACTTTTGTCGGATATAGGGGAATTGAAACTTGATTTTAAGCGCTCTTTAGTCTATAATTGAAGACATAAGAAAGGGTGTTTTGAAATGGTTTCAGTAGTAAATAACGGCGTCTATTATAAAGACGGATGCTTGCTCTCTGTTAAGGATGCAAGCGTTCTCGGGCTTGATGCTCCGAGTCAGGCAAAAAAGAAGACGATGGCGTATTCCATCCTCGAGGCTCATAATACCTCAGATAATATGGATGCGCTTGCGATTAAGTTTGATGCTATGGCATCGCACGATATCACGTATGTAGGAATTATCCAGACGGCCCGTGCGTCAGGTCTTACGGAGTTTCCGCTTCCGTATGTCCTCACAAACTGCCATAACAGCCTCTGTGCCGTCGGCGGTACGATAAATGAGGATGACCACGTTTTCGGCCTCTCTGCCGCAAAACGCTACGGCGGTGAATTCGTTCCTGCTCATCAGGCGGTCATCCACCAGTACATGAGAGAACGCTATGCAGGTTGCGGAAAGATGATTCTCGCATCCGACTCTCATACGCGTTACGGTGCGCTCGGCGCAATCTCTATCGGTGAGGGCGGCCCTGAGCTTGCCCGTCAGCTTCTTTCGAAGACATATAACATAGCATACCCTGACGTCGTCTGCGTATATCTCGAGGGCGCTCCTCGCCCCGGCGTAGGTCCGCAGGATATCGCGATTGCGATAATCGGCGCAGTGTTCAAGGACGGCGCTGTCAAGAACAAGATTATGGAGTTCGTAGGCCCGGGTATTGCAAACCTCAGTATGGACTTCCGACTCGGTGTTGACGTTATGACAACGGAGACCTCGTGTCTCTCGTCTGTCTGGGAAACGGACAAGACTGTCTGCGACTTCCTCACAACCCACGGCCGTCCGGAGGATTATAAGCCGCTTCATCCGGATAACGGCGCGTACTATGATTCTGCTGTATGCGTTGACCTCTCAAAGGTCGAGCCGATGATTGCGCTTCCGTTCCATCCGTCAAATGCATATACGATTCGCGAGCTCAAGGCAAACCTTTCTGACATCCTCGCACAGGTTGACCGTGATGCCGCAGAGATGCTCGGCATTTCCGATAAGAGTGTTTCGCTTCTCAATAAGATTAAAAACGGCGAACTCTATGTTGACCAGGGCTTTGTCGGTGGTTGCTCGGGCGGCCTTTTCCAGAACATCCACCGCGTCCGCGATATTTTAAACGGCGCGACTACGGGCGATGGCAGCTTCTGGCTCTCTGTTTACCCTGCAAGCTCGCCAATGTCAATGGAGCTTATGCGTGATGGCACGCTTGCCGACCTTACTGCAGCAGGCGTCAGCATCCGTTCCTGTTTCTGCGGTCCGTGTTTCGGCGCAGGCGATGTTCCTGCAAACGGCGCGCTTTCTATCCGCCATGCGACAAGAAACTTCCCGAACCGCGAAGGCTCAAAGCCGGGAGACGGTCAGATTTCCTATGTCGCTCTTATGGACGCCCGTTCCATTGCAGCGACGGCATTAAACGGCGGACGCCTTACGTCTGCATTCGAGCTTGAGAACATACCCGTTGATCCGCAGGATGAAAAGTATTCATACGATGATACGCCGTACAAGAGCCGTATCTACTACGGAGTAGGAAAGCCTGATCCGTCGGAGGAACTCGTGTTCGGCCCGAATATTGCAGACTGGCCTGAGATGATTGGTATGACAGACAATCTCCTCATCTCTGTTGCAAGCGCGATTTACGACCCGGTTACTACTACTGACGAGCTTATCCCGTCCGGCGAGACCTCGTCGTACCGCTCTAATCCGATTAAGCTTGCTTCATTTGCTCTTTCGAGAAAAGACCCTGCATACGTCGGCAGAACAAAAGAAATTTACGCTCGCGAGCTTGCACGCCGCGAAGGTGATAAGTCTGCTTTTGCTGATTTTGGTATTGACGGCATTGACCTTTCAAAAACATCTGTCGGAACAGCTGTGTTCTCGCTCAAACCCGGCGACGGTTCGGCGCGTGAACAGGCGGCATCGTGCCAGAGGGTTCTCGGCGGTGTTGCAAACATCGCTCGCGAATATGCGACAAAGCGTTATCGCTCAAATGTCGTAAACTGGGGTATGCTTCCGTTTATCCTTGACGATGCTGATAACTCAGGCATCGCCGCAGGTGACCTCATCTATATCGAGGGTATCCGCGAACTTCTCCTCGGAGATGGCGAAGAGGTTTCGGCACGTCTTATAAAGGACGGTGAGTCACGCGAGATTACGCTCCGTCTCCCTGCTCTTACGCGCGAAGAAAGAGATATCATCCTCGCAGGCTGCCTCATCAATTATTATTCGAAATAAATAAAAAGAAACAACCCACGAAAGTACATTACGTACAATCGTGGGTTGTTTCTCTCCTACTGATTCTATAAAGAGAAATTCTCGCGGTATTCAATTGGAGTAAAGCCTGTTTTTTTGTGGAACAGGCGGCTGAAATAGCAGTTATCTGAGAAGC
Organism: Oscillospiraceae bacterium; assembly: GCA_017532355.1. The sequence goes on along the minus strand of JAFXJK010000059.1, from coordinate 13,508 downwards.
CGACCTCTTCGGAAATCTCCTTAACGGATTTGGAGGTCATGTGCAGAAGTTCTTTTGCTGTATTTATGCGGAGCGAGAGAAGATACTGCTGCGGATTTGTGCCGTAGACTGCCTTGAAGAGCCTGCGGAAATGAACTGCGCTCATATTTAGCTTTTCCTCAACTTCACAAATTGAGAAGTTTTCGTTACGGTAGTTTTCAAGGAAAAGATCGTGTATCTCTGAAAGCGTCTCACGCGTTTTCTTCGGGACATAGGTTTTTGTCTTTCTGATGAGCATCTGCGAATAAACCTCGTAAATGAGGCTCATGCTTGCTGTGAGATAACCTGTGGTGTGAGATGTCCATGCCTTATAAAGCTTTTTGAAGTAGTTATCAATGTTCTCAAAATCCTGAAAAACCTCTGTATGGAGGATGGCTTTTTTTGGAACATCGAAGTAAAAATCAACATATATGGTGTGATATTCTTCACTCAGGATTTCGCGATGATATGTTGCACCGTTTGGGATGAAGAGGGCATCACCGCTTTTGATTCTGTATTTCTTGCCGTCAAGAACGTATGCTCCTTCGCCTGAGACGATATATATAAATGTGTCGGACTTGCGATGTAAGTTTTGTGCAGTCATCAGTTCAGCGGGAAAACAGAAGGTCGAAACGTGCAATATGGATTTAACCATAAGCTCACTGTCAAAAAGGCTTTTTTGTGCGTTCATAAAAAATCTCCTCTCTTAACAGCATAAACTGATACTTATTTTATACCATATTTTAAAATCAAAAGCAATATTACGGCCGGAAAACGATGTTCGATTTATCCAATGGTTTCGGTGAATGTATGTAGTATATATAATGAGCTAAAAAGAAAGAAAAAACCGTGACAGTTACCACAGCTTTTGAGATTCGTCATTTAACGGGCTAACGCTCAAGTTATCTGCTCTCACACGTGAGGAAAGAGATATCATCCTCGCAGGCTGCCTCATCAATTATTATTCGAAATAAATAAAAAGAAACAACCCACGAAAGTACATTACGTACAATCGTGGGTTGTTTATTTCCTACTGATTCTATAAAGAGAAATTCTCGCGGTATTCGAGCGGAGTGAAGCCGGTCTTTATGTGGAAAAGTCGACTGAAATAGCAGTTGTCCGAAAAACCGACTTCATCTGAAATTTCTTTTATTGGTTTTGAGGTCATGCGAAGAAGCTCTTTTTCCGTGTTTATGCGGAGTGAGAGAATGTACTGCTGCGGGCTCGTTCCATAGATGGTTTTGAACAGTCTGCGGAAATGAACCGCGCTCATATTTAAGCTTTCCTCTAATTCACAGATTGAAATTTTATCGCGGTAGCTATTAAGGAAAATTTCGTGTATTTCGCTTAATGTCTCGCGAGTTTTCTTGGAAACATAAGTTTTTGCTTTTTTGATAAGCATTTGAGAATAGATTTCGTAAATGAGAGCCAAGCTTGCAGGAAAGTATCCCGTAGTATGAGATGTCCATACTTTATAAAGCTTTTTAAAACAGTTGCCTATGTTATCAAAGTCTTGAAAAATCTCCGTTGGCAGAACGATGTTTTCGGGAGTGGCAAAATAAAAATCAACGCAAATTGTGTGATATTCTTTACTCAAAATTTCACGGTGGTATGTTGTTCCGTTTGAAATAAAAAGGGCGTCACCGCTTTTTATTATATGTTTTTTGCCGTTGAGCACGTATGCACCCTCACCTGAAACGACATAGATAAGAGCATCGGATTTGCGGTAGCACTTTTGGGGAGGGGCTAACTCGGAGGGGAGATGAAAGGTTGAAACATGCAAAACGGATTTTATCATGAGATCACTGTCGAAAAGGCTTTTTTGTGCAATCATAGGAATTTCCCTCCAAAGCAGTTTGAACCGATATTTATTTTATACCACAACAGAAAAACAAAAGCAATATCGAGATATTAAATCGATGTTCGTTTAATACAAGTGTTTCGATGGATGCATTTAAAAATACATATTGAGCGTGCTATAATTAGGAAAAATGCGTAATTGCAGGAGGGAAAATTATGAAAAAAAGGATTTTATCCGTAATTGTTGCGGCGCTTCTTATACTTTCGCTTCTTCCAAATGCTTTCGCGGCAAGTGATTTTGCGAGCGAAGTTCCGGCATCGGTCGATGCAACCAAAACCCAGTATAACTATGTGTTCAACAGAGCCAATGTTGGCATCTCTTCGGCTAACGTTGAGGAAGCTACAAGCTACTCAAAAGTAGTAAGCGGTGATGCATGGAAGTTTGCTAACCAGGCAGGAATGGAAAATTATTCCTTCAACGGCGATAACGGTATCACGCTTCGAACAAACGTTGCAGATGTTGGCAACGGTGCAAACGTAGTTTTTGCACTTTACGTTCCGAAAGCCGGCAAATACACATTCGAATACAACAGTTATTCAAGAGACAACAGCGGTTCCCTTGATATTTACTTTGCAAAGTGCCCGGCAGATTTTGTGGCAAACTCTTTTGGCGCAAATCTTCCGTTCGGCGAGTCTGACAAGGTTGCAGATGACCTTTCATTCTATGTCGCAGGTCAGACTGTTATCGACTATCGCGCACTTGATAACGTAGTCACGGTTCCTGAGGCAGGAACATACCTCGTCGCATTTACTGACTTTAAGACAGTAAGCGGTGTAGATTATGATTCATCAAACCTGGGTAGTGGTGATATTGGAAAAATCAGACAGGAAATCAGAAGCATCCGCCTTACAGAGACATTTGGCGGTGAGGTTCCTGCAAATGCTACAATAGATACAGAGTATAATTATGTGTTCGGACATGATTATGTAGGATTGACGGCAAATGCGGATGTCAATGGTGTAACCAGCTATTCGCAGGTAACGAATACGGCTGCAACTGACTACTGGAAGTTTGCAGCGAAGTCAGATATGGCAAACACCACTTTAAACGGCGGTAGTAACGGTGTGTATATCAATACAAACAGCAGTAGCTCATATATGATCATGGCACTCTATATTCCGAGTGCAGGCAAGTATAATGTTTCATTCGATTACATCAAGAGAACTGACAATTGCACGTTTGATATGTACTTTGCAAAGTGCCCTGATACTTTTGCTGCAGGTTCAGGCTTCCCGTTTGTTGCAGGCGACAAGATTGCAGAAGATTGCAGCTTCGGCAACGGTGATCCATGGAGCAGAGGAAATGTGCTTGATGGAGTTGTAGAAGTTCCGAGTGCCGGCACATATCTTATCGGATTTACAGATTCAAAGATAAGCGGCGTAGGTGCTGCAACGAACTTGACACTCTATAACATCAAGCTTACAGAGACATTTGCGGGTGAAGTTCCGGCAGGGGCTGAAGCGGATACAGAGTATAACTATGTGTTCGGCAGGAAGTATGTAAACATCAGTTCGAATGATACTTCATTGGCAAACAGATATTCGTTGATAAATGCGGCTGAAACCGATTATTGGAAGTTCGCAGGCCAGTCGGGTATGATTACCTGTGAACTCAATGGTGATAACGGCGTGTTTATTAAAACAAACGATAGCAGCTCATATATGGTTATGGCGCTCTATATCCCGAGTGCAGGTAAGTATAATGTTTCGTTTGATTACATCAAAAGAACTGACAACTGTACGCTTGATATGTACTTTGCAAAGTGCTCTGATACTTTTGCTGTAGGTTCAGGCTTCCCGTTTGTTGCAGGTGACAAGATTGCAGAAGATTATAGCTTTGGAAACGGTGACCCATGGAGCAGGGATAATGTGCTTGAGATGTTGTAGAAGTTCCGAGTGCCGGCACATACCTTATCGGATTTACAGATTCAAAGATAGGCGGCGTGGGTGATTCGACAAACCAGACACTTTACAACATCAAGCTCACTCGTGAAGAAGAGCCCGAAGTTCCCGAGAACCCGAATGCGGAAATTACAGGAAACTCTGTATCAATCGGACTTACAGCAATCGTAAACGGTGCAGCATCAGCTGATGCGAAGGCTCTCCTTTCGGAAAGCAGTGTTACGGCAGGTAACGTCAACAGCGTAACGGTTGGAGACAGCGTAACACTCAAGGCAGATGAGACAGATACACTCAAGTTCCTCTACTGGTACAACGGAAACTCAGGAAGAATCATCTCGGATGAAGCAGAATACACATTCACAGCAGGAACAAATACACCGATTTTTGCAAAGTATGCTGATGTAAACGCAGAGCTTACAGAGTACTTCAGCGCAGCAGGTCAGCTTATTGAAGAGAGCGAAGGTGAATTTGGCGCAGAGCCGAGCCATACGATTGGTGACTACTACAAGCTCTTCAAGGAGACAGCTTCCGAAGCTGTTCATAGTGCAGTGAATAAGATAGCGTCTGTTGCAAACTTTGTATGCTGGACAAAGGACGGCAAGGTAGTAAGCTATGACGAAACTTACACTTATACTCCGTGGACAGGAAATGAAGTTGTTGTCGAAGTGGCAGAGGGTGAGAAGTCTGATGTACCGACAGTGGTACTCTTCGAAAACGGCAATGTTCGCATGCTTGAGCTTGTAAACTTTAACGGCATCGAGATTATCGAAAAGGGGATCCTCTTTGGTGGAAATCTGACAGTCTCAAGCTGTGCTGAAAAGGCTATATCGGTTGAGAGTAAAAATCAGTTTACGGCATCTTCCGATGAAACAACAGCACGCGCATACGTCATCTATCGTGACGGCGCCGTAATCCGCGTTGCATACTCAAAGTAAAAAAGTCAGCATTGTCAGGTGCGACATAAAAGGTCGCACCTGACAATAACTTAATAATCCGCGCAATGCGGACACCATTTATTAGAGTCAATAAAGAGGAAAGAATTAAATTAGTTTTCTTCTTCCTATATAGGCCGGCGGGCGGTAGCTAAGAAGCCGCTTCCGCCGGCTCTTCTCCTTTAATAAAAAACCTGTGGTCATTGACCACAGGTTTTTTGGTGTTAATTATTCAGCCTCGGGGACTTCTTCATCGTAAGTGATGAACTTCCCGGCCTTGCCCGTGAGAAAAGGGATATTATTCAAAGTGAAGCAGTGCTAAGACCTGATTTGAAGCTGCAGAGTCTTGGTGTATTTATTTTTATCACATAAAAACTATTGACTTTTAAGGTGAAAAAGTATATGCTGTTCGTGACGGATCGAAAGCTTTGAATCAAGCCATTTTCAGAAGAGAGAAGAGGAAAAGAAAATGAAGAAAATCATTGCCGAGAGGGACAGGCGCGAATATTCCGTTGTGATTCCTGACAATGCGCATGCAGTCGAAAAAACTGCTGCGGAAGAAGTCACGGAGTACCTTAAAAAAGCACTTTCGATAAATCTTCCGACAGTGTCTGAAAAAGACGCTTCGGGAAAGGGGATATATATCGGTCACACCGAGTTTGCAAAAGATGCAGGTGTAATCGGGAAAAGTAAGGAAAACTGGATAATCAAAATGGTGGGTGACAACCTCGTTCTTACCGGCGGTGCAGAAAAGGGAGATCGCGGAATCATTTACGCGGTGTATCACTTCCTTGAGGATATAGTCGGTGTTCGTTGGTGGAATCCGTGGGAGGAGGATGTGCCGAAGCTTTCAGAGCTTACGTTTGACGATGGTTTCGTACATGAGGGAACTCCGTTTTTTGAATTCAGAAAACCGTATATGAACCCGCAGTCAGGTATGGAAAATTTCAAGCACCTTGCAAGAATGCGAGTGAATGTGGTCTCCCCTCATGACGACAATATCCCTGACGGAAGATTTGACGAAGAAATCCGAAAGTACGGCAATGTGTTGCAGGTAGGAAGACCGCATCAGTGCCACGTCATGGGAAAGCTTTTTCCTGTGGATGAGTATTTTGATGAGCATCCCGATTGGTGGGCTTGGAATAAGGCTTTGGGAAAACACCTTCGCGAGGGACACAGGTGCCTTACCAACGAAAGCTTTTTTTATGCACTTTGTGAAAAATATTCAGAGATAATCGAAGAAGATATAAGCCTCTCTGAAAAAACGGGGGTCGAGCTTCCAAGCTATTACTCGCTCTCGCTTGATGATCTTCTCGAGTATTGTGTTTGCCAGTGTGACAGATGTCAGGAGATTATACAAAAGTCGGGGTACAGCGGCTATGTCATGCAGTTTGTAAACCGCGTTGCGCGTGAGCTTGGAGCGAAATATCCCTTTGCAAGGTTTGTAATGTCGGCGTACCTTGAAACGATTGAACCGCCAAAGGATGATACGCTTCCCGAGAAAAATGTCATTATCAATATTGCAGATGTATATATTGACCTTGCGCGCAAGGTTTCATCGCCTACGAACAAAAGATACCGTCGTGAGGTTGAAAGTTGGGCAGAAGTTGTAAAAAAGGCAGGTTGCGGCTACTATGTATGGGACTATTTGTATAATATAGTTCTCAACTATCCGCTCCCAATTTGCAACCGCATTGCAGATACGGTAAAGACCTGGGCAGATAACGGCATACGCGGCGCGTTTATCGAAACACAGAACCGTTTTGCTGATTTTTGGGAGCTCAACAACTTTCTTATCTGTCACCTTCTTGAGAACCCCTATCTTGATGCAGAGGCTTTAACGGAAGATTTTATGAACCGATACTACGGGCCTGCAGCTTCGTCGGCAAAAGAGTATCTCGCGCTTCTTGCAAGAAAACTTGATGAAAATCTTGTTACCGCAATGTGCTGTGACGAGGACAGCCCCTTTAACTACATCGACCTTGAGACGATAATAAAAGGTCAGGAGATTCTTGCGCGTGCAATCGTGGCAGCAGGAGAGAAAGGTCCGTATCGTTTCAGGATAGAGTGGCTTCGGAATTCTCTCGATGTTGCGCTCTTGCTTCGATTCTTTGACTTTAAGAGAAACGCATTTGAAAGCGGCATTGAGTTCAACTTCACTACGACAGAAATCAGAAATCGCATATTTGATACTTATGATAAATATCTTAAGTCCCCTCAAAACAACATACCAAAGGGGATCGAGATAAGAAAAGAGTTTCTCGAGAGCCTTCCTGATGAGGAAGAAGCGTTTACAAATCCGACAGAACTTGCAAACGAAAACCCTGAAGATGTTTATCAGTTTCCGATGCGATATATGACGAAGTTCTCCACCAACCTCTTTAATGCAGGTTACGGAGCGAGTTTCGTAGAGGATGCAGAGGCGGAGACGGGAAAGGTTCTCAAAATCAGCTATGATACTGCAACGGGTTTCCGTGCACCGTATACCTTAATCCCAAGCTCAAAAAATGATGATACGCCTACACCGCTTTTCTTTGAGGTTGATCAGGAAGGCAAGGTTGCTTGCGGAAATAATCTCTTTCGCGAAGATATAAAGCTTGATGGATATAACCTCTATAAAATCGGAACTGTTGCAGACGTGATGAAATTCCCTGACACAAGGCTACGTATTCCGCAGGAGGTTACTGTAAATCTCCGCGGGCTTGCAGCAGTATTTCCGATGGAGAATTGCGATGTTTACCTCTCAATGAAATTCACGGGCGAAATCTACGGAGGAAAGCGTGAAGACGAAAATGCAATTTATTTTGACAGAATGATTGTTGTAAGGAAGTAAACGAAAGAAATTCAAAAACGATAAAAGATTTTAGCTATTTTGATACAGAAAATGCAATGAAAAGTATCAGAATGGCTATTGCTTTGCATGCAGTTTCGTGTTAGAATGGCGAAGAATATGGGTGCAAATTATTGTTCGCACAAAGGAGAGAGAAAAATGAAAAATATTTTCCTTAAAAAGGGAGTATGTGACTGTAAGATTGTCGTTCCTGAAAACACATCAATTGTTGAAAAGACTGCCGCGGAGGAGCTTTGTATTTACATCGAAAAGGCTCTTTCAGTAAAACTTCCCGTTGTACCTGAAAAGGATGCGGAGGGAAAGTGTATCTATGTCGGAAACACAGAATTTGCAAAAAAGAGAAATGTCATCGGCAACGACTGCGAAAACTGGAAAATTGCCATGGTTGACGGAAGTGTTATCATCAACGGTGGTAATGATAAGGTTGAACGTGGAATTATCTATGGTGCATATCATTTTATAGAAGACCTTCTCGGTGTCCGTTGGTGGAATATGTACGAAGAAGATGTCCTTGAGCTTTCTGAACTTTCTCTTGCTGAAGATTTATATATGGAGGGAACTCCGTGCTTTAAATTCCGCAAGCCTCTCCTTCATTATTTTTGCGGTGTGGAAGGCTTTGTTCATATGGCAAGGACGAGAACGAATGCTATCTCTCCGTTGGATGACGAAATTAACGGTGAGGTTTATGACGAAACTGTCCGTAAATACGGCGGTGCAAGATGGATGGGCAGACCTCACCATGCACACACTCTCGGAAAGTACTTCCCACGCGAGGAGTATTTTGATGAGCATCCCGATTGGTGGGCTTGGAACAAGAGAGAAGGAAAGCGCATCAGAACAGGCAGCTACTGCTTCTCGAATGAGGAGTTTTTCAATGCTTTGCTTGAAAAAGTACTCGCTTACATAAAAGAAGATGTCGAGCTTGCAGAAAAAGAAGGTGTTGAGCTTCCTGTCTGTTATGCAGTTTCGCTTGACGATATAAATAAAGACTTTTTCTGTCAGTGCCCTGAATGTGAAAAGGTGCTGGAGGAATCGGGCGATACGGGTTATTTGCTCAAGTTTGTAAACCGCATCGCACGTGAGGTTGCAAAGGTGTATCCGTGGGCGAAGATTTTAACAAGTGCTTACGCAAATTGCATTGAGCCTGCAAAGGATGGAACAAGTCCTGAACCGAATATGGTAATATACCTTGCTGACCTTTTCAACGATATGGCTCGAGGTATTCATGCACCGACAAATAAAGACTATCTGCGCCTTGCCACGACCTGGGCAGATATCTGCAAGAAATCTGGCGCGGAGCTCTATTCTTACGATTATATATATTCTGCGCGTACAAACTATCCGCTTCCACTTTTCTATCGCATTGCGGACACCATCCCGACTATGCGTGACCTTGGCGCTGTCGGTACATTTATAGAGGCACATCATTCGCTTTCTGACTGCTGGGATATCAATAAGTATGTTCTTACGCATCTTCTTGAAAATCCTGACCTTGACGCAGATGCTCTTATTGAGGATTTTATCAACCGTTACTACGGTAAGGGCGCACCGTACGTCAAGAAATATCTTGAGCTTTTGCGCGCGGCACTTGACAGAAATATGATGACGGTTCTCTGTTGCGGTGAGGACAGCCGATTCAATTACATCGACTCAACAACTGCAATAAAAGGCTCTGAATATCTCGCAAAGGCATCAGAGTTCGTCTCGGGCAAGGCTCCGTTTGAGGAGCGCGTAAACTGGCTTCGAAAGCCTCTTGATGCTGTTATTCTCTTTAAGTTCTTTGAGCTTAAGAATCAGGCGGCGGAGCGAGGAGAGAAGTTTGATTTTAAGATTGGCGAGGTAAAGAAGCGTGTTATCAAAGCTATCCGCGACCATATGGAAGTTCCGATAGGCGAAAAAGCAAAGGCAGGTCTTGAATCTGAAATAGAATATTTTGAAGAAATTTCGGAAAAGGAAGTTGTCTTTGATATTCCGAAGGAATTTGCAGATGTTCCCGAGCGTGATATCTGCCAGGTTACGCTTCTCAATATGCCGAAGTATTCACAGAAGAGAATCAGAAACATTTATGGTTATTCACCTGTAGCTGATGCTGATTCAAATCTTCCCGAGGTAATGAAACTTTCCTATGACGCTGCAAAAGGTATTCACTTGCAGTTTGCATGGGTGCCCTCAAACAGCTTTGATGAGATAAAAGTACCGCTTCTTTTCCGCTTCCAGAGCGATGGTGAGGATATTATCAAAAAGGAAATTTTTAAGGATGATATCATTCAGGACGGCTATAATCTCTACAAGATCGGAAGCCTTTCGGGAATGAAGTCAGCTCTCAATACGAGACTTGCTCTCCCCGGTGGTGCCGGTTCGGTAAATATTTCCGGACTTTCTGCAACTTTCCCGATGGATGAGTGTGACGTTTATCTCTCAATGAAATTCACAGGCGAAACCTATGGCGGAAGCAAAGAAGATGAAAACGCAATTTTTATTGAAAGAATGATTGTTGTACGGAAGTAAATAATAAAAAAGAACTATGGCGTTTGCCATAGTTCTTTTTTATTATTTATTATTCAGCCTCGGGGATTTCTTCATCGTGAGTGATGAACTTACCGTCGTTGCCGTAAAGCTTCATGAGAGCTTCAGTGAGGTAGTAGTCACTCCATACCCACGGAGCGTGGATACCGGGCTTTGCGTCATAAGAGCCTGAACCCATGCCGAGAATCCACATTGTATCCTCATCCCAGTTGCAATGCTCTTCGCATGCGCGGAGAAGCTGGATTGCGGCGCGCTCGTACATCGGAGCTTCAAACTCGTCAACACACTTTGCAATCTCAATGAGACCGCAAGCTGTGATGGCAGCAGCGGAGGAATCGTAATAAACCGGCTCTGCAGGAGCACGGAAGTCGAGAAGCGGGAGCTTGCCCGGTTCGACATTCGTCATGAAGTAGTGAGCAACCTTCTTTGCGGCATCGAGGTATTCCTTCTTGCCGGAGTTGATGTAAGCAACAGCAAAGCCGTAAACAGCCCATGACTGACCGCGTGACCAGGAAGAACCTGAAGCGTAACCCTGGCCCTGCGGATATTCGATAACTTCACCTGTTGTTGTGTCATAATGAACGATGTGGTGAACGCTTCCGTCCGGACGGAGGAAGGTGCGGATAACCGTATCAGCGTGGTGTCTTGCGATGTCAGCAAAACGCGGATCGGGTTCTGTGCCGTACTTTGAAGCCCACTCGAGAATCGGAATGTTCATCATGCAGTCAACGATAGCCCAGAGCTTGTTGCCCCACGGCCAGGCCTTGATAGCCTGAGCTGTCGGGTTGTAGCGGGATGCAAGGATTGATGCTGCGTGAGAAGCGCGAATCTTTGACATCTCGTTGCCTGTGATTTTGTAGTTTGCAACAGATGTGAGATACCACATAAAGCCGACGTCGTGGTGGAGGGCTGTGAACTTTTCGCCGAAGCCGATATCCATCTTCTCTTCGCACTCTTCGGCAATCTTGCGGAACATCTCGTCATTTGTCTTTAAGTACATAAGCCACATCATACCGGGCCAGTAACCTGCAGTCCATGCAAGCGGTGAGCAGCCTTTTGTAAGGTATTCGCCTGTCTTGCGGTCTGTGTCGGGGAACTCTGCACCGATTTTCGGAGCGATTGCTGTAAGTTTCTTTTCTATTTTAGCAAGAAACTCAGCGGCAAACTTCTTGTCGTTTTCACTGTACATAGTAAACACCTCTTGTTTTAACTTTTTTGAATTACTTTTCTTCTTCTATTTCTTCATCATGAGTGATGAACTTACCGTCGTTGCCGTGAAGCTTCATAAGAGCTTCTACAAGGTAGTAATCATTCCATACAAACGGAGCGTGGGTGCACTCAGGTGTGTGGTATGCGCCTGCACCCATACCAAGAATCCACATAACGTCCTCATCCCAGTTGCAGTGCTCTTCACATGCACGGAGAAGCTCAATAGCAGCGCGCTCGTACATCGGAGCTTCATATTCGGGAACAAGCTTTGCAAGCTCGATAAGACCGCAGGCTGTGATAGCGGCAGCGCCTGAATCGTAGTAAACCGGATCAGCAGGTGCGCGGAAGTCGAGAAGCGGAAGTTTACCGTGCTCAACGTTTGTCATAAAGTAGTGAGCAACTCTCTTTGCGGCATCAAGATATTCTTGCTTGCCGGAGTTTATGTATGCAACTGCCATGCCGTAAACTGCCCATGACTGGCCGCGTGACCAGGATGAACCGGAAGCGTAGCCCTGTCCGTACGGATAGTCGAGAATTTCGCCGTTTTCCGTGTCGTAGTGAACGATGTGGTGAACACTTCCGTCAGGACGGATAAAGTCTTTTATAACAGTATCTGCATGAACTCTTGCGATAGCCGCAAAGCGCGGGTCGGGCTCTGTGCCGTACTTTGAAGCCCACTCGAGAATCGGAATGTTCATCATACAGTCGATGATAGCCCAAAGTCTCATTCCCCACGGCCAAGCCTTGATAACATTAGCTGTCGGATTGAAGCGGGAAGCAAGGACGGATGCCGCATGAGAAGCACGAATGCGCGCCATCTCATTGCCTGTGATTTTGTAGTTTGCAACGGATGTGAGAGACCACATAAAACCGACATCGTGGTGGAGATCTTTAAATCTCGGGCCGAAGCCAACGTCCATCTTCTCTTCGCACTCTTCGGCAATTTTGCGGAACATCTCGTTGCCTGTCTTGATATACATAAGCCACATCATGCCAGGCCAGTAGCCTGCAGTCCAGGCAAGAGGATTGCAATCTTTTGTCATATACTCGCCTGTCTTGCGGTTTGTATCGGGAAAATCTGCACCGATTTTCGGAGCGATCGCCGTAAGCTTTTTCTCTACTTTCGCAAGAAACTCGGCGGCAAACTTCTTGTCGTTTTCACTGTACATTGTAAACACCTCATATTTTAATTTTTTCAAATTAATTTTCTTCTTTTATTTCTTCATCGTGAGTGATGAATTTTCCGTCGTTACCATAAAGCTTCATAAGAGCTTCTGTGAGGTAGTAGTCACTGAAAGAATACGGAACGTGAACGTTCTTTCCGTAAGAACCAGAACCGTCACCGAGAATCCACATTGTATCCTCGTCCCAGTTGCAATGCTCTTCGCATGCCTTGAGGAGGGAAATCGCTGCGCGCTCGTACATCGGAGCTTCAAACTCGTCAACACACTTTGCGATTTCGATGAGACCGCAAGCCGTGATAGCGGCAGCAGAGGAGTCGTACCAGACGGGCTCTACAGGCTGACGGAAGTCGAGAAGCGGAAGTTTGCCCGGCTCAACGTTTGTTATGAAGTAGTGAGCAACGCGCTTTGCAGCGTCGAGATATTCCTTCTTGCCTGAGTTGATGTGAGCTGCGGCGAGACCGTAAACAGCCCATGACTGACCGCGTGACCAGGAAGAACCTGAAGCATAGCCCTGACCTGCGGGGTAGCCGATGATTTCACCGGTTTCTGTGTCATAGTGAACGATGTGATGAACGCTTCCGTCCGGACGGAGGAAGGTGCGGAGAACCGTATCGGTGTGAGTTCTTGCGATAGCGGCAAAGCGCGGGTCGGGCTCTGTGCCGTATTTTGATGCCCATTCGAGAATCGGAATGTTCATAAGGCAGTCGATGATAGCCCAAAGGTTGTTGCCCCACGGCCATGCCTTGATAACGCTTGCGTTCGGGTTAAAGCGGGAAGCAAGAACAGATGCCGCGTGAGAAGCACGAATCTTTGACATCTCGTTTCCCGTAATCTTGTAGTTTGCAACAGATGTGAGCTCCCACATAAAGCCGACGTCGTGGTGGAGATCTTTAAATCTCGGGCCGAAGCCGACGTCCATCTTCTCTTCACACTCTTCGGCAATCTTGCGGAACATCTCATTGCCTGACTTTAAGTACATAAGCCACATCATACCGGGCCAGTAACCTGCTTTCCAGTCGAGCGGAT